>NZ_JBNXVR010000022.1:0-100697 GCF_050565595.1 Leptolyngbya sp. AN02str | reverse complement strand
GTTTACGGATAGGATTGGCAATCTTTGGCAGACGAGTCATGATGAGCACCCATTCGGCTACATCCAGCCTAAAATCTGCACAAGCTCAACATAACAGGCTTTTAGCTTCTCTTTATAAATCAGCTCTTAGGGTTTAGGGCAAATCTCGACAGGATTTAACCTAAACCGTATTTATGGCGGTGGACTAGATGGGTTCGAGTCCTGGTTGGTGGGTGGAGATTGTGGGCGATCGCCGATGGCCATTGCGGCTACCGTTGACGGAGGGGGCCATGCCCAACTGTTGCATGAGCTGGTTGCGTAGCGCAATCACTAACGGATCGGGGTCGTGTTGCAACATGGGCAGCAACTCGCGCAGCGTCCGTGGCGAGGCCACCTTTAGGTAAGACAACACACTTTCGCGTACAAAGCCGATGGGATGCCGCAACCCGGCGATTGTTTGCTCGGGAGTAATGCCCCAGCGCTGGTGTCGTGCCAGGTGAAAACAGCAGGCCAGCGACCAATCCGACAAAAAGTGGCGTAGCTCTAGCAAGGTGCGCAAGCGATCGCTCGGGGCCAAGGGCGTATGGGTAATAAAATCGGCCAAATCCCGCAGCTTTTCCCGTGGGGTGCCGGGTTCCAGCACGCCCAGCAACGTTTGTTTACTTTGAATATCGAGCGTATTGTCCAAAATTTCCAGGCCGCGGGCGTTGTTCTCGGAAGAGTCGGACTGGAGGTTAAACGCCGCCGCCTGGATGGTGCCAGAGGAGTATAAAAAGCGCATCAACAAAAAAATCCGCTGCTTGGCATCTTCAACTAGGTCAAAGAGCGATCGCCGTAATAGCTCAGCTTCGCGCCCCTGCACCACCTGCGGATCTAAGTCCAGCACGCTAGCGTATACCTGTCCCACAAACGACAATTCTTGGTTGATTAACATTTCAATGCCGCTACGGCCTAACAAATCGGCCACTGCATCAATGCCGCTCTCGTTAGGGAGCTTCAGCAAAATGCGCATAATGGAGCGGCGAGTCGTTCCCCAAGCGGTCATCATGTGCGATACCAGTGCATTAATCGCCTCGACACTGCCAATTTGTCCCAGAGTTTTCCAGGCGCAGGTGCGAAGCAGCTCTGGTTTGTAGATATCCTCTCCCAATGAAACCAGTAGAGGAATCGCGTCATCCCCCAACCGCACCAAAGCTTCCATCGCGGCCTCGCGGGTGGACTTGTACTGCAACCCTCGCAGCAGCGATGGATAAAACTCTTCAAGCCGCGTGGCTGCGATCGCCTCTAACAGGGCACAGCGCACCCGCAGCGATTCGTCTTGCAACAAAGGTCGAATATACAGCCGCAGGGCTTGCAAATACAGCGCCTCTCCCAAGGCCCGACACCCCATCACCCGTTCGCGTTCGCGCTTGTGGGTGAGCATGCGCCGCAGCGTATCGGTTGCTTCGGCTTTTTGCTGGGGATTGCCTCGCCGCAGCATCAGAGAAGCCGCCGTACCGCGCACTTCGGGATCTACATCTGGGGCCAAATAATCGCGCAACTGGTCAATATTGGGGTCGGTTTCCGTCAGCCACACATAGCGCAACGCCAGCGCCAGCACTTCTGGTGTAGGCCGTTGCTCAATCAGCGATCGCACATTGTCTAAATAGGCGGGATTCGGTACCTCGTTCATCGCCTTAAGGCTCATGCGCTGGAGTTCGGGCGACAGCTGCGACAGCAGCGGAGCCAACACCTCCGACACATTCTTGGGGTCAAGATGCATCAACAGTTCAACGCACGCTTTTTGGTCATCTTCGTTGCGTTCGCCCATCGCATCGGCAATCTGCCGCTTAAACGATCGCAAATCCACTTCCGAGAGGCTCAGCTCGCCTCGGGCTGCCGTCATCACTAACAGATTGAGATAGCGCGATCGCAACCGCCACACCGTCAGCAACCAGGCCAAACTGCACAGCGCAATCACCCCCAAAAAGGCCAAACTCTGCCCCTGTTGAATTGTTTCTTCTCCGGCTGGCCCTAGCAGCCTTCGGCAAACCCAAATCACCCCCAGCATTACCACCCCAATCATGCCGGAGGAAATCGGCTCCGCAATGCCTCGCACAAACGATTGCATTCGGCTGCGGTTGATATCGGGAATCGGCTGAAATAGCACGGGGCCAGTACTTGCTAGCAGCGTGTATCGCAGCAGCTCGTCCACAAACCGCAGCACAATCATGCCCCAAAAAATGCTGAACACGCCGCCCAGCGACAGGGCACTCACCACAAAAATGAGCGCTGGAGACGACATCGTGACAATAAATACGCCCAGGCGCTCAATCATGCGGCTAGACACAAACCACTGCACCGCCAACTCAAACGCGCCCAAAATCGCGCTAAAGAAGGCCAAAAAGTCGGCGATCGTACTCACATCCATATTGCGCTCTAGCTGAGCTAAGTACTGGAAATCCAGCAGCAGCCACAGCACTTGCGCCATCACAAAAAACGCCACCAGCAGCACCACATAGCGCTGCATTGGTCCCTTGAGCCGACGCGTGGTGAAGTCGGGTTGGCGCTCTTCGAGTCGTCGCTTAGGTGAATCAGGAAAGAACTGGTGATAGGTCTGGCTTAAGTAATACAAAATGCCCGCCCCAATAAACAGCAGCAGGCAGGCCATTAGGATGACGTTGGGTAGACCAATCCACTGTCGCAAGATGGGAAATGACAGGCCACTCACCACGTCGGCTGCAAGGACGCCACTGCTAATGAGCGGAAAGGTCCGTTTAATTTCGCGAATATTGAAGAGCTGGTTCGCAGTAATGGAAGTATTCAGCTCATTCAGAATGTAAATTGCTTCCATCCACAGCCGCATCAGGAAGACAGTCAGGCCCACCAGTACGGCAGTATCCAGCCCAATCCGTAATAACGGCAGCGGCAACGCCATCAACACCGCAATGATGACAATAGTGCGGCGCAAGGGCAAAAACTTTTGCAACAGGGAGTAAAACGAGCCTAGTACGGTGCCAATGCCCGCACTCACAATGTAAATCCACGGCAGCGATTCTGCCCCATATTCATCCAAAAACAGAGCGGCTACGCTCACCTCTAGCCAAAGAATGCCAATGGAGGTGGCGGTGTAGTAGGCAAACATGAGGAAGGTGCGTTCACTTTCCTCGGGTCGTAAGTTGAGCCATGTCAGCACCCGTCGCCCTAGCATTCCGGTATTTCGGGGGGGAGTTAGTTCTTTTACATCCATACCGTGGTTTATTGCTGGCTTATGTCTTCTTGTATTCCCTGCTAATGCCTAACATCTAACCACGCCTGTTTTGTTTCGGGTCATCTTTGCAGCTTGTGTTGCGTTTTGTTGCAACATAGACCGCCTGGATGTCGTCGTGTGGGCTCGTCTCCCGTAAATCCGCAAAGATAAATCCGCAAAAAATAAGCAGCACCCCATTGGTTTGAACAGGGTGCTGGAGAACTTGGACGGGCGATCGCCCTGACTCAAGCTATTGGACAAATGCGAGGCAGCCCAACCATGCGCCTTAGACTTTTTTGGGGCCAAGCATCATGATCATATTTTTGCCTTCTTGCTTGGGAGCTTGCTGAATTTCGGCAAGCTCCTGCAAGTCGGTTGCCAAGCGGTTGAGCAAGGTTTCAGCAATATCTTTGTGCTGAATCTCGCGACCCCGAAACATGACAGTTGCCTTGACTTTGTCACCCGATTTTAGAAAACGCTCGGCTCGGTTGACGCACACGTTGTAGTCGTGCTGCTCGATCTTGTAGCGCATCTTCACTTCTTTGATTTCGGAAGTATGCTGCTTTTTCCGGGCTTCGCGGGCTTTCTTTTCTTGTTCAAACTTGTATTTGCCGTAGTCCATAATGCGGCAAACCGGAGGATCTGCCTTTTCGCCGCTTACAAGAACAAGGTCTAGATCCTTCTCCTCAGCAATTCTCAGCGCTTCTCGGGGTGGCATGACCCCTAGATTGCCGCCATCTGAGTCAATCACTCTTACCTGTGGGAACCGAATACGTTCGTTAATGGAAGGTAAATCGCGGTTGGGTTTATTCAGAGCCATGGGCAGCTAAGTTTTTCCGTTATCTCTCTAGTAAGTGGGTACGAAATTGATGAATTGGGTGAACGTGTGCCAGATGAGAAGACAAAGAGGTAAGACTATGTTAATTCCTGCACGATGGTGCGGAATTATAGATTTGTTAACGATCTTTTCCTGTTTCTCATTCGCGGTTATCGCGGTGGGGGCGATCGCTCAGTTCAACCCTATAACGGAGTTACGTGTCTCGTCTATCCTGGTTTCAACCGATTTTAAACTTGGTGGTGTCGGGGCGCTGTGCACTGTGTAAGCGCACGGCGGCGATCGCATTTTGTCAGGATTGTGAGCGACAGTTGCATCAATGCCAGTTGGATGCGCCACACGCATGTTGGCAGGGCGAATTACCAATGCTGGCTTGGGGCCGCTATGAAGGAACGCTAAAACGGGCGATCGCCACCCTCAAGTACGAAAACCACCCAGAACTCGCCCAGCCGCTGGGACGCCTAGCGGCAAGCCCTTGGCAGCGAGTGCCCAAGCAAACGGGTGCTGCCGCTCGGCGCAAACTGCTGGTAGTGCCCATTCCCATCCATGCCGAGAAGCGACAGCAACGAGGATTTAATCAAGCAGAATTGCTGGCTGCCGCATTTTGCCGTGCGACCGGCCTACCACTAGCAACACAGGGACTACAGCGCATCAAAGCCACAACGGCGCAGTTTGGCCTATCCGTATCGGCACGGGAGCATAACATGACTGGTGCATTTGCCGTTGGCCCTACGTTCAAGCGACCAATGCGGAATACTGAAATTTTACTCTTCGATGATATTTACACAACGGGATCAACGGCACGAGCCGCAGCCACCACCCTCAGGCAAGAAGGGCTAACGGTCGCTGGAATTGTAGCGATCGCCAAAGCGTTCTAGTGCATAGCCACTCAGGCTCCTAGCGCGATAGGCCTAGGAGGTGCGTTCTACCGACGGAGACGGGGGCCGCTCTTGTGGGCCAAATACCGGAGCAGGGTCAAGTCCTGTAATTTGTTGAAACTGGTCAGGACTGAGGGTGCTGCTAATGGGATCGACCTCCCAAATGCGCAGCTTGCGATGGGTATAGGCCAAAAACTTGGTGCCACGCGGCATGGGCGTAGTGAGCCAATGATCGACCAACGACTCGACCAACGCCAGCTCAACCAGCGGCGACGGATAATGCGACAGCAATTCTTGTAAATACAAATTGCAAGAATCGTGCTCTTCGCCATCCAATCGGTAGCTGTTCACAATGTGTTTTACTCGCTGACGGTTCAGCTCTTCTTGAATATCCATAACCCATCAACAACAAAAATTAGAATTGGCGCGGTTGGGGAGTTGGGGACGGCAGTAAAGCCACCTGTTAGGATGATGCGAATAATTCGGAATACACTGATTCTGAAATCGATCGCGTTTTGACGCGCTACTGTTTTCTCAATTCTTTACATCATAGAGTTATGGCACAAACAGGCTTGCGATCGCGCATTTTCCGCTTTTCTTCGCTATCGTTGGTGGCGGCTGGGGTGACCTTGGCCGGGGTGCCAACGGCTCCGGCGCAGGCATTTTTCACACCTGACTATCGATTCAATCCCAACGCTCGAGACTATGCTTCTTGCACCAGCAGCCTAATTGATACGGGCATTGGTGAAGCCACAGCCGCGAGTGCCTGTGCCTCTGCCCTGAAGCCGCAGGATGTGTCGCGCTGCGTTACGGGCATCAACCGCGATAGCCTAGCAGCAACGGATGTCCTGGAGGCCTGTACGCGGGTGCGTCGTCCAATTGATTTGGCCACCTGCGTCAACCAAATTGGTCAAGAAGAGGATCAGCCTGTGCTGGTAAGCGTCATGGACAATTGCCGCCGCAGCTTGCTGCCTGAGCGCTTTGCTGACTGCGTAACGGGTGTGCGAAATGCCTCTGCACTCACCACCCCTCAAGCGATGCAAACCTGTATTTCAGCGGGCGATCGCTCTCGCCTCACGCAAGAGTAGTCATCATTTTTCAAGCAAACGTCATCGACATGCTCAACGGCTGGTGGGAATTCCGCACCAGCCGTTGAGTGTATTTGGGGGATGATAATTCGCAATGATGATAATTCGAAAGGCGGAAATCGATCCGCAGAATACCGATTACCAACTGCCTTCCCTAAACCTTCTGCACGAATGGCTTGTTGAAGCATGAATCGTTGTCCTGAGTCGGACAACGATTCATGTAGGCAGTCTACTCATCAAGAGCTTTTACTCCCGAATCTTTTGCCAACCTGGCCAATTTTACTGGCCAATTTTTATAAATTGGCGACGGCTTGCTGAGCAGCTTGGCACTCAGTGCGGCTTTGCTGATCGGTCAGTTGGTTAATGCGGCTATTAGTGCGGCAGCTTTCCCAGGCTAGGCGCATACGCACATTGAGCGGTAGCTGAGACACCTGTTCCAGCGCTTGACCAAAGAAGGTTGTACTTTCCTGATCTTTGCCTTGCTTCACCAAAATTTGCGCTTTGAGGTACAACAATTCGGGGTTGTCTGGCGTTTCTTCCAGGGCTTGATTGACCGCTTGTAGAGCTTGCTCTGGCTGGTTAAGGTCACGATAGGCGATCGCCACACCCCGATTCACCAAATAGGATGGCCCTGCATTCGTCTGAAAACGCTCAATCGCCTGGGCCGGGTTCGAAAAGGGCAAATTCACCGCCAGCATCAAATCCATAAAGCCGCGCAGCAAGTTCAGCTCTGGATCGGCAGCATCAATCGCTTCGGCTTGACGCAGGTGATCAAACACTTGCTGAAGCTTGCCCAGCACACGCGGAGTTGCCGCAACCAAACCCTGAGTTTCAATCAGGTAGCCCCCTTCCAAAAAGTGGCCCCCGGCCAAGTAAATATTGCCCCGCAGTGGATCACGCTGCGCCAAACGCTCGGCAGACTCCAGCGTGAGTCGAGCGTACTCTCCAAGCTGGCTCTTGTCGCCATTAAGGTAAGCAATAGAAGCTCTGAGTCCGTGGGTGAGGGGTTCATCTGCCGAGGCCGAGTTGAGAAATTCTGCGGCCTGCACATAATCTCCATCTCGAAACATGGCCTCAAATGCAGCCTCGGCCTGGGAGTCAACTTGGCGAGGCGCACTGCTCCGAAATGGATCGGCCAAGCCGGCTGCAGCCAGTAAACTGAGGGTAATTGCCACACTGCCCGTCAGAGTCGTAACAGCGCGCTTTGCCGTGTACCACCTTGCCCGCAGTGTTTTGGCAGAGGAACATGAACCGGCGTGAATCGGGTTAGAACGAGAAAAATTCATACTCTTTGGCAACGCAATGGTGAACAACAAACACGCAAAAAATGGGGCAGACACGGCGGGGCAATTGAACAATTCTGACGCACTGCCCATCGCATAGTTCCATTATTTGCCACAATTGAGAGAACTTGCCGTGCCCGATTGTTATCCCTCCTCATGCTGAGAATTCAAAATCTCGTTTACCATCCTGCCGCAACACCAGAGCCCATTCTAAAATCCATTAGCCTGGAGCTGGAACCACGGCAGTTGGGGTTGGTGATCGGCCCTAGCGGATCGGGCAAAAGCACCTTTTTAGAGATCATGTCGGGTCTGGCGAAAAAAACCTCGGGCAACATTATGTGGCGCGATCAGGAATTAACTCCTGACGATTTGCAACAGCTGGGTGGGTTGGTGTTTCAGTTTCCAGAGCGCCACTTTTGCGGCAGCACCATTTTGGAAGAGTTGCGGCTGGGCCATCCTGAATTGACCAAGGAGCGCATCGATCAAGCATTGGAGGATGTAGGCTTGGGCCATGTTTCGCTCAGTGAGTCGCCGCGATCGCTCAGCGGTGGGCAGCAGCGACGATTGGCGTTGGCGGTGCAGCTCATTCGTCAGCCGTTTCTACTGTTGCTCGATGAACCGACGGCGGGGTTGGATTGGTCAATGCGGCAGCAATTGGTCAATGTGCTCACCAAACTGAAGACGGAATGGAGCTTGTTGATTGTGTCGCATGATGCGGGCGAGTTGGCGGCGATCGCCGATCGCTGCTGGACGCTCAACCACGGCATTTTGGAATCGGTCGAACCCTCTCAACTGATGAAAACTCAGGTTCCCTCCTAACGGCACACAGATCGGTTTGCCACATGCCCATTTTTTGTTGATTTACCAAAATTTCTGCTTCACGATTCCATGGCTCACCCTTCTGCTCCTGCCCTTCCTGTGTTGCTCGACTGCTGGCAATCGACCCTTGGCTGGCGGCCGACAGACGTGCAACAGGCTCAGTTTCAGGCGCTGTACGAGCAAATTTTGGTCGCGAACCGTAGCCTTAACCTCACGCGCATTACCGAGCCAGAAGAGTTTTGGGAAAAGCACTTGTGGGATTCACTCAGCGGTGTGCAGTGGATGCTGGCCAATCCGGCAGAGGTTGCATCCTCCCGGTTGATTGACATTGGCACAGGGGCAGGATTTCCTGGTGTACCCGTGGCGATCGCCCTTCCCCAACTTTCCGTCACCCTTATGGACTCCACCCGCAAGAAAATCTTGTTCCTGGATGGGTTCATTGAGCAGCTGCCGTTGCCCAATGCCCAAACGGTGAGCGATCGCGTCGAGGCATTGGGACAAGATCCTCATCATCGCGAGCAGTACGACCTGGCGACGCTGCGAGCCGTGGCTGCGGCCAATGTTTGCGCGGAGTATGCGCTGCCGCTGGTGGCGGTGGGTGGCCATGCCGTGCTGTATCGCGGGCAATGGACACCTGAAGAAGAAAAAAAACTGGCGATCGCGGCAAAGAGCTTAGGTGGGGCGATCGCCCAGGTAGAGCAATTCTCAACTCCCCTTAGCCACAGCATCCGCACCTGCATCCATTTGCAAAAAGTTGCACCCACTCCCAGTGAGTTTCCGAGAGGGGTTGGTGTTCCCAGTCAAAAACCCTTGGGGGGTTAGGGTGTTGGGTGTTGGGTGTTTGGGCGGAAAGCGAATACACTGGGCGAAGCCGAACTCCGGCTATTGCTGCGACAGCCGCTTCACATCTGCGCCGCCTAGCAACTGGTGTGCCTCGGCCAGAACTTGGGGAATGATGGCGGCGTTGGGGCTATTGACCAAGCAAGCGCGCAGGTCGAGTTCGTGTACGGTGTCGGCTTTCGTGCCAGGAACCCAGTGGCCCGCATTGCCCAGCATGTTGTAGCGGGTGCGGGCGTACTCTTCTAGCCCAAATGCCAGCGCCAGGTTGCGCAGCAGCAAAATGGTGCGAATGTTCATGCCGCCGGGGGTGTCTTCGCGGCGGGGTAGGCCCACTTCCCAGGTTTTGTACCAGCGTTCGCCCAGCACGCGAATGGCTTCTTGCTCCAAACGCTCCAGAATCGGCGGTAGGACTTCCGATGCGCGATCGAGCAGGGGCAGCGTTTTCAGATGCTCGTCAAAGTCCTGGGGATTGGATGCGCCAATGCTGAGGGTGTGAACTTGAGAATGGCTGAGGCAAAACAAGTTATTGAACACGATTGGGCTGAGCGGAGCGCACAAATCCACTAGCTTTTGCGGGGGTTTGTACAGCATACCGCCTTTGTCGGATGGGCTAATGATGAACACGCCCATATCGTGCTGGGTTGCCGCTTCGATCGCCCTCCAGTTGATTTGGTTGACGTAGTACCAGTGCAGGTTCACGTAGTCGAACTGGTTGGTGGCGATCGCCTCCACAATCACCTCGGTAGGCGCATGAGTCGAAAAGCCAATAAACCGCACCCGACCCTTGGCCTGGTACTGTTTGGCAATCTCCAAACAACCGCCAGGGCGCATGGTCCACTCCAGGATCTCGGGTGTGTTGATGCCGTGAATGCCTAGCAGATCCACGTAATCCAGCTTGAGGTTGGCGAGCGATCGCTCTAAATCAGCTCGAAAGGCTTTTGGATCAGCGTTGGGCGACACCTTGGTTTGCACAATCATGTCGGTGCGGGGCAGCTTGGGTAAAATTTGCCCCAACTGCACTTCCGAGGTGCCATAGCCCCGAGCTGTTTCAATATGGTTGATGCCGACTTCTAGCGCACGGCGAATCGTGGCCTCCAGGTTGTCCTGGCTCGCTTTGGGAATTTGCCATGCAGGCATATCTTTCCACTGATGCTGATAGCGCATGCCGCCGCAGGAAAACACCGGCATGGAAAGTTCAGTTCGTCCAAATCTGCGATAGTCCATTGGGAAAAATACGCCAAAACAAACGTAAAACGGGTAAACGGCTCAACAACGCGGGACTAGATGGCTACGGGCATTCACCCCACAACCGGAGAGCCGTTTGGGTTACACAGCCGCACCAAGGGTTTGGCCTAGAAACCGCTCGTATCCTTGCTTGAATCTCTCTTTCCCATTTTGCTCCACGATACTGCCGTGAGCCACAATCACTCGCTCAAAATCCCAGCGCAACACCCGTTCAACCGCCGCTTTTACGGCTTGCTTGTCGTGGGTTGCCACCTGTTCCAATAACGATGGACTGAGGGTGTTGTAACTGCCGACGATTCTGGTGGCCAGTTGCGTGATGAGGGGAAAGCTCTCATCAAAATTGAATGCCGTATCCGTCAATATCAGTGTCCGGCTTGCCGCATGAAACAAGACGCATTCGTTTAGATCGTCAAATCTCGCCACACCAACGGTTCTAAATCCATCCAGCATCACGGACTCAAGGCCATTCCACGGGCTATTTCCGTTCTGCGGAATGATTTGGTCGATCGCCAAGTTGGGTTGTTTTGTCTCTAAGCCGGGTACTGCCCAAAACGTCGCATGGGGATAAGCTGCTTTGAAATCTGCGGCAAACAGGTAGTGATACAAATTGGGCGCAATAATGTGCTGAACGGTACCTAGTTCCTCCAGCTGGCTCGACAGTTCATTTGTAATCTGAATGGGAGAAATCACGACCAGCTCTTGATTGTCCAGCCGAATCACCGTCATTCTGGTGCCAATGCTGAGTCCAAAGTAGCGAAATGGCTGTTCGGCAACCCAAATGTCTCTATCAACGTCTCTCAGCATTCCAAAACATTAGGCTCTACCTTTCCAAAAGTAGCAACAATCCACCGATTTGCGGGGTTCAGGGCACGACAAAAGCCAACGTAAGTCCTGGCCCAAAAAAAGATGCAAGAAAAACCAAGTGGCTTCCCTTGCACCTTTTGGAGACTGAGGAAGGGCGATCGCCCTTCCCACCTCAACATCAAATTCAATGCCTACATTTCGCGCACAATGGGCATTCCGTCTTTGATTTCGCCAATCAGCACTTTATCAGTGACGCCAACAAAGAGGCCATTTTCCACCACACCGGGAATGTTGTTCAGGGTTTGCTCCAAGCCAGCGGGGTCGTCGATGCCGCCCTCGTACTTCACATCCACAATTAGGTTGCCATTGTCTGTCACCACAGGACCAGCCTTCTTCACGCCCATGCGCAGGGTTGGCATACCGCCCAACTGTTGGATTTTGCGCATGACGGGGGTAATGGCCATCGGCACCACTTCTACAGGCAGCAAAAAGGTGGTGCCCAGCTTATCCACGATCTTGGAACCATCCACCACCACGATGAACTGCTCGGCCAAGCAATCCACAATTTTTTCTTGAGTGTGGGCTGCACCACCGCCCTTGATCAGGTTCTTGTGGGGATCAACTTCATCCGCTCCATCGATGGCGATATCGATGTGATCGACTTCGTCCAGGGTGGTGAGGGGAATGCCGTACTGCTTGGCCAGCACCGACCCCTGAAACGAGGTGGGAATGCCCTTAATATCGGTGAGTTCGCCCGATTTGAGCTTTTCTCCCAAAAACTGAATCATGAATGCGGCGGTTGATCCCGTGCCCAACCCAACAATCGATCCAGATTTGACAAGATCGGCGGCAGCTTTGCCAACCTGTTGTTTCATCACTGTGGAGGGATCTTGCCCTTCAGCCATGAGATTGCTCCTTCTAAACTCCCAATTTCAAAGGCTATCATCTTGAGGGATACTCGTTGCGGATGATTTGGCGTGCGTTCATCAAAAAAGGCCAATGAAGATTGTGAAGCGTTGGATGGGAACGTGCCGCTAGAGGCAGGAGCCGATGAAGGCGATCGCCCATTTTCGCTGTTTGCCGCCAAGTTTACGTTGGCTCAGTGCCAGCAGCAGTTAGCCAGTGCCGCACTATCTGCCCAAGAGCGATCGCACCTATTGACTCGAATGGCGATTCTGTCGTTAAGCCGGGGGGAACCTCAGCAGGCGATCACCCATTGCAACACAGCATTAACCCACCAACCCGATGCACCATTGGCTCACTACTATCGCGGCCTGGCCTGGATAGAGCTGGGCCAGCCCACTCAAGCGCTCTGCTGTTTTGACCAAGCGATCGCCTGTAGTGCTACGCCAATGGTGCAGGTATGGAGCGATCGCGGCCATGTTCAGCGCAGTTTGGGCCAATATGCCAATGCCATCCAAAGCTATACCCAGGCGCTCAAGATTGAGCCAGAGAATGCACTACTACTCAGCGCCATTTCGTCGCTGCTGGCCATCACTGGAAAGCGAAAACAGGCCCATAAGTTGTGCGATCGCGCGATCGCCCTTCAGCCAGAACTTGCAGACGGGTGGAACAGCCGGGGCGTTATTTTCTTAGTGGAGCAACGGCTGCAGTTGGCTCTGGACAGCTTTCGCAAAGCCGTGGAGCTATCGCCAACGTTTGCTCGCGCTTGGTGCAACCAGGGAACCACACTGCTGCGGTTGGGGCGTTGGGCAGAAGCGATCGCCAGCTTTGACCAGTCCCTTGCGTTGGTTAGCCATCCCGAAGCGTGGAATGGTTTGGCCTGGATCAATCGCGGCTTGGCCTATCTGCGGCTGGGGCAGTATTCAGAAGCGATCGCCAGCTTTGATCAGGCGCTTCAGCGCAAGCCCAAGGACTACATGGCCTCCCTATATCGCGTAGGGAGTCTCGTGATGAGTGGAACCATCCTTCACCATGTTGTACATCCCGCTCAGCGACGCGCTCTGGGTCAAAATCTTTTCACCATCCTCAACTTTCTCAAGGTACGCTTGGCGGTGCTGGTGGCCTTGTTTCTGGTGTTTGCCTATGCACAGGGCCAGTGGATGGAGCAGTTGCGGGCTGGGCTGCCGGGGCTTCTGGCAGTGGGCATTGTGGGATTGCTAGCAGTTGACCTGTGGAGGCATCGGTCTCGGTTTCGCGTCATTTGGCAAACGTATTTTCACCATCCTTGGCTGACTTATATACGGGCCTTTGGCATTGTGGTGCTCACGTTGGGAACCTACACCACCCTAGAGCGCAGGGTACCGCCCGTGCTGCGGCTGGGCTGGGCGGATCTCGTATTTGGGCAACCCGGAAATATCATCTTTCAACCCATCAATGCGATCGCCACATCAGCATCCACAAAGGCCATGCCACCTCCATCGGGACCGTTGCCTACACCACCCCCAGAAACGGCCTCAACGGCTTTATCGCATGGCACCGTCCCTTGGGCGGCAATCGTGATTGGGCTGTTTTGGCTATTGCTGCTGTTGGGCATTCCCTTTTGGGCGAGGCTAGAAGAGCGCATTTTTCGCCGAGGCGCGAATACCTGGCCGCAAATTACGGGACGCTCCATGGTGTTTGGGTTAATTCATGTGATTGCCGGCATTCCGCTGATTGGTGGCATTGTGCTGATTCTGCCGGGTTTTTTGTTCGCTTGTCGCTACAAATGGGTGTGCGATCGCACACTCAGGGCCACGGGCAATTTATCTCAGGCTCAGGATGCAGGTGTTGCAGCCAGCACTGCCGATCATGCCATTTACAACGCGATTCTAGTTTCGCTAGCAGTTGGCAGTTTATTGTTTTTAGCCTAAGCGCTATTCTGCTTGAAACCCTTTCCTTATCTGGCTTTGCTATGCCCCACCTTGCCCACATTTGGATTTACCCTATCAAGTCGCTCGATGGCGTTGAGCGATCGCAGGTTTCGCTGTTGCCAGGAGGAGCACTGGCGGGCGATCGCGAGTTTGCTTTATTCGACGCAGCGGGCCGGGTTGTGAATGCCAAACGCACCGAGGCTGTGCACCACATCCGCGCCCAATTTGATTTGCCCAACCGGGTGGTCACCCTATCTACCAAAACGCTCACGCCCCAATCGTTTCATTTAGATGGCGATCGCCCAGCGCTAGAGCACTGGCTCAGCAGCTACTTTGGGGAATCCATCACCCTGCAGCAAAACACCCACATGGGTTTTCCCGACGATACCCACGCCTCAGGCCCTACGGTGGTTAGCACTGCGACATTAGAAACAGTTGCCTCCTGGTTTCCAGGAATGACCGTTGACGAGGCTCGGCAGCGCTTTCGCACCAACTTAGAAATTGGGAATGTTCCCGCTTTTTGGGAAGACGAGCAGTTTACGCCCACTGGCGCTCCAATTGCATTACAGGTTGGCTCAGCGATGCTCATGAGCTGCAATCCCTGCCAGCGCTGCATTGTGCCAACGCGCCATCCCCAAACGGGCGATCGCATTCCTCAGTTTCAAGCGCTCTTTGCCGCTCAGCGCCAAGCGACTCTACCCACCCAGGCACCCACCAGCCGCTTCAACCATTTCTACAAGCTCACCTTGAACACCCAAGTCGCAGCAACTGAGGCTGGAAAAATATTGGCGATCGGCGACAACGTGCAGTCGATGCCAGGTCATTCATACTAAACCAACGTCAGCTCTGGATAAGCCAAAGTCCTCATTTTTGCGTGCACAAAACCAGACTTGACTAAGGGGTTAGGGCCAGCCCTTTCAAGGTGAGGTTGGAGGTTGCTTCAGCAGCTTTGCCGTTGAGACATGCGGTTTTTTAGGGTTCGGTTTGAGCGGAGGCTTTTTCTTTTTAGGTCCTCTGGGCGTTTTTAGAAACGACGCTAAACGGACATGAGCCGCTAACTGTTGCAGGAGTTGGGCGGTCTGAGAAACGGAAAAGGACTCAAACACCTCCCACTGGGCTGGTTCAATGGCAATCATCATGCCCCGATACACATTCTGGACTTCATCGACCAAATAGAAGTCTGATAACCCCGCTTCAACTTTGCCAACGCCATGCACGCTTGCTAAGGCAGCTCGAACGACCGCGAGAATATTGGCCGCCACCAACGCCATGCAGAAGCAAAACAAGGCCGCTTTAGGATAGGACAACGTTTGAATTTCCCCTTCAAAATTGAGCGTCACCGATTGGAAGAATTCCTCAATCGTCCACCGCTCGCGATACAACTGAGCCACGTCCAGCGCCGAAGCCGCTTCAGACACAAGGGGCGTCAGGATGGCGATTTGGCGATCGCCATCGCGGGTCGGTTGGGACAAGTGCACCACAATCCGGCGCAGACTCATCGCATCGTTGTTCTGTTGGATCGTAATCCGCTGTTCAAATACGTCGCCCGTCTGGCTTTTGCCAACTGGTTGAAGCGCATCCAGTGCTTGGTAGGGTAAGCAGCCATGCTGGCGGATGACAAAGCTGGCTTGGCGGTGCTGCAAGCCAAAAAGAAACCCTAGAGTACACAGATTGCGGTCCGCTATCCATAGGTCATGGGGCTCGACACTCTGCAAAACCTCCTCTAGCAAAGCCCGTTCCTGAGCATGGCCGTCCTCACAGAGAAACACATCCGTCGCCAGATGCAACTGGGGTTGGAGGACCACCAAGCTTTTTCCGGGTAGGGGAGCAGCAGCTTCGGTGCGCAAGGGTTTGAGCCGATGCTCGGTTGAGGCTAACCACAAGCCATCGACGAGCTTGACGCGGTAGCCCTCGACCCAGGAGCGGGCTTCGCCTCCCAGTTCCCGCACCACATCGGCCAAGGGAGAGGCGGTGTGCTGAACGAATGCACGACTGAGTTGGGGCTCAATGCCATTGAGTTTTCCGTAGAAGGCACTTAAGCTCACCGTCATATCTTGGGCTTTAGCTCGGTAAGCCGCGTGAACCGAGGGGGGAATCGCACACACCACCAGGCTCATCAGGTCTACAACGTGAGAAAACAGCAGTTCTCGGGTGTACTGAACCTGGGCAGTTGCTTCAAACAACTCATTCATTGACTCTGGGGCGAACACACGCTCCATCAACCCCCGAACCATCACCCTGACTGGGCTTTGCTCGACAAAGCGTTCGAAGATTGCTCCCAACATAGTTCTACTCTCACTGATGCACAGGTTGGCTGTGCCTATCCTCGCAGAAGTAGGCTTCGATTTGGGGCACCTTGAAAGGGCTGGGGGTTAGGGCTTACGCACTTCATCCGAAAAGCCAGGGGGTTGAATAATTTTTGGAGACTTAGCGCTCCAAAAATTATTCAACTGCGTAAGGCCTGGGGGTACGCACATCCTTCAGAAAAAACCTGCGCCGAAACAGACAGCGCGTTCCAGCAAACCAGACTAAAGCAAGAGCCCCACGCAATACATGGGGCTCTTACAGAGAGAATTCAACGTCAAAACCCCAGCAACGGGTTAACGGAACATGCTGCTCACCGAGCTATCTTCATGAATCCGCCAAATCGTCTCTCCAATGATGTTGGCAACAGAGAGTACCGTGAGCTGCGGGAAGCGCCGATCTTCGGGCATGGGGATTGTATTGGTGACAATCACTTCTTCAAACAAACCGCTTGACAGCCGCTCAATTGCTGGCGGTGAAAATACAGCATGGGTAGCACAGGCATACACCTGGCGAGCCCCTTGCTGTCGCAGTAAACGGGCACCCTCACAAATCGTTCCTGCCGTGTCAATCATATCGTCGACCATAACGGCCGTTTTTCCAGCAACATCGCCAATTACGTTCATCACTTCCGCCACGTTGTGGGCCTGACGGCGCTTGTCGATGATGGCTAACGGGGCATCGTCTAGCTTTTTGGCAAAGGCTCGGGCACGAGCCACGCCGCCAACATCCGGCGAAACAACCACAATGTCAGACAACTGCTTGTTGGCCAAGTAGTCGATAATGACCGGCGATCCATACACATGGTCAAACGGAATGTCAAAGTAGCCTTGAATCTGAGCAGAGTGCAAATCCATGGCCAAGATGCGGCTCGCACCAGCTTGCGTAATCAGGTTAGCGACCAGTTTTGCCGTAATGGATTCACGGCCTGCAGTTTTACGATCGGCGCGGGCGTAGCCATAGTAAGGAATTACCGCAGTAATTTGCCTTGCTGAGGCCCGACGGCAGGCGTCAATCATAATCAACAGCTCCATCAGGTGGTCATTGACCGGATGGCAGCTTGGCTGCATCAGGTAAACGTCACAGCCTCGAATGGATTCTTGAATTTGAATGTAGAGCTCGCCGTCCGCAAACCGTTTGCGTACCATAGGGCCCAAATCCATCCCGAGATAGCGAGCAACCTCTTGGGATAAACCTGGATTGGCACAACCTGAAAATAGCCGCAGGCGGCTGTTTTCGGCAAGCGGAGGCAGCGGGGGATGAAGAGTGAGAGTTGCAGAGCGGATCACGACAGTTCCTTCAAGGAGAAATAGTCACCGCAATATTATCACCCTGGACTCAAATCAGCTGTCCAAGTTTGGTGATCATGTTTTGGAAAAAAACACGAAAGTTTATAGAAACGTTTAAGAGAGGTCAGATTTCTAAAAAAAATGCGGCTTCGTTACGATAGCTCAAATTATAGAAAGGACTCCCTAGCGAGAGCAACTCTGGCGAACTAGGGAGACTATAAAGTAGGTTGAGATCGTACAGAAACAATCTGTAGCGACATCAGCCAAAATCTCAGCGGAAATCCGTTCCCTAAGATGTCTAGATGAAGTAATTACAGGTCGCCGCCCCGAGCAGCTAGCACAAAGATTACGATCGGCCCGGATAACATAATCATCGCCACTAGGCCCAACTGAACCATCGCTTCCCAGTTGATGTTGGAGATAAAATCCATTGTTTCCTCGAACCTAAAATGAATTAATTTTGGTGTCTTACCTGAAACCTACGAGACATTTTACCTGGGGAAGGGCTCTATCTTCTCAGAAAACTTATGCCATGTATACAAATCTCAACATATGCTTGCGTTCGGGGCACCAGGCCACGAGGCTCTAGGGAAAAAGACTGTTGAGCGATGATAGCTCAGCCATGTCTACAATCAAGAGGTTCAGTATTTTGTTTCGTGGGGCGATCGCGACTTAGTTCTATGGCAACTTGGCAATGTGTGAAGCAATGTGGTGCGTGCTGTCATCTCGATCCGAGCGATCGCCCCGACCTCGATACCTACCTTTCTCCTCAGGAGTTGGCGCTGTACCTGAGCCTGGTCGGCGAGGATGGCTGGTGTGTGAATTTTGACCATGTCAATCGCGAGTGCCGAATTTACTGCGATCGCCCCTCGTTCTGCCGGGTTGAGGCACCCACATTTGAGGAAATGTATGGGGTAGAAGAATCTGAACTGAATGATTTTGCAATTGACTGTTGCCGCCAGCAAATTGAGGGCGTGTATGGCGATCGCAGTCTTGAGATGTTGCGATTTGACCGAGCTGTGGGCATTTAGGCTTCGGTACTGAGTCAAACAGTTTGAAACCCTAAACCTCCTCCTGCATAAATCGTGGCGCGGTACCGCCGCGCCACGATTCATCTTGCAAAAAGCCATTCATGCAGCAAGTCTTCTGAACAATAAAGAAACAAACCGCCAGCATAAACCAATCAGCATGAACCAAGAGGGCCCTGCGCGACGCACAGAGCCCTCTTGCAGTTATTGCCTTAGAAACTAAACCGATTAAGGAATAGACGCCATCTTCACATCGCTGTTAGCGAGCAAGTCTTGCAGCTCTTCCGAATCGACGGTTTCTCGCTCAACTAGCATTTCGGCAAGTCGATTGAGCACAGAGCGGTTGTCAACCAACACACTCTTGGCGCGGCGGTATGCCTGCTCCACCAAGTTGCGAACTTCGTCATCAATGGCAGCGGCAGTCTCTTCCGAAAAGTCGCGCTCAGCCATGATGTCGCGTCCTAGGAACATGCCGCCTTGGCTACGGCCCAAAGCCACAGGTCCCAGGCGCTCGCTCATTCCAAACCGGGTTACCATCTGGCGAGCCACGCGAGCGACCTGTTGCAGGTCATTCGAGGCACCTGTGGTGACTTCCTCATCGCCAAAGACAATCTCTTCAGCCACGCGGCCACCCAGAGCTACCGCCATTTGGTTTTGCAGGTAGGAGCGGGAGTACAGACCGGAGTCCATGCGCTCTTCGCTGGGGGTGAACCAGGTGAGACCACCCGCACGACCGCGAGGAATAATGCTGATCTTCTGCACGGGGTCATAGTCGGGCATGAGTGCGCCAACTAGAGCATGACCAGCTTCGTGGAATGCCACTAGCTGCTTGCGCTTCTCGCTCATCACCCGATCTTTCTTTTCGGGACCCGCCAACACGCGATCGATCGCGTCGTTAACTTCATCCATCGAGATTTCGGTGAGGTTGCGACGAGCAGCCAAAATTGCGGCTTCGTTGAGCAGGTTGGACAGGTCTGCACCTGTAAACCCGGGCGATCGCCGAGCAATCTTCTCCAGATCCACATCCTTGGCAAGAGTTTTGCCACGGGCATGAACTTTGAGGATATCCAAACGACCCTGGTAATCAGGGCGATCGACCACCACCTGACGGTCAAAACGACCGGGGCGGAGCAACGCCGCATCCAACACATCCGGGCGGTTGGTCGCAGCAATGATGATGATGCCTGTATTGCCCTCGAAACCATCCATTTCGGTCAACAGTTGGTTCAGGGTTTGCTCACGCTCATCGTTGCCACCGCCAAGCCCAGCACCCCGCTGACGGCCCACGGCATCAATTTCGTCAATGAATACGATACAGGGAGCGTTGGCCTTCGCTTGCTCAAATAGGTCGCGAACGCGGGATGCACCCACCCCCACAAACATTTCCACAAACTCAGAACCTGAGATGGAGAAGAAAGGCACACCTGCTTCACCTGCAACGGCACGAGCCAACAGGGTTTTACCCGTTCCTGGAGGGCCAACGAGCAGCACACCTTTAGGGATCTTGGCGCCTACAGCAGTAAAGCGATCGGCATTCTTCAAAAAGTCTACGACCTCGGCCAATTCCAGCTTGGCCTGGTCGATACCTGCCACATCCGTGAAAGTTACTTGAGTTTGGGGTTCCATCTGCACACGAGCTTTGGACTTTCCAAAGTTCATAGCTTGGCTACCAGGGCCGCTTTGGGCGCGACGTAGCACAAAGAACAGCACCAGCAGCAACAAGAAGGGAATCAACAGCGTACCCAGCACCCGAGTCAGGATGTTCTCTTCGGCTTGAGGTGCGACCGAAATGTCCACATCGTTCTGGGTCAGAATCTCGATGAGATCGGGGTCGCTAGGCAGGTTGACTGCGACTTTCTCGCCCTCGGTTGTTTGCGCTAGGGCACGAGTGCGATCGGAACTAATCGTAATTTTTTCGACGCGACCCGTTTGCACAGCTTCAATAAACTGTGGGGCATAGCGCCATGTTTGTATATTGGGGGGCTGCCGATCGAGCAGCGCCGTTGCCAAGAAGATGACAACGACAACCAGAAGGGCATATAGTCCCGCGTTTCTCCACCGCTTGTTCACTGAGGATATTCCTCCTAATGGACTGATTGATGAGGCTATAACGTTTGTTCTAGACGTGCTTCTCAGACAAAGTACCAATGAGGCATCTGGCTTGCTATGGAGCTTTCTTTATAAAAGAATGTCTGCTTAAGACTGAGAGCATCTTGGTTAGTTGTTAACTAATCTTAACTTAATTTCATAATCGATGCAGTCTGGACGAAAAAGGATGAGCGATCGCGACATCAGTTAAAGTCCAGATTTCACCATGGATTGCCCTGTTGGGGGTGTGAGTTCCGCCTGTACGGAATTACTAGGATTATAGATTCTGGCTGCGGTGCTGTGGGAAATCGCTGAGAAATGCAGCGCTAAAGAGCCCTGATCGAGATTTAGTCAGATGACGGAGGAATCGCCTGGTAGGTGCCATCCTCGTTTTGTACGATCGCACCACCTAAGCTCTCAATACGCTGAACCGCGATCGCCCGAGTTTCGTCATCAGGAGCAGTTTGCAACACCATAAACCAGGCTGAAAACTGAGCAAAGCGGCTATCGGGATTGTTGGCCAAAAATGCAGCCGTTTGGCGAGAGAAGTCAGCAACGGAGGCGGCCTCGGGCAAACTGGATGCTTCAGCCCAAGCGGCGGCAGTTTCAAACGACTGCTGAGCAGCAGGAATATCCCCCAAAAACAGCAGCTCATCAATTCCCTTGATGCGCCAAGCGTAAAAAGCTTGGGGCGGAGCCTCTGGAGTCACGTATTGCAGGCTTTGGTTCATAATGCCGACGGCCCGCTCTGGTTGTCCTGCATACATGGAGGTGCTGGTAGACACAAACTGGTAAGCTTGCCAAAATCGCGGATCGCGGCTGAGAACAATGTCGAAAAACTCGGGGCTAAGACTATAGTCGGTGCGTTGTCGCAGCTCTTTGTCGCCAAAGTATTGCAAGAAATTGAGAAACGTCCAGTTGGCGATGAGGTTTTGAAAGCCAAAGGAGGGGAGCGATCGCAAAACATTGAGCCGAGCCCGCTGAATGGTTAAATCTTGTTCAATTTCGGCTTCGGTCGCGGTTTGACTGCGAACTTGAAGCTGGCGCAGTTGGGGCAATTGCAGCACCACCAGCAGACCAAGGCATCCAGCGATCGCCGCTGCGGCAGACAGTTCTCTGATAGGAAGGCGCGATCGCCACGAACTTTGAGAGTTCTGCTCTCCAGCCACACCCTGCATATCCCGCTGAACCATAGCTCTTAAACCCATCCATCTCAGTTCTTGTGAGGACTTTTGGTTACGACATATCAAACGTCCCTATTCGGCTTATCTGTCGGCTTATCCAGGCGAGCCACAGGTCTGAGCCGCTTCAACAAAACAGTACCCAAAACCTTGAAGCTCTGCACAAGTCGATCAATCCTGCCTTATCTTCAACTATAGATCTGGATAGATCTGGAGATATGAAATCAATCTGATCCGTCAACCTTCAAGAAGTTGGGATGCGTTTGACGCATGATGCTTCATTTTGGCCTGTTGGGCAAGCTAGGAGGGCATGCCCATCATCCATAACCTGTAAGCCTCACCAGCCAGCCCTTTGTCAGTTTATGTATTCGCCCATGGATGTGTATTCGCCATGGATATGACCATCGGCACAGCGTATGCCCGTATCCACGCCCAACGTTTTTTAAGGAATTGCCCCCATGAACCCGCATATTCTGATTTATACCGATGACCCCGGCGTGGGCGGTGTGGCCCAGTATAACCATGCGATCGCCCTAGGGCTTTTGGCCGTTGGCTATCGGGTAACGCTGGTGCAAAGTCGGCGCGAGAATCCCTTGCTGGCAGAGCAAGCGCAGGCGGGAGTACAGCACCAATGGCTGGACTACGACACCCAAATCGAATTTAGCCGTACCGTGAGCGACCCCAGCGATGCTCAAACAATTTTTGAGCAAACCCAGCCCGATTTGGTGCTGTTTAGCGATGGCAGTGCCCTATCCAATCTGGCCGCACGGGAAGCCGCGCTGCAAATGGGCATTCCCTTTATGTCCGTGATGGGGATGGTTGCGCCGGATTTGACCTACCACCTGGGACCAGATAGCGATCCAGAACCCATCTTGAATATTTTGGAACACCACTTTCGGGCGGCGCGGGCGGTGGTGGCAGTATCGCAAGACAATTTGGAGGCGCTGCATCGGCTCTACCGACTGCCTGCGAATAAGGGCCAGGTCATTCACTATGGCCGACCAGACTCTTATTTTGCGCCCCGCAGCGATGCAGTTCGCCAACGCTTGCGGAATGAGCTAGGCATTTCCAAAGATGGGGTGTTGTGCTTGACGGCAGCCCGTTTGGAGCCTGTGAAGGGATACGAGATTCTGCTGGCCGCGATCGCCCAATTGCAAGCGACCGATGTGGGGTCGCAGCTGTACTTTGCTTGGGCGGGCGACGGTTCGTTGCAAGACTGGATCCAGGACCAGATAGAGGCGCTGGGGGTGGGCGATCGCATCTTTTTGTTAGGCCAACGCTGGGACATTGCGGATTGGTACGATGCGGCAGATGTGTTTGTGTTGCCGTCCTATTTAGAAGGAATGCCATTGGCGATTATGGAGGCCATGGCGAAGGGGCTTCCGGTTGTGGCTTCAGCGGTGAGTGGCATTCCCGAAGCCTTGGGCGATACGGGCCAACTGCTGCCAAACCCCAACCTTGACCCAAATACCACCGCCGCAGAGCTGGCCGAAACGCTGACTCAATGGGCAAACCAGCCCGATCTGCGGCGAATTCTGGCAGAACGAGGGCGATCGCGTGCTAGGCAACTCTTCCGCCTCGATCGCATGGTGAGCGAAACCATCGACGTGGTGCAGCGATCGCTTCTGCCTATGGGCGACTACGTATCGCCGGGGCTGGCTATTGTGCAGCCAGATGCCGCCTTTCCCCATATGACGCTGGGCGATCGCCATGCCTGTCCCTGGCCCTATCTGCGCCGCGAAATTCCCCACAACTGGTATGTGGATGCGCGATACCCGATCATTGGGTTTTTGAGTCGAGATGAGGCACAAATTTTGCACAATTTGGCTCGGCAGTTTGCGGGCCAGCGGGCGCTAGAGATTGGCTGCTGGATGGGCTGGTCGGCCTGTCATTTGGCGCTGGCAGGCGTGACGCTAGATGTGGTTGATCCCTTGCTGGAGCAGCCAGAGATATACGATAGCGTAAGCGGATCGTTGGCGGCGGCGGGTGTGGGCGATCGCGTGACGCTTTTTCCTGGCTACAGTCCGCAAAAGGTTGAAGACATTGCCAACCAACACCAGCGCCTCTGGTCACTCATATTTATTGATGGCAACCACGAAGCACCCGGCCCCCTGCAAGATGCGATCGCCTGCGAAGCGTTAGCCGCTGAGGATGCCCTGATTGTCTTTCACGATTTGACATCGCCAGATGTGGCGCAGGGGTTGGACTACTTTCGGCAGCAGGGCTGGAATACGCTGGTGTACCAGACTATGCAGATTATGGGCATTGCGTGGCGGGGCAATGTACAGCCTGTGAGCCACCAGCCCGATCCGTCGGTGAACTGGACGGTGCCGCCCCACCTGCAACACTACGAGGTGTGCGGCATGGCATCCCACCCGGTAGCGATCGCCCCCAATCCCAGCGATGTGCTCGGTCAACTGCTGCACCAGGTCGAACAACTGCCCCCCATCCCCATTCCCACCCATACAGATGCAACCGTTGCACCCCAAATTGTTGACCTGGAGCGGGTGGGACGCACAGCCTTTGTCAAGGGAGATTGGGATGCGGCCCAGGAGGTGTTTGAGCAAGCGATCGCGCTAAATTCTGGAGCGGCGATCGCCCATGCCCACCTTAGCCACCTGTACTGGCAACACGGCAACCTGGCGTTAAGTTTGCGACACCACGCCTGGGCCAATCAGGCGCACGAGGCATTGGGGCAATCCACCTACAGCGAGTTTCAAGCGCTGATGGACACCGTGCGCCCCTACACCCTGCTATCGGAATATCGCCTATTTTCGCTGTATGCGCTGGCTAAGCAGATCTGTCTCGAAGATGTGCCCGGCAACTTTGTCGAGTGTGGCACGTTCAAAGGGGGTGCATCGGCGCTGCTAGCGGCGGTGATTCAGCGCTATAGCCAGCGGCCTCGCAAGCTCTATGCCTGCGACACCTACGAAGGCATGCCCGACCCGGTTGAACTGGATAAACACGACGGTATTCCCGCAAATGAGACAGGATTTGGCGCCGGGACGCTTAAAGCTCCCCTGGAAGAAAACTTGCAGGTGGTGTGTGAGGCATTAGGCGTCACCGATGTGGTGGTTCCATTAAAAGGCCTATTTCAAGACACCTTGCCCCAGCATCGCGATGAAATTGGGGCGATCGCCCTGCTGCATGCCGATGGCGATTGGTACGAGTCCACGCTGGATATCTTTAACCTGCTGTACGACCAGGTCGTGCCTCAGGGTGTCGTGCAAATTGATGATTACGGATTTTGGGAAGGCTGCCGTCAGGCGATTCACGAGTTTGAGCGGGCGCGACAAATTCACTTTCCCTTACGGGCGATCGACTTTACCGGCGTATGGTTCCGCAAAGATAGCGGCCTGGATGGAGCAAGCTCCCACTGGCAAATGCTATGGCATATCGCCCGAACAGCAGAACAGCTGGGCGATATGGGGCTAGCCATGCGTACCGCTCAAGCAACACTAAAACTTATACCGGCCCTGGTAGAGGCTGAAACGATGTTAACTCGGCTACATCGCACGTCAGCACCGACTCCAACCGCTGACTTAAGCCAGTTTCGGCTGCGATCGCACAATGTTCTGGCCTTCCCCGATTGGAACCAACCCGAAGAGGTTCTGTTTGACGAGTTGGCACGATTGTTTCGCACGGCGATCGCCCAGCCAGAGCCAGCCGCCAGCACCTTATTGGTCACCATTGGCGAGATAGACCCCGAAGAAGCCGACCTGGCCATTTCTAGCGTATTGCTGCATTTGCTCAGCGAGGAAGCATTGGAAATGGACGAATCCGGGCCAGATATTGTGCTGCTGAGTCAAGTGACAACCCAACAGTGGCGATCGCTCTTGCCCCACGTTGCCCATCGGCTGGATTTACCCCACAACGATGAGGCAGCCATGGCGCAAGCTGGAGCCCATCACCTGCCAATACAAACGATCGCCGCACCAACGCTTGCAGAATCCACCTAAAACCTATGGAAGACGCACTAGAACAGTTACGAACAGGAGATCCCTCTGGCGCGATCGCCCGCTTTACTGACCTCTTAACCGTACAGCCACACGATCCAATGGTGGTCTGGTACCTGGGTTTGGCCTGGTTGCTGCAAGGCGATGCCGAACAGGCGCAGGCCATTTGGCTAGAGGGAATTTCCCTGGATGATGCAATCGCCGCAGAAACCCATATCGACCAACTCCTAGCAGTCCTGAAAACCGAAACCCAGTTTCAACACCGCACTGGTCGTATCTGGCAAGCAACGATCATGTGTCAGCAGTGGATTGAGCTAGCGCCAGAAGACCCACATGCCTATGCCCAGCTTGGTAACCTCTGGTCGCTTCAGGGCAATCTCGATGGGGCAATCGAGGCTTGGCAAACGGCTGTGGAGTGGATTGCGAACACCGATTCCGAAAGTCTAGCGCTGGGTGCCGTCCTCTATCAGCGCCTCGCTGAAACTCACATGGTGTTGCAAGATTACGCTGGAGCGATCGCCAGTTTCCAGGCGTTGCTAACCCTAACACCCCCCACGGCTGAAATCTACATCCAGCTTGGGCATGGCTATGGACACATGGGCGATTGGGAAGCCGCAACCCAGTCGCTGGAGCAAGCCTTAAAGATACCCGTCGAGTCCCAAGCGCAACACTCCGAAGCATGGGGCGATCTGGGCTACGCCTACTTACAATTGGGGGCGCTGGATCGGGCGATCGCCTGTTGGAAGACGGCCTTCTCGTTGCAACCGCAGTATGTGCAGAGTTGGCAACACCATTGGCAAACGTCCCCTCCCTGCCAACCCTTCGATCATTTAATGGCTGCCTTTGTGCAAACGCTAACGCAGTCACCCTCGAAGCCAGAGGTCTACTTGTCGCTGGGCCAGGGCTTACGGCATCACGGCCTGTACCCGTTGGCGATCGCAGCTTTAGAGCAAGCACTGCCCTTGCAAACGGCAGCAGTATTTGTGGCCCTATGCCAAACCTTGTGGGACGCAGGAGAGTACAACGCAGCTCAGGCGATCGCCCAAGAAGGCTTATCGCACCATCCCCAACATGTAGCTTTGTGGATTGAGCTGGGGCGTAGCCAAGCCGCGACGGGAGATGCCACGAATGCGATCGCCCATTACCAACACGCGCTTCAGCTCGATTCCAGCATCACAAAGCCTTACCAATACCTGGGGAATAGCTACTTACAACTGGGAGATTGGGATGCGGCTCGCTCGGCTTTTCAAACCTATGTCAAGACGGATCCTCAAGCTGTGGATGCCTGGTTCAATTTGGCGATCGCCCAGCTGCATTTAAGAGATGAATCTGAAGCAATCACGAGCTTTCAAACGGTACTCCGGCTCAACTCAAACGTCGCTCCAAAAATTTGGGAAGCGATCGCCGCATTCTATGAACAAGAGCTAATTTCTGACTTAGAAGCCTGGGAAAAAATCATTCCCGTTGACACACCAGAAATTGGCTACCCATCCACCCAAGCATGGGTGAACCAAGCTCGGCAACTATCGAGCTATTACTTGCCCATTCATCCTGCCGAAACAATTGCGCTTAAGCGGCCCAACACAAGTGATCCAGAACCTCATACAAGCTTTCGATTTCCTTCTACAATGCCCCTGCCTGAAAGCTTCGTTTCCGTAATTCCCAACGGTCGGTTTTGGATTGACCCCGATCAAAGCAGCACGGCGGTATTGACCGCAGAGAATGCGTTGCTCGCCGATTTATCCCCTGAGTTTCCCATCCTTAGCCCCGATCATCCCAAGCCCTTACCCGAGCAGCACTGGACTTTTCGAGCGGGCAAACTCCCTCCCTTTCAAGCAATTGAGGGAACGGTGGCAGTATTAGCGGGCTTATCCAACCATGTGTATTTTCATTGGATGCTGGATATAGTTCCGCGAGTTGAGCTATTAGCTAACAGCGGTATCGAGTTAGAGGATATTGATTACTTTTTGGTGAGCGATCGCCATTCATTCCAACAGGAATCACTCCAAAAACTAGGCATTCCAACCCACAAAATTCTCCCGCTCGATCGCCATTCCCATATCCAGGCAACCTCGCTCATTGTGCCGTCTTATCCTGGAGCAGTAGCATGGATGCCAGCCTGGGTTTTCTCCTACTTACAGGACATATTTTTGCCTCAAAATGACACGCTATCGAAACAGGCAACGTCATTTGCTAAAAGACTCTATATTAGCCGCAGCAAAACTTCCAACCGTCGTGTGGTGAATGAACCCGAACTCCTGCAAATCTTGAAGGAGTTTGGGTTTACAGAAATGACGCTGGAATCTCTATCCATTTCAGAGCAGGCGATGTTATTTGCCAATGCGGATGTGATTGTGGCACCCCATGGCAGCGGCCTGACAAACCTGGCATTTTGCCGTCCAAACACGACTGTGATTGAGTTGTTTTCCCCAGATTTTGTTTATCCTTGCTATTGGCTGCTCAGCAATTTGGTGGGGTTGAATTACTCCTATGTTTTGGGAACCAAACCAGAAGGCCATTTTCTGCACCGCTTCCTGCACCCCAACCCACGAATTGAAGATATCTATATCGATCCGATTGCGTTAAAAGCTGTGCTCACAGCAACGCTATAACGGGCTCAGGTTCTGTCAATCCAAAATTTTGGGAATGTGGAGGGACGATGGAAGGTGCGATCGCTGCTGTTGTGCTAGCGGGTGGGCAAAGTAGCCGCATGGGGCAAGACAAAGCGCGGGTAACGGTACAGGGCAAACCCATGTTGCAACGAGTGTGCGAAGCAGCGCAGCACTGTGCCCAGTCAGTCATTGTGGTGTCGCCTTGGGTCGCACAATACCACAGCATGATGCCCGCTGGCTGTATAGCACTCGTGGAGCAGGTACAGGGAAAACCCCAGGGGCCACTGGTGGCGTTTGCCCAGGCGATCGCCACGGTCGAGGCAGAATGGGTGCTGCTGCTGGCGTGCGATCTGCCGAACTTGGATGGGGAAGTGTTGGGCCAGTGGGCAGACATGTTGGCCCAAGTGCCTGCCGATGCGATCGCCTATTTGCCGCGATCGCACCAGGGATGGGAGCCGCTCTGTGGCTTTTACCACCAGCGATGTAGGCCAAGTTTGCAGCAGTTTGTGGACAATGGAGGGCGATCGTTTCAGCGGTGGTTGGTGTCTCAAACAGTGCAGCCCATTCCGGCAGTTCCGGCGCAGCTTTTATTCAACTGCAATACGCCAGAAGATCTGCAAAACGTTTAGGATTGTGAGGGATATTTTGAATCCCACTTGAGCATTCGCTTGAGCATCAGTGCCCCAGCCAAGGAGAACTTTGTGGATTTTCGGCAAATTGTCAACTTCAAACTAGTCAGGCAAGAAGCGAACCAACTTTACCAATCGTTTCAGCCATTGCTGGCCGTTGACCCCCAATTTGCCGATTTGATCCTGCTGGACTTGGCCAAGATTGTGCAAATTTGCGCTCGCAGCAATCAGCACATTAGCTCGGCAGAGTCCCTTGCTTTTCTAGTCATGTACGCCTTGATCAAACGGGACAAAGAGATCTTAAATATTGCGCTCAATAAGTGGGATTTTTCAGATAGCGATCGCCTCAAATACGAAAAATTCACGCTACAAACCCTGCTGGATTTAACCAAAAATCAACCCGAAGATCAACTAGTGTTGCCATCGCTCTTGAATCAATTTGATCAAGAGCGAAAGACGAATTATGCCAGCGAATCGGCTAATGCCATTTATAAGTTTGCTCAAGTTTTGGTGAAGTCAGATGCCACTATTACTATGCAAGAAATGGAAGCCTTATCGCATATCTGGCAACTGCTACATAACTACCAAAATTTTGAAAGTTACGAAAAAGGATTAGCCACTTCCCTGCAACGAGTGGCCGTTATTTCTCCACCAACCCCGACCAATTCCGTTGCAGGGAATTCCACACCATCCAACTCCGCGCCTGCAGGAACGAGTGCCAATCCGACTGCACCCACGACACCGCCTCCGCCCCCTGCCCCAGAGCCCGAAGAAAACCTAGAGCAGATTCTAAATGATGCCTTGGCAGAGCTAAACAATCTGGTGGGCATGGACAACATTAAGGAAGAGGTGAAAACCCTAGCGAACTTTTTAAAGGTGCAAAAAATTCGGCAAGAGCGGGGTTTGGCGCAAACAGGGGTGTCGTTGCATTCCGTCTTTTGTGGGCCACCAGGAACCGGAAAAACGACCATTGGTCGATTGATTAGCCGCATTTACAAAGGACTGGGGTTTTTGAAGAAGGGGCACTTGATCGAGACCGATCGCTCTGGATTGGTGGCAGGCTACATTGGCCAAACGGCTAAGCGGGTAGATGAGGTGGTGAATTCGGCGCTGGATGGGGTGCTATTCATTGACGAGGCTTATGCGCTGGTGCCCCGCGATGGCGGCGGTGGGCGCGATTTTGGGCAAGAGGCGGTGGATACGCTGTTGAAGCGCATGGAAGATTACCGCGATCGCCTAGTCGTAATTGTGGCGGGGTACACCGACGAAATGACCCTATTCATTGAGTCCAACCCTGGCCTAAAATCACGGTTCAATCGCTATTTCTACTTCAACGACTACACCCCCGAAGAGCTGCTCGGCATTTTCGAGATCATGTGCAAAAAAGGCCACTTCTTATTAACAGAAGGAGCCAAAGCGAAACTGTTGCATTTGTTTGAAGAGCTATACATGGAGCGCGATCGCACCTTTGGCAACGGACGACTGGTGCGCAACCTATTTGAAAAAAGTATTGAGCAGCAGGCCAACCGCTTGGCGGTCATGTCTTCTCTAACGGATGATATGCTGACCACGCTGGAAGCCGACGATGTGCCCTCTAGCAAGAGCCTGGTTTCTGGTACGGTGGACTGGCAAAGCTTGGCTCAAGCCAATGCCAAATCGCAAGATATTCCTCCAGAAAATGAGTCCCCGAATACTCCCGCATAGATACCCTAGGTTTGATTGAGGATCTATCAAGTTGCGTTCAAAACACTTAAGAGCTTTTCTGAGGTTTGCCCGATGCGCAAACCTCAGAAAAGCCCATTTTTGTAGGCGCGACACGCACGCAAAAATGGGCACTTCAGCTTGGTAACGGATAAGAATCATGGACAAGGATTGCTGAAATGTCTTGCTCGTTGAGACTGTTCCACAGACACCGACCTATCAACACAGCGATCGCCTAACAATGCCTAGACTTGCGCATTGCAACACCCTAGATTTTGCGAACTTGCGTGAGCCCTAGTACTGCTCTGGTGATGGATTGAAAACTTTGGAACTGTTCTAGATGGGTAACGGCTCTAGACGGGTCAATTACTGTCGTGCACGGTACTGTCGTGCAAGGGGACTCCACTGTCTCTGCACAACAGGGATTGACCTAAATACTATGAGTTCTGATTATGCGAGTTTCAGCTTATCCAAAGCTGAATTTATCAATGAGAAGCATAAATAAAAGTTTGGCAATCAATAAAAACAATCATCATGTATTTACTATAGTCATCCACAAAATCATGTAATATCGTCTATGGAACCATGGCTGAGGCTTGGGGCGATCGCTCGACTGGGGATCAGTTACTCGACTGGGGATCAGTTAATGGGATTTGGCTAGGTGTGGGCTTTTAAGCCGACTAAATGGTGATTGGTGGGGGCAGCATTGCGTGTTAGAAGCGTTTATCGCGGCGACGATCATGTGTGGTTTTTTTGGCATCGTCCTCAAAAAGAACCTCATGATGAAAATCATTGCCATGGATGTGATGAGTACTGGGGTAATTGGCTACTACGTGCTAGTGGCCGCGCGCGGAGGGTTGCGAACGCCAATTGTGTTGGATAACCAGCCAATGGCCTATGCCGACCCCGTCCCTCAGGCTGTGATCTTGACGGCAATTGTGATTGGATTTTCGATTCAAGCATTGATGTTGGTTGGCGTGATGAAATTGGCACGCGATAACCCCACGCTCGAAATCTCTGAAATTGAGAAGAACAATACACCATGAACAAGATGATGGGTGTTGAAGATGTGTGGCTGATGGTCAGTGATGGGAAAGCAATGGCGATCGCCTGGTTGGTGCTGCCATTGTTTGCAGCCTTTTGCGGTTATCTGTTTTCTCGACTGAGCCGCTATGTGGCATTTGGCGTAGCGTTAGTATCACTGGCCTATGGGCTTCAGCTCGTGCTGAATGCGGATGTGATGACGCTGCAACTGATCGACAGTTTTGGCGTGACGCTACGGCTCGACTCGCTCAGCGGCTACTTTATACTCACCAACGCCCTGGTGACGATGGCCGTCTTGCTGTATTGCTGGCAAACGAACAAAACGACGTTTTTTTATACGCAGCTCATCATTTTGCATGGCAGTCTGAATGCGGTGTTTGCCTGCGCCGACTTTATGAGCTTGTATGTGGCATTGGAGGTGATTGGCATCGCAGCCTTTTTGCTGATTGCCTATCCCCGCACCGATCGCGCCATTTGGGTTGCGTTGCGCTATTTGTTTGTCAGCAACACGGCTATGCTGTTTTACCTGATTGGCGCAGTCTTGGTATACCAGGCCCATCATTCATTTGCCTTTACTGGCTTGCAAGGGGCACCGACTGAGGCGATCGCGCTCATTTTTCTGGGATTGTTGACCAAGGGGGGCATTTTTGTATCGGGTCTGTGGTTACCGCTCACCCACTCCGAATCAGAAACCCCTGTGTCGGCAATGTTGTCGGGCGTGGTGGTTAAAGCGGGTGTGTTTCCGTTGGTGCGCTGTGCCCTCCTCGTCGAAGAAGTGCAGCCACTGCTGGGCATCTTTAGCGTGGCCTCTGCACTGTTGGGGGTCAGCTATGCCATGGTTGAAGCCGATACCAAACGATTACTAGCCCTGAGCACAATTTCGCAGTTGGGCTTTATGCTTGCCGCTCCGGCTATCGCTGGGTTCTATGCCCTCAGCCATGGACTGGCAAAGGCAACTTTGTTCTTGCTGTCGGGGGCATTGCCCAGCCGCAACCTAAAAGATTTGCACCAAACTCGGATTCATCCTGTGCTGTGGGGGGCTGTGGCGATCGCCAGTCTGTCCATATCGGGGGTGCCGCTGCTGGCAGGATTTGGGGCGAAAGCACTAGCGCTCAAGGAACTTCCATCCTGGCAGGCAATCGCGCTGAATCTATCAGCAGTGGGAACGGCGATCGCCTTCGCTCGATTCCTTTTTTTGCCCATTGCTCTGCCGCCCAAGCTGGCATTGCCTCCTGGAGTAAAGCCTGGATTGATCTGGGCCGTTGGGCTGTTGTTGGGTGGCTTGGTGCTCGCCAATGGGTTTTACACCGAGGTGTACACGGTGCCCAACCTAGCAAAGTCTTTGGCAATTGCTGGGGCTGGCTGGCTGGTGTATTGGGTCATTCTACGACGCACCCTAGCGCAACTGCCTCGCCTGTTTGAGCAGTTCGAACACCTTATCGGCGTGATGAGTGTCATGCTCACGTTACTGTTTTGGATGGTGCTCGCATGATGACCTTTTTGGATCTGCTGTTGCGACTGTCCATCTGGTTTTTGCTCACAGCCGATGGCAGCTTCGCCAATATTTTAATTGGGTTAGCAGTGGTGCTATTGCTACCTCGCGGGCGCATTGCCCCATCGGCCCTGCAAGATTGGCTGCGGGTACTGGGCGAGGTCATCGTCGCCATTCCCCAGGCCTATATCGAAGCGATCGACATTATGCTGCGACCGCACAGGTACGAAGACACCACCCTAGAACGGGTTCGACCAAATCGAACGCCCGGACTGGTGTTCCTGGATATTTTCCTCATTACCTTCACTCCCAAAACCATTGTGTTGAAGTATCACGAGCGGGGGTTGTATGAAGTGCATCGCGTGCGACGGAGGCCAAAGCCATGAGTTGGATTTTGTTTGCCATGATTGCTGCGCTCATGATTCCAATTTATGCTGCCTACCGAGATGACGATATTTGGCAGAAAATGTTGGCCTTTGCCAGCATCGCCACCAAAACATCCATCATGATTTTGATGGTTTCGGTGGTGCGCGATGACTGGATGATCGGGGTGGTGGGAGTCATTATTTTGAGCGTTGGTAATGCCGCCCTCATGCTGTTGGCCCATGTGATCAAACGGGTGAATGAATCATGATGGAGAGCTTGAGTACGATTTTGAGCACAGGGTTGATTGCTGTGGGGCTGGTGTTTTGGTTTTGGGGAACGGTGCCGTTGGTGAGCGATCGCTCGGTGTTGTTCAAGCTGCACAGTCTGTCTGTCTCAGATACGCTGGGGTCGGTCTGCATTGTGGTGGGGCTGCTGCTCAAAATTCCGCGCGAGTGGCCTCTACTGGTGCTAGCGCTGATTTCGTTGGCCATTTGGAACACGGTATTGGGCTATGTGCTGGCCTACTGTTCGACCCAAGGAGAGGATGATGTTTGAATTGGCCCCCAATGATGCTTCGTTGGATATTGCCATGCTGGCGATCGCAGCATTAATGCCCATCACAGCGGGTATGCTCATCGGCCAAACCAATCCCTATCATGCGCTGGTTGTTCGCGGGATTTTGGGCGCGGTGGCGGCGTTGGTGTATGCCCTATTTGGCGCGGCAGATGTTGCCCTCACAGAGGCGCTCGTGGGCACAATGCTTTCTATTACGCTGTATGCGGTGGCAGTGCGATCGTCATTGAGTATGCGGCTGGGAGTGCTAGAACCCTATCCTGCGACGACGGCGGCAGACTCTGCAACCGAGTCAGATTTAGCAACGGCGAACGTCCCTGACTCTAACGAGCAGCCGAATTGCGAGCATTTTGAGCAAGTGCTGGCTGGGCTGCGCCAACCATTATCCCAATATCACATGCGGCTTGAAGTGGTTGCCTATCCCACAATTCAAGCGCTGCAGGCGGCCTTGGCCGAAAAGGATGTACACGCGATTTGCTGGGGCCACCGGACGGAAGCAGCAAGCCATGATAGCGGCATGTCTGGTTTAGAGCCCTATCTGTTGCAAACTCGGATTGCGCGCCTGTACTCACTCTTTCAAATTGATGAGTTGCTATCGATCGCCCAGCTTGAATATGTTGAGGCGGCGATCGCCCCCACGCACTCGTCTCATCCTTCCCCTTCCTCCGGCTTAACCAATATGACTTCGGGCTGATTCGGCTTTTTCAGGAGTTGGCTTTTTCCAACCGGCACCTGCGATCGCACTCTTTTTTTATTGGTTTCCCTCGCTTCTATTACCGTTCCATCCACCCGCCAAGCACAACCAACCATGACATGGATTTATCTTGCCGCAGGCATTGCTGTGTTTATCAAAATGCTGGTGTTTCCAGACTTAGCACCCGATGCAGTTGATGTATCAATTGTGGGACAGGTTGTGCAAGAAAGTGGAGTCCCCAATGCAGTGTCGGGCATCATTTTTCGCAATCGCCTTTATGACACCATCTTTGAGGTGATTGTATTTACCATTGCCATTATGGGAGCCAAGTTTTTGCTGGCGGATGAGCAACCCACCCACACGGTTTACCAGTTTACCGATCACCCATCTGTCGTGCTGGCGAGGTTGGGCGCTACGATTTCGGCACTGGTGGCGATTGAGCTAGCAATTCGGGGCCACCTGAGTCCGGGAGGCGGATTTGCGGCAGGGGTTGCGGGCGGTACAGCAATTGGCCTTGTGGCGATCACCTCCTCCTCTCAGTGGATGGAGGCGATATACCAGCGCTGGAAGGCTGCCACGATCGAAAAGGTGGTGGTGGTGGTGTTCATCGTGCTGGCATTGATCACCCTGGTGGGCTTGGAACTCCCCCAGGGTGACTTTGGCACCTTGTTAAGCGGTGGTATCGTTCCGCTGTTGAATATTTTGGTGGCCGTCAAAGTGGCGTTGGGATCTTGGGCGGCAGTGCTGACGTTTATTCGATATCGAGGGTTGCTGTAAGCCTGCTGTACACAGCCCGTTTGGCGTGGTTTCATTCTCGGCCGTTCCGAAAAAAGCGTCAGTTGCAGTTAAAGGTTTTTCTTAGGGTTGGCGCCGCGCAACCCTAAGAAAAACCCATTTTTGCAGGCGCGACACGCACGCAAAAATGGGCACTTCAGCTGATCCATAGCTCACGTTAAAAAACTAGGGCTTATGCAAGTCCACTAAATCTGATGTGTTTATATGTGGGGTATTCGCATTTAATCCACAACACAAATGCGCAAGCCCTAAAAAACACCGCAAGGGTTATGCCCGTAGGGCTGGGTTTGCGGGGGGCTCTAGAGCTGAGCTGGGGTAAGTGCTTGGGGTCGATTGCCGCACGGGAATGTGCATAGTGAACTGGGTAGCAAATTCCTCAATCGATTCGCACCATAGGCGGCCGCCATGCTTTTCTGCCACAATTTGGTGGCTAATGGCAAGGCCCATTCCGGTGCCACGGCCCACAGGTTTGGTGGTAAAGAAGGGGTCAAAAATGCGCGATCGCACCTCGGTTGGAATGGGTTTGCCCGTGTTGGCAATGTGGACGGCCATCCAGTTAGCATCAAGCTGCTGTGTGCGAATGCGAATCGTGCCGGGGTAATGCCGTATTTCGCTGGGCGATCGCCCTACATTCCATTCTTCGATCGCATCAATCGCATTGCTGAGCAGATTCATAAACACTTGATTGAGCTGGCCTGGGTAGCACTCCACCAGCGGTAGCTCGCCATACTCCTTCACCACGGTAATTCCGGGGCAATCTGGCTGATCTTTGATGCGGTTGTGCAAAATCATGAGGGTGCTGTCAATGCCCTCATGAATATCGACTGGTTTGAATTCGGCTTCATCTAACCGCGAAAAGTTGCGCAGCGCTCTCACAATTTCTCGAATGCGCTCGGCCCCAATCTGCATTGATGTTAGGAGCTTGGGCAGATCCTCCTGAATAAAGGACACATCCAGGTTGGCGATCGCCGCTTGGACTTCGGGATGGGGTTGGGGGTGATGCGTGTGGTACAGCGCAATCAGCGACAGCAAATCTTTGGCATAGGTTTGCGCATGGTTAATGTTGCCGTAAATAAAGTTGACTGGATTGTTGATTTCGTGGGCCACTCCGGCCACCAACTGTCCCAAGCTGGACATTTTTTCGGTTTGCACAAGCTGGGTTTGCGTATTGTGCAAATCGGTGAGCAACTGCGACAATTCGGCGGTGCGCTCGGCTACCCGCAGTTCCAGCGATTCATTGGCCTGCTTGAGCCGAAGTTCGGCAGTTTCTTGCTGGCGAATGGTCGAGGACAAAATCAAAATGGTGAGGCTGACCACTCCCACAAAGGACTGCACCAGCAACATCGCAGCACCGGGCGAAGATTGGGCAAATAGGCCAATGCCTTGCGCTGTCGTAAGCACCGAAATCAGTGACAAGCCCATGACCAGTAGCGTTGAGCCATGCTGCCCAAATCGAAACGCAGCCCACACCATTGGTAGCAAAAACATGTACTCCAACGGTCGGCTAAGGCCAAAGGTTTGCCACGACACGAAGATGGTGAGTCCGGCCAGCAAAGCCCCTTCAACCAGTTGCAGTGAAGAGATGGAGCGATTGCCCAAGCCGCGCCGCCACACCAGCAAAAATGGAGCAAAAACCAAAAAACCAACGGTATCGGCGGTCCACCAGGTTCGCCATACCAAGCCATAGTCGGCTAGAGTAACGCTGCCATTCAACAGCAGCAGGCTCGTTCCCAATGTTGCATTAAACAGCGGCGCCAAACTAACGGCGATCGCAAACCAAAACATGCACCGAACTTCACTGAATAGGTGGCGATCGCCATTCCACCGTCGAATCAAAACAGCAGCAAGCAATGCCTCAATGATTTCGCCGGTTCCCATGGCTAGACCCAGCGGCAGGCTGCCGTACAGGTTGGTATCCAGCACCCAATAGCCAATCACGATGCCTGGCAATACCCGGAATCGGCTGATGAGCAGTGCGGCAAGGGAGATACCCGACAAAGGCCACACCGGAGTGACATCATTCACGGTAGCCAGTTGAAATGCCAGCGTGCCAACCCAATACAGCACAACAGCAATGAGCAGGTTTGCGAGCAGCACTCCGCCATGTTGTAGAGATGTAAAGACGACGGCTAAGGCGGAAGCACCGTGTTGTTTCCCAATCGAAGGCGTGAAGCGAGCCAAAATTAATTTTCATCCTCTAGCGCACTGTTCTAAAGTTCCCGCCAGAGAACCTTAGATAACAGCAGGTCTGTTCACCGCCCTAGGGCGATCGCACATCACCGCCCGAACTTCCGCTAAAACTTCCGCAGCTGAATGATGTTTATAGGCAGCGTTCGCATGTCAACAAACTCGTTCTGGTCAAGCGAATATCCAGACCCAACTCTATGTGTCGCGCTTAGGGACTGGTATAGGTTTGCAAACCTTTTACAACTTAGAGAAGTGAGTGCGATCGCGCCATTGGCTGTAAATGAGGTGCCATGTTCAGGATTCTAAGATCCCGCCACCGACAAAAGCACGCTAGAGCTCAACCAAGCTAGAGTGAGCTGAAGCTAAATTCGCTCACCGTGAGCTGCCCATCAAAGGTTTGCAGCGTAATCCGCTGAATTCCTTCGCCCAATAGGCTTAATTCCAAATTGGGCAATAGTTTTGAGCTAGATCCTGCCAGGTTTGGGCCTGCGGTTTGCGCTTGGGCAATGGGGCGATTATTGGCATCGAAGGCGGCCATCACTGTGCGCCGCGATCCCGTAATCGAGCTTGATACCCAGCTCACAGGCCGATCAAAGACTGCCTCTAACCAACCACTCTTGGGAGATCCCATCAGCACCATTTTGCCGGGCATGGGCTGAAACGCTGGATTGGAAGGCTGAAGGGCGATCGCATTTTTGAACGTAATGCCGAACTTTTGGAAATGCCGTTCTACCCGCTCAAAGGGCTGCAAACTATCAAAATCGAGGCGAACCGTCGTTTCAGAAGTTGCAGGCCGAATATCAACGTCGGGAGAAGCCTCAGGAGAAAGGGGACTAAACAAAGGCCGAGGTGACTGCTCTGGGGCAAACGGTTGTGTTTGCCAATTAGGTTCATCAACCTGATGTTCAAAAAAATCCGCCATAGCTTCTCTTAAGTAGGGTCTACTGAACACACTAGGTACCGATCACTAAGAGCATTGATGAGAACGTCTTAACATTTGTTTAAGCTATCTCAGTAGATTCATCAGGTTACTCCACCTTGAGATAGAGCTTTTCCGAATGTGAAGACAATGGTTTGTCAAAGTTTTCGTTTTTTTAGTTCAACTGAACTCTATGAAGTGGACAGCAGCGGAGAACTAAAAACCCATGCTCTAGTCGCTGTTATAGTCTCGGGCTTTGCATACAAGCTTTCTGTATACGATTATCCTTCCTGAACTGGATTCACTCAACGAAGGCGCTAAGTGGAGCTTAAATTCAAAAATGTAGTAAAAATGACAGAAACTCAGCTTTTTCTTGTGGTTTTACCTTAAGTTTGCAGAAAATCTTGTTGAAAACTTAACTTGGGCAAAGCATACTTCACACAACCTTCATAATGCAAGTGCGTATTTCATGAGGTTGTTTTAAGAAATCCGAAGCAAACGAGGGCGATCGCCTTGCATTCGGCTCTCAAGGCTGGTCGGTAGAACCCACAGCTACAGTTTGTGGCTCAAACTTGCGTCAAAATATGAGGGTTCCTCTATGCTGACGCCGGTAGGTCGCCATGGGAAGCTGGGAAAGTTGGCAGTTGCGATCGCGTCTGGTTCAACACAGACTGTCCGCAAGAACTCGGCAGATTGGGCTTGAGATTGGGCTTACAGTTGCGGTTGTGCCCGCGCTGCTATCGTGTCAAGCTGAGGGTGCTTTTTTGCAACAGCCTGGGAAACGAAGCCTGCTTTTGTCCAGGCAAGCCACTCATCAGATTCGCTCTCGTACGTCTATGTCTTCTGCCTCTACTTCGTCGCTCTTGTCGGATGCCACCCTGCTTCGCTTCGATCGCGCAGCCGATTTTTCTGAAGGGTGGGCTGCAGTCAGAGTGGGCGATCGCAGCTTTTTCATTGATGCAACCGGAGCGACCACATTAGATGTAGACCCCGGTTTGGATGGTGTATCAGCTTTCGCCGAAGATTTGGCGTTGTGTCAGGTCAACGGGGTGTATGGTTTTTTGGATCGCAGCGGCGAAATTGTGATTCCGCCCCAGTATTCCAGCGCTACACCCTTCAGTGAAGGGTTGGCGGCGATTCGTCCGGGTAATCGCTACGGGTTCATTGCCACAGATGGGGCTTTGGTGATTGAGCCTCAGTTTGTGTCGGCCCGCGCCTTTCACGATGGAATGGCGGCGGTCAAGCTTCCGGATGGCCAGTTTGGCTACATCGAGCGATCCGGCCAATGGAAGATTGAGCCGCGATTTGACGATGCAAGTAGTTTTTCCGAACAGCGTGCCGCCGTTCGACTCAATGGCCAGTGGGGATACATCGATTCCACAGGTGAAATTATCATTCCAGCGACGTTGGATGGCGCGTTTGCCTTTGCTGAAGGACGGGCACGTTTTCGGGAGGGGAACCAATGGGGCTTTTTAAGCCCAAATGGAGAGATGGCGATCGCCCCCACCTACAGTTTCGCGTCGGACTTTTCGGAGGGGTTAGCAGCCGTCCTCATCGACAACAAATGGGGCTATATCGACCGTGAGGGCAATGTCGTCATTCCAGCCCAGTTCGACTATGCGGCGAATTTTTCTCAAGGGTTGGCAGCGGTTAAGCTCGGCTCGGCCTATGGCTACATCGATTCAACCGGGGCATGGGCGATCGACCCTCAGTTTCCCAATGCGGGTTCATTCTCCGATGGATGGGCCTGGGCGCAAATCGATCGCGAGTTTGTCTACGTCAACGCTCAGGGTGAGTTTTTGCGCCAACCTGCAATTTAGCCCCAAACAGAAGAAACTGCCGAACCCAATTACAGCTCGGAGGAGACCTCCCGCCGGAATCGTCACGCGGTGGAACCATGCAACGATTCAGACAAAAAAGGGAGCCGTGTGGCTCCCCAGGGTCAACTCAAGAATCAATCCTGACGGGTATTGTCAGTGAGTTAGCGCTTGGCAAGTTTCTTCGACATTTTGCGCAGGCGAATCGACTCAGGAGTAACTTCCAGCAACTCATCGGGACCAATATACTCCAGCGCCCGCTCCAAGCTCATATCGACTGGAGCCTGCAACTGAACCAGTTCCTCACCGCTAGCGGCACGGTGGTTGGTCAGCTGTTTGGTCTTGCACACGTTCAGGTCTAGATCCTGCGGGCGGTTGTGTTCGCCCACAATCATGCCTTTGTACACGCGAGTACCGGGTGTGATGAAGAAGGAACCGCGATCTTCAGCATTCTTCATCGCATAGAAGGTGGCAACACCTTCCTCAAACGCAATCAGAACACCATTACGGCGGGTTTCAATTTCACCAGAGATGGGACGGTAATCCAGGAAGCTGTGGTTCATAATGCCGTCGCCACGAGTAAGCCGCATAAACTCACCCCGGAAGCCAATCAGACCCCGAGCCGGAATCACAAACTCTAACTGAGTGCGACCATTGCCGCCGACGCGCATATCCTGCATTTCGCCACGACGCTGACCCAGGCGCTCAATACAGCCACCCACGCCATCTTCTGGAATATCCAGCACCAACAATTCAAACGGTTCACAGGGCTGACCGTTCACTTCGCGGTAAATCACCTGAGGCTGCGATACCTGAAACTCATAGCCTTCTCGACGCATGGTTTCAATCAAAATGCCCAGGTGCAGTTCACCCCGACCAGATACTGCAAACTTGTCGGGAGAGTCGGTCTCTTCAACTCGTAGAGCCACGTTAGTTTCCAATTCGCGGAAGAGGCGATCGCGCACCTGACGCGACGTGACCAACTTGCCTTCTTGACCTGCAAAGGGCGAATCATTCACCCAGAAGGTCATCTGCAACGTGGGCTCATCTACCTTAATGAGAGGGAGTGCTTGAGGCTCGTTCGGGTCCGTAATGGTCTCGCCAATATTGGCATCGCTAAAACCAGCTACCGCCACCAAGTTGCCAGCCGAGGCCGATTCTAACTCCACGCGCTTCAGCCCTTCAAAGCCCATCAGCTTGCTGATTTTAGCTTTCACAATATCGCCCGTTTCCTTGACCAGAGCGGCTTGCTGCCCAGCGTGAATAGTGCCGTTATGGATGCGACCAATCACAATTCGGCCCAAATATTCGGAATAGTCCAAGGTGGTGACCTGAAGCTGAAGCGGCTTGGTTGGATCACCCACCGGGGCCGGCACATGCTCCAAAATCGCCTCAAACAAAGGCTTCATGTCCAAGCCTTCTTCTTCCAAATCTGTCTTGGCGTAGCCCGCCAAACCAGAAGCAAAGAGGTAGGGAAACTCGCACTGATCGTCGTCTGCACCAAGTTCGATGAACAGATCCAGCACTTTGTCGATCGCCCCAAATGGATCCGCCTGAGGGCGGTCAATCTTGTTGACGACTACGATGGGGCGCAAACCCTTCTCCAGTGCCTTCTTCAACACAAAACGGGTTTGGGGCATGGGACCTTCGTTGGCATCTACAATCAGGATGCAGCCATCCACCATACCCAGAACGCGCTCCACCTCGCCGCCAAAGTCGGCGTGCCCGGGCGTGTCCACAATGTTGATTAGCGTGTCTTTGAAGCGAACGGCTGTGTTTTTGGAGAGAATGGTGATACCGCGCTCGCGCTCCAGGGTGTTGGAGTCCATGACGCAATCTGGAACCTCTTCCCCTTCGCGAAACGTGCCGGACTGTTTGAGCAATGCGTCCACAAGGGTGGTTTTGCCATGGTCAACGTGAGCAATGATGGCAACGTTGCGAATGGGTGTGGTCATGGTAAAAGATTTAACCTGGATAGGAAATTCGAACGGGTTTAGATTTAAGGGTTATGTAGACTAACCACCATTTCAGGCTCCGCAAGGTGTAAATGTGGCGAAACCTGCTGATTTTGACAAGCCTGAACTGAGAACCCTTAAGGGGTCTTCTATCTGTAAAGAAGCCTTAATAATTCTAGCGGATCGATGACGAGATGTGTGGAATTTGTCACGGGCTACACCGAATAACTTTGTTTTCAACTTTAGATTTGACAGGACTTACGCAGTTGAATGATGTTTGGGGCGCTAAGCGCTCCAAACATCATTCAACCTCCTGGTTTTTCGGATGAAATGCGCAAGTCCTATTAGAAGAAATTGCTCTCCAAAGAATCGGTGGGGGAGCGATCGCCGTATGAATGGAGCTAACTGAAAAGCTCCTAGCTCTGCCAGATACCCAGTCTAAGAGGGTGTTTGGAAGGGGTTAAATGTTCTGCAGCCGTGGCCAGCATTCAACGGTACTGGTTATGGGGGTTAGAATACCCGCTATTCAACCCACGGCAAGCTTGTGATTGGAAATGATGCATTCAAGCGTTGAAAGCTTGCGAACGTGCTATGCTGAAAGAGACCTGGACCCACGCGGCTTCGACGCCCAAACTTTGTCAGGACCGGAAGGTAGCAGCAATACGGGATGCTCGGAGCAGGCGTGGTCTCCGGGTCTTTTTGCTTTCTGGGGCAATTTTTGTCGAACAGGTTGCGTCTTGGCTCTGCAGCTAGGGTTCGGTTTTCCTGTCCATCGCCAGCGTGGATTCGCTTCATAATAGATGCTGGGTCATATTTTTTGCTTTTGAAATGTGATCGGCTGTATGCGTGTGGCGCTATCTAGGAGATAAGCTATGGCTGGTTTTGGCGACTTGGTGCAAAAGGCTTTTTATTTGGGGGTGGGGCTGGCCTCTTATGCAGGTGAAAAGGCTGGCGGTACGTTGTCGGAGCTGCGCGTGCAGGCGCAAAAACTGGCGGATGAGCTGGTAGCTCGTGGCGAAATCACAGCGGACGAGGCCAAGCGCATGGTGGAAGAAATGGTGCGTCGTGCGCAAGAAGAACCCACGGCTTCTGCAAGCAATAGCACACCTGCCGAACCTCGCCGGATTGAAATTTTGTCGGATGATGAGCCGTCGCCCCCAACCCAATCGTCAACTCAAGCCCCAACCCCGCAGGCCACATCCCCAGCGGATGAGTTGCGCCAACAAGTCGAAAAGCTGCAAGAAGAACTCCGACGATTGCAGCGCGACCAATAAATTTTGCGTCTTTCCCGCTTGGGGCTACACCACGTTTAGGACAATGGCCATGGATGATTGGCAGGGAGAATGGGAGCGAATGTTTGAGACGTTTGCACGAGATGTTGAGCAGTTTTTTGAGGATGTAGCCAAAGGTGTGAATGATGCGGCTGATGCAGTTGCAGAATTTACAGAAGAGGCGTTTGAGCGGTTTGAGCAGGCGATCGCCCCCAGCTTAGACGATTTCGAACAGGAGGTTGAGGGCTTCGTTGATCCGGTCATTCAGCTCATCAGTACTGTCGAAGCTTCCATCATGCAGGCGATGGAACCGGTTTCCCATACGGTTGATCCCATTGTGAATGAGCATCCAGCCTGTGTGGGCTGCCAAAACTATCACGGCCACTCCTACAACGGAGAGATGTTGGTGTGTGCCATGCATCCCCATGGCTGGACTGCCGACAACGACTGCCCAGACTACGATGGCCCCTGGCGCAAGCATTAGAGTATTGCACCACACGGTTAACTCATCTATTTTTTGTAACGTCAGTTGCGGTTAAGGGCTTTTCTGAGGATTGTGCGACGCGCAACCCTCAGAAAAGCCCATTTTTGCAGGCGCGACACGCACGCAAAAATGGGCCATCTTATCCAAAACTCAGGTCTTTGTAGAAGTCTCGCCAGGTAAGGCTTCTACAAACAATGTTCTCATGTGCAGACGTTGCACCAGTACCGCTTTGAATGAGCAAGCCTTATTGACTGCTGGCCTACTTTTCAACGCGATAGCCAAGGTCGGCCAGATGCAAGCGTGAGTGTCTCCATTTGGGCTGTACCTTGACGAACAGCTCTAAATACACCTTTCCCATCAGCAGTTTTTGAATTTGCTCGCGGGCAGCGGTGCCAATGTCTTTAAGCATGGAGCCGCCTCTGCCAATGAGAATGCCTTTTTGCGACGATCGCTCTACATGTACGGTGGCCATGACATGGGTAATGTCGGGCCGCTCGTCTACGCGGTCAATGGCGATCGCCACAGAGTGAGGCACTTCTTCTCGCGTGAGCCGCAAAATTTGTTCGCGAATGAGTTCCGCCATAATGAAGCGCTCTGGCTGATCGGTCACCAGATCGGGCGGGTAGTAGTATGGCCCTTCTTCCAAGTATTCCATTAGGCGAGTTTGCAGCTCGTCTAACCCGGTACCTTCAACGGCAGAAAATTTAACGACAGGCCAGTCATGATCTGCAGCGATCGCCCGGTAGCTTTCATCAATATCAGGCCGATCATCTGGCTGTACATCGGCTTTATTGATACCGAGCAAGACTGGAGTTTCGGTTTTTTCGAGGAGCTGAGCCACAAAGCGATCGCCTCCCCCCGCCTCGGCGGTACCATCTACCACAAACACCAGCACATCGACCGAATCAATCGCGATGCGAGCATTTTGCACCAACACTTTGCCCAGTTCGTGGTGTGGCTTGTGAATACCGGGGGTATCGACAAAGATGAACTGCGCTTCTGGCGTGGTGAGAATGCCGCGCAGTCGATTACGGGTGGTTTGGGCAATCGGCGATGTGATGGCGATTTTTTGCCCCACCAGATGATTCATGAGGGTGGACTTGCCCACATTGGGACGGCCTATAATGCCTACAAAGCCCGACCGAAAGCCAGCCGGAGCCGTTGGAATGACGGGTAGCGAATCAAACGGTAAGGCAATATCAGAGTTGACGGGCGCATCGCTCATGGAAGGTCATCAATCCCACTTGGGGCTAGAAAACGGACGAATCTGGACGCAACAGCACAGCCACATTGCGCACACTCACGGCACAACGAATTTGGTGTAGTGTTGCGAACCTAAGTTATCCTAGCGAACTCTCAGGTCTGAGTTTGCGCGATGGATAGAAATAGGTGCAGTTCTTATCAGTTGGAAGGGTAATCGAGTGGAAGAGTGGTTGATCGTAAAGGTTGCTGAGGACGATCGCAGCTTTGTCTTCCGAGTCATTTCAGGAAAAATCCATCCTAGATAGGCTGGCTCGAAGAATCTCATTTCCCTGGATGGTGAGCTGTGTGGCAAGAGATGTGTAGCAGCTGTGTGGCGACATTGAGAGAAATAGCGAGATTTCCTCGGTTACACTCACCAATTTGCTTTCGCCCTCATTTGCTTTCGTTCACGAACCGTTCACATCGGATCTGTTCGCTTAAGCTAGTTATAAATAAAGAGTGTGCAGCGTGAGTGAGATGGGTGTATTGAGATAAGATGCGGTCAGATGATTGAGCCTAGTTGGCTCAGTTGGCGATCGCCATGTTATGCAAGCCGAACGGAACGGTTGTTTGCAGCTATTGGTATTGTTGTCTATTGGTGTTGCACGTTTATGGCTAACTTTCCCCTCAGCCCTCAGCCACCCCATGCAGATAGCAATTCCACTTCAGAACGGGCAAGCTCCCCCTCCACTTCAGAACGGGCAAGCTCCCCCAGCTGGTTGCAGCGCTATGGCTGGCTTGGGCTAGCGGTTGTGATGATTGTGCCTATCGGGTTAGGAACCTGGGCCGTGCGAACGTTGACCCAATTGCCCGATGCCCCCACATGTTGGCAAAGTTCTGTGGGCCAAGCTGCTGCTGCGACACAAATTTATTGCGCTGAGCTACTAGCCAAAAAGGCAACGGCAGCCGACTATCGGCAAGCGATCGCTCTGGTGGACAAAATTCCAGTTGATGACCCGCTACGACCCAATGGCGATCGCCTCATTCAAGCCTGGGCCGAAGCCATTTTTCGCATTGCCGAAGCCGCCTATCAACAGGGCGACCTAGAAACCGCCATTAACACAGCTCGGGAAATTCCTGCCCGCTCAACTATCGCTCAACGGGTTGAGGCCACTATTGAACAATGGGAAACCACCTGGAAAACCGCTGAATCCATTTATCAACGCGGCCTAGACCATATTGACGAGCGGGAATGGTACGCCACGTTGTCGGCAGGACGAGAACTGCTGGCCCTGGAAAACCGCTACTGGGCCACTACTCGATATCAAGATTTAATGCGACAGCTTCAAACGGCCAAAGAGGAGCGCAAACCCGACCGCAAACCCGTGGCCAAAGCTTCGCCCGGAAGCGTAGAAGACATGATTGCCCGCTGGGAGCGTGAGCAAGATCAAGCAGATAGTAACCGCTTGCAGCAAGCCAACCAGTTGGCAGGTTCTGGCAACTTGGATGGCTTGAAGGCAGCGGTAGAAGAAGCCCAGCAAATTTTGTACGGAACTCCTCGGTATGAGCAGGCCCAGCAAGCGATCGCCACTTGGCGCACGCAAATTGAAACTTTGGAAGATCGTCCCTATCTGGATCGAGCGGTGGAGTTAGCCAACGAAGGGCGATACCGCGAAGCAATCAACGAGGCGGGGAATATTGGCTGGGGGCGATCGCTCTATCAAGAATCGCGCGATCGAATTGAGGGATGGCGCGCCGAAGTTTATCAACAACAGCTTGCAGACCAGGCTGCTTCTTCTATGAATGCGGCAGAGCCAGTGCCAGTATCTATCCCCAACTCAACAGAGCCCGTCAGCATTCCAGCATCGACTTCGTTTCCCTCCCAGGCTCCAATTGATGCAGAACCGTTGCCGTTGGCTTTGCCCATACCAGATCAGGAAACGTCGTCTCCTTAATTCAAAAATTTGTGTAAAAATTCGTACATAGCTTACGCAGAATACGCGATATCGCGTATGTGCTTAGTGTCACTATCAGGATCAGCGTGAACTGATGTAGGGCTTGGCGATAGCTGCTAGGCTCGAACTGAATCACCACGGCCCCTTGCCTACTGCTTTGCAAGCGTGAATGCATGGTCGCTTGCGTCATCTTCACAAGATGCAATAAGAGGTTTGGCGATGGCGCCTATTCACCCAGCAGATGATGATTCGCAATCTGACAGCCCTGCGGCAGTTCCTCAGCCAGTGCCGCCGCTATTGAGTGTGTTTGCAAATATGGATGGTGATGTTGAGTTTGCGCGATCGCAGTTTGAGCTGTTGTTGATGGCGTCGATGGATGCGATCGCCCTGTGTGGAGGCAGTGGCCAGTTCCTAGCGGTCAATCAAGCCACCTGTCAGCTTTTTAACCTACCGCTATCTGCACTGCAACAACACGAGGTGAATCATTTTTTGCCAGAAGATAGCGCCCTACGAACCTGCTGGAACTTGACTCCTCCAGCGCAACGGTTCACAGGAGAAACCCAAATCCGCCGATTGGATGGAGGCGTGCGAGATGTGGAATTTGTGGCGATCGCCCATTGGGTATCCCATTGCCATGTCTTGATCTTGCGGGACCTAACTGAGCAGCGCAAAGCCGAAACCGACTACCTGATTGTGCAAGAAGCGGTTGAGTGGGAGCAACAGGCCCGCGAGCGGGAACAGTTTATTGCCAACATTGCTCAAACAATTCGCCAATCCCTCAACTTGGCTGATATTTTGAATGCCACCGTCAGGATGGTACAGCAATTTTTGGCCGTTGAGCGGGTGTTAATTTTTCAATTTCAGCCAGATGGGAGCGGTCAAGTAGTGGCCGAGGCCGTGAGCGCAGGCATTCCCTCAATTCGCGATCGCACCATTTGTGATCCATGCTTTCAGGGACCCAGGCTGCAGCCCTATGAGCAGGGGCAAATTCATCGGGTCAATGATGTTCTCAACGCTGACTTGGAAGCTTGCTATATCGAGTTGCTCACCAGCCTTGATGTGCGTGCCATATTAGCCATTCCCATTTTGGTGCGGCAAGAGTTATGGGGCCTATTGGTGGCTCACGAATGCACACGGCCTCGCCATTGGGAAGAGGTAAACTGGTTGCTGCTGCAACAGCTCAGCACGCAAATTGCAATTGGGATTCACCAAGCCAGCCTATACCAACACATTGAACAGCAGGCTCAGCGCGAGCAGTTATTAAACCGCATTAATCAGGTGCTTCGCAGTCGGTTAGATCTCGATGCCCTGTTTGCCGTGGCCGTAGAGGAGATTGGTCGTCAACTCAAGCTATCTCGCGTGGAAATTGTTCGCTACATGCCGCGAGAAGCGATTTGGATGAATGTGGCCAGCTATCGCAGATCTTCAGACTTGCCAAACGCCTTTGGCCTGGTGATTCCCGATGAGAATAACAGCATTGCTGTGCGCCTGCGACAGCTGGAGGTGGTGCAGGTTCATCACTATTCTGCCGAAGCCGATGAGGTCAATCGTTCTTTGGCGGATACCTACGATGGAGCATGGCTGCATGTGCCCTTACCGGGTCGGCATGGCCCTTCGGGGCGATCGCCCGAGGTTTGGGGCAGTTTGTCGCTGTGTGCTGTGTCCTATCCGCACCAGTGGAAGAGTTGGGAAGTGGAACTGGCATGCCGCATTGCGGATCAATTGGCGATCGCCATCCAACAATCTGAACAGTTTGCCAGCAGCACTCAGCTTAATACCGCGTTGGAATATCAGGTGCAAGTTCGCACCGAGCAGTTGCAGCAAGCACTGGAATTTGAGGCCCTGCTCAAGCGTATTGCCGAAAACGTTCGCGATAGCCTCAACGAAGCCGACATTCTGCAGGCAGTCGTCAGCGAACTCTCGCAACGGTTAGAAATCGCTGGCTGTGAGGTGTCGCTGTATGACCATCATCAACAGGTTTCAACCATTCGCTATGAGCGGCTACTAGACCCAGAATTGCAATCAGCCCAAGACCGAGTCATTCCGTTCCAGGCGATCGCCCATCGCATGCGGCAATATGAGCAAAATATCACCTTCCAGTTTTGCAGCCTGTACTCCGAACCTGTGCGCACGATCAGCCGCATGTTTTCCGTTTTGGCCTGTCCAATTATGGGAGATCAGCAGGTGTTGGGCGACATTTGGCTGATGCGTCGCTGCGAAGCCGCCTTCAGTCCAGCAGAAATCCGGTTAGTGGAGCAAGTGGCAAATCAATGCGCGATCGCCCTACGACAGGCCCATCTTTATCAGGCGGCCCAAGCTCAAGTACAAGAGCTAGAGCGCCTCAACCGCCTCAAAGATGACTTTCTCAGCACCGTTTCTCATGAGCTGCGAACCCCAATGGCCAGCATCAAAATGGCGACGCAAATGCTGGAACATGTGCTGGTCTCCCCAAGATATTCAAATCAAGCGCCAGAGCAAACTACCCAACCTGGAAGATGGCTAGACGCGGAAACAGTACAGCGCATCAGTCAGTATCTTCAAGTTCTGCATGAAGAATGCCAGCGCGAAACGCAGCTGATCAACAACTTGCTGGATTTGTCCCGTCTGGATGCCGATGTCGAACCGCTCATGCCAACAGAAATTAACTTGGCACTGTGGATTCCCCATGTTTTGGAGGTGTTTCGGGAACTCATTCAGACGCGATCGCACACTCTCAGGGTCGACATTCCAACGACGCTGCCAGCGATCTATACCGATTTAGCCTATCTTGAGCGCATCTTATCGGAGCTGATCAATAACGCTTGCAAGTACAGTCCACCAGGCGAAACCATTTCCTTAACCGCAGCTACCCTATCCCAAACTCCCCTCACCTTTTGTTTAACGGTTGTTAACTCTGGCGTTGAAATTCCTCCCTCCGAGCGCGATCGCATTTTTGAAAAGTTCTATCGAATTCCGTCCAACGATCCCTGGAAATACGAAGGAACAGGACTTGGACTGGCTCTGGTCAAAAAATTGGTGGCCAACTTGGGAGGCAATATTCAGGTTGAAAGTGGCAACAACCTCACCCAGTTTATGGTGCGATTACCCAACCTTTAGCCGGCAGATGCAAGTTCTCGTCAAGTGGCGATCGCACGCAACGTCTCTTAACATGGCGATAAACTGCAACCCGTGGGAAATAGACGATCATCAGGGATCAAACTATTAGCTATTATTCTCAATAAGCAGCTTTTCTTGCAAATCGCGTTCAAGTTGGCTATCATTCTCAATAAAGCTGGGCTATTGAGAAGGAAATATGACGATTTATACCACTACCTCCCTCAAGGCTGAACTCAACGAAAAGGGATGGAGACTAACGCCCCAGCGGGAAACTATCCTGCAAATTTTTCAGAACCTCCCCAAAGGGACTCACCTAAGTGCAGAAGATCTCTACAACCTGCTAGATGAAGAAGGCCAACCCATTAGCCTATCTACGATTTACCGCACGTTAAAGTTGATGGCGCGGATGGGTATTTTGCGAGAATTGGAACTGGCAGAAGGCCACAAACATTACGAAATCAACCAGCCTGCGCCCTATCATCACCACCATCTCATTTGCGTGCGCTGCAACAAAACGGTGGAATTCAAAAATGACGGCATCCTCAAAACCGGCATGAAAACGGCTCAAAAAGAAGGCTACCATCTTCTAGATTGCCAACTCATCATTCATGCGGTGTGCCCAACCTGCCAGCGATCGCTCATGCCCATGTAATCCCATGGCTTAATAGCTGGGCGTTATGCTTCGGCCATATTTGGCCGATACCTTTCACGTGTTTGCCCAGAACAAAGATGAGAACGCAGGCGTACTTTCTAAAGCAGCTGCGTTCTCATTTTCTGCTCGCCTGCGGTTCCCCATTCACCTTCTCGCCAGCTCTGGAATGCTAGAGACCGTAGGCTCGCTGGGCATCGCGAATTGCTTGTTCAGTCGCAGGACTCATGACCCCATCAATCGGCCCACGATAAAAGCCCTGATTGCTCAACCGTTGCTGAAGTTCGGCAACGCTGTATTGACCTCCAAAGCCTACGGCTGGAACTGCACCAGTGGGATACTGAGGCAGTCCACCCGGGTAGCTTGGCGTTGTGCTGGGCTGAGTGACGACGGGCGACACCACCCCAGGAGCGGAATTCGGTGCTGGAAAGCCTGAAGCGCTGCTAGGCGCAACTGGCGGGGCCGGACGGTTGAGCGCGCTGAGGGTGTTTGGCCCTACTAACCCATCGGGAGATATGCCCTGAGCCGTTTGAAAATTGATGACAGCGGCGGCAGTTTGTTCCCCAAAAACACCATCGACCACCCCGGAATAATAGCCCAAGTTTTTGAGACTGGCTTGTACGCTGGCGACCTGATCCCCTACATCCCCTAGTTGCAGATAGGCGCGATCGCCCTCTGCACCCCCCGACTGGCGAAGTGCAGCCCAGGTGGCTTCACCTGCAATACCATCTGCCGACAAACCAATGGATTGTTGAAAAAGAATCACGGCCGATTCGGTTAACGAGCCAAAGTAGCCCGTAATTGGCCCAGAGTAGTATCCCAGATCTGTTAGGCGAGTTTGCAGTTCGGTTACTGCTTCGCCGCTGTCTTCTAGCTGCACGGTGGGGTTACCCAGTGCTTGGCTCAGCAGCATTGCGGCTTTGATGGTGTAGGCAGGATCTGAATTGCGGGTGGGTTCGACGGCGATCGCTGCACTAGTTGTGCCCACAAAGATTGTGCCCGCAATCGCCACCCACATCCAAGAATTTAGAACACACAGGTTGAAATGTAAGCGCATAGGTGTAGCCGTAAAGTCTCAACAATGGTGCATTGAGGTTGTAGCGTTTTGGCTTGTAATTTTAGGAGATTTCGAGCTCTACGAATCACTTATTTCGCTCAACTTACTCAATTGGGGGATATTTTTAAAGACATGTCCCCAATATGGGCTTTGGGAAAAAGAGTTTTGAATGCACAATGCACCTTTGCTCGCGATCCCGTGGGATTGAGCAAGCAGGGAGAGATGGGCGATCGCTCTGGGCGATCGCCTCTGCTGTATGCATTGCTGCGCTGTTGCTAGCCAACTCTTCAAAACACCATTCGTGCAGGAGGTTAATGAATAGGAAATGAATGGAATTTAAGCTTGAGGCCGATAGTTGCGACGACGAAGTAAAAACTCTGGAATGTCGTGGATGGTCAGGCGAGGAGCCGCACTGGCAAACAGCGGATGCAATTCTTCTACGTCAGCTACGCTGGCAAATTCAACGACAGCTAGCAGCTCCGAAAAAATAGCACTTAGTGCTGGGTTGACGCGCTCGTTTGCCAAAATTTGCAGCTGAGTCTCTTCTAGAAGCTCGCGTAAATGGGCAATTTGACGCTGGCTGGTCAGATATTGGTCTTTCCAATGCTGGATGGCGGCTTCGTACTCAGTAGCCTGCTGCGCCTGCTGGAAAATTTGTTCCTGCATGTCGTTTGTATGCTGCTCAAGTTCCGCAATGCGCTGTGAGTAGCGATCGCATTCAGCTTGTAGCTCTCGATAGCTGTGCTGCCACATGGCTTGCAACCGCAACTGTCGCGCTAGCTCAATTTCTAGTTCTTCGACTTTGATTTGGGCTTTGGCTAAGTCTCGTCCCAATGTTGCGATCGCCTGGTTATGTTTTGCCAGCGATCGCCCCCGACTGGTGTTGAGAGCTGGCTTAACGGCCAACGGCTCAGCATCGCTGGTGGCGAGTTGAGCTTCTAATTCTGCCACACGGGCTTCGTGCTGGCTCAGCGCCACCGACAGGTTTTGCACTTGCTGTTGCGCCGTTTCAAGCAGCCCCTGCAGGCGGCTTGCTAGCTCTTGCGCTCGGTTTGCCTCTTGTTCTAGTTCGGCAATTCGCTGTTGGTTATTGGCTAACGCAGTTTGAAGTGTGCCAATCTGCGCTTCCAAATTCAGCGTTTCGGGTGTTTCTTGCGGAGTCGGCGTCTCTAATTTGCCATCGGCGTGAAAGGGCTGGTTCATGATGGCCCGACTGCGCGATCGCACATCATCCAAATGCGTATCAATAATTTGCTGCTGCTGCTTGATCCGCAACCGCAATCGGGCGATCGCCTGCTGTTGCACACAAGCAAACTTTTCAGTCGCGGCCAACTGCGACTCCAACAGGCCCTGCTCCTCCACCTTGACCCGCATTTCTTCCAAATACGCAAGCGCCTGATCGAGCGCCTGCTCTAGGTCGTGAATGCGAGATGTACGATCGCGCTCCTGCGATCGCAGGAGCGCCAGCTCAGTTGATAGAGCCGCAACCTCTGCCTCAGAAGGACTCACATCTTTCTGAGACCGATCGGACTGAGACCGATCGGACTTGGACAACTCTGCTTCGGACAATCCTGCTGAATGTAGCTCTACCGAGGGCTCCTCCGACGGTGTAGCACCCTGCGAAGCGAAGGGGAATACGGTCGAAGCAACAGAGGTCTGTTCCGGATGAGTCACGCAGAGCCTCCCGTAAATCGCTACTGACTCAGTCTACAGGATGCTCCCCTGAGATGGGGAGACAGATGCTACGGATCGTTATTGCCCGGTTGGGGTATCCGATGCTACTGGAGTGGCGCAACTGTTGAGCGACCATCGATAGTCGATCGGCAGATTGGCTCGCTCACAGCTTTGCTCAAGCCGCTTTTGCTGCGAGAGGGCTTTCCGTAGGGTGATGATCAGCTCGTGCACGAGTTCTTTTTGGTGGGAATCGTGCCCAACTGCAAACATGGTTTGTCGTTCTAACAGCTGCAAGAGCAGCTCGTAATGAATATGGGATGGGAGAGGTATGGGATCCATCAAGGTCGAGCGGGTACCAAAGGGAATTCGTTAAAGAGGTTTGAGATGGAAGAATGCCTTGGGGCTTTGCGGAGGTGCTTATGAGAAAAAGGTATCAGCAAAGTCTAAGGATTCCGTAATTTGCTCATTGCTTTTTAGCCGAGCTGTTCACATTATCCTTGGTTCACAGAGAAAAGCCTAGCGATCGCCTCAGTTGGATCCGCTTGCTTTACCAAAGATTCACCGATGAGGACAGCCCCAGCCCCAGCCTGAGATACGGTCTGCAAGTCTTCGGTGGTGTGCAGCCCCGACTCGCTAACGACCAAAATCTGGCGATCGCGCAATACCTGGCCGCTTGTGGTTAACAACTGACATGTGGTGTTGAGATCGACCGAAAAATCTTCCAGATTGCGGTTGTTGATTCCAACCAGGGTTGCCCCATCTAACGCCAGCACCCGATCCAATTCGGCTTGCGTATGCACCTCGATCAGAGCGGTCATGCCCAGCGACTTCACAATTTTGAGGAAATACTGGAGGTCCTTATCTGACAGAATGGCGGCAATCAACAGCACGGCATCTGCGCCATTCAACCGCGCCATATAGATTTGATAGGGATAAATGATGAAATCCTTACAGAGCAGCGGCAGTTCAACAGCCTGCCGAATTTCTCGCAGATAACTGAAACTGCCCTGAAAGAACTTTTCATCCGTTAGGACAGAAATGCAACCGGCCCCGCCCGCCTGGTACTGCTGAGCGATCGCCACAGGATCAAAATTCTCGCAGATGATTCCTTTGCTAGGAGATGCTTTTTTGACCTCGGCAATGAGAGCTGGCGTTGTTTGACCATGCCGCAGCGCGCCCACAAAATCTCGAACGGGCGGAGCCATGGAAATATTGGCCTGAAGCTCCCGTAGTGGCTTTTGCTCGCGCCACCGCTCTACCTCAGTTTCTTTGTACCAAACAATCTCTTCCAGAATGTTTTGAGGCTCTCCACCCTCCATTTTGACCTGGTAGCGCAGGGATTCCACGGAAATAGCAGGGTTGGGTGGGCGACGACGAATTTGCATATCAATCAACAATGGCGATGGGAAAAGGCAGAATGCAAGAGGGCTGGGACTGACGCACTTGATCCGAAAAACCAGTGGGTTGAATGATGTTTGGAGCGCTAAGCGCTCCAAACATCATTCAACTGCATAAGTCCTGAGGGTGTAGGCCAAGAGATGAATTACTCGTCGTACGCCATAATCCAGGAAATGATCCACGCACGCACCGCTCATTCTTGGCCATAGTTCTCGGTTAGCGAGATGTTTAGTGAGTTGCCGCCCGCTTAAAGGCTTCATCTAGCACTTCTGACAGGGTTGGGTGCGTATGGACGTTGTAGGCCAAATCGTTGACCGAACGGCGTCCGGCGATCGCATTTGCCGCTTCCTGAATCAGGTCGGATGCGTGCAGTCCGATAATGTGAACTCCTAGCACTTCTCCGGTATCTTCTCGGAAGATAACTTTGGCTAAACCATCCGTTTCCCCCTCGGCCAGAGCCTTCGAGTTGCCCTTAAAGTAAGAGCGAGAGGTGCCAACCTTAAAGCCCTCGGCAGAGGCCAGTTCCTGAGCGGCTGGCTCAGTCAAGCCGACAAAGCTCACTTCAGGATGGGTAAAGGCCGCAGCAGGAATACTCCGGTAATCCACATGGCGATCGCGCCCACAGATATTCTCAACCGCAATCACACCCTGAGCCGAAGCGGCATGGGCAAGCATCATCTTTCCGGTAGCATCGCCAATGGCCCACACATGAGGCACAGGCTGACCATCCACCAACACCTGCATCTGGTCGTTCACAGGGATAAAGCCCCGGCGATCGGCCTCAATGCCCATCGTTTCCAATCCCAAATCCTTCGTTGCGGGAATGCGCCCCGTCGCAATGAGACAGGCATCCACCTCTAGCACTTCCACAACTTCTTTGGTTTTGGCATCGGCCAGCTCAATCATCACTGGTGAACCAGGAATGACCCGCTTTGCCAGCAACCCGACCCGAGTTTCAATATCGCGAGGCGAAATCAGCACCCGCTGAGCCAATTTAGCAATATCGGGATCAAACCCTGGCATCAACTGATCCAGCGCTTCGATCATCGTCACCTCAGATCCAAGGGCGGTATAGATATCGGCAAACTCTAGACCAATGTAGCCGCTACCTACCACCGCAACCCATTGCGGTAGCCAGTCCAACCGAATCGCGTCATCGCTGGTGAATACGGTTTTGCCATCCAGCTCCACCCCAGGCGGCACAAAAGGTACCGAACCGGGCGACAGCATAATGTCTTTCGCGGTAACAATTTTTTCGCCCTCAGCAGTGGCAATGCTGAGCTTGTTGGGGCCTGCAATTTTGCCGCGTCCGTGAATGGTATCCACGCCTAACCGCTTGAGGCTATTGGTGAGATCGTCGCGAATTTTGCTCACCAAGTTAAGGGCGTGGCTCGAAATAGCCGCTCGATCAAACGATAGGTTGTCGAGCTGAATGCCCAGCGCCTTGAGGTGATGGGCATCGCGCAGTTCGCGTACGCGACCCGATGCAGCCAGCAGTGCCTTAGAAGGAATACAGCCCCGATTGACACAGGTACCACCCATGTCCTTCGCTTCAATGATGGCCGTTTTGAGGCCGCAGCTTACGGCATGTAGGGCAGCGCCATGTCCACCAACACCCGCCCCAACAATCACCAAATCGTAATCAAATCCTTCACTCACGTCCGCTTCTCCGAAGGGTTCTGCACAATAGCTCTGCTAGGACTCACGCACAACCTACGAAAACTGGAGGGTTTGAAACATTGAGCGGGCTAAGCCGATTTATGCTCTATCCAATGGCGTAAGTCCTATCTGTCTAAATTTTCATTGCTTTGGGGCATTTAGACAACTCTAAGACCGCTCCAATCGGGTTGAATGGGGCAAAATTTTGGGTTGAATAGGGGTTGGATTGAGGCAGAGCCGTCGCCGAAAGTCCCACCAGACAGCAGTTTTGCCAGCAGGCGATCGCTCCTGTGACCCAAATTAAACCTAAATCTGTACTAGCATAGCGCAAAAATCTACCCAGCTTTACCGAAAAAAGGTGGGGGTCCCGTTGAGGAATTCCGAAAACTTGCGGAGGGTTTGTTCTCCCAGAAAACGCTAGGCTCCAAAGAGTTGTGAGGATAGGCAGCCTTTTTTGTGCACTTTCTGCACAGTCACCCCATTTGTCCCAGTGGTGATGTGGCGGTGGCGGTTCCTACCCGCTTGATCGTCGCGATCGCCGCTCATCCCCAATGTCCCACATACAACTCCAAGGTTTCATATTGAGCGTGGGACATGGATAGGTTGAGTTATCTTAGAACCGTTGAAAAACGGGAACCGTTTTTTAAGGAAGCCCGTCAGTCGTCATCTATGGGAGGCTAAACCAACATGAGCGAAAATCAAAAAGAATTGCGCCGCGCCGCTGCTCAAGCCTTCATGGAATCGCTTGACCAACTGGAGCAACGGTTGAGTATCACCAAGCCAGTGCAGCCCGTCTCTCCATCCCCCAAGGCACCCCAGGCTAAGATAGATCGCGACATTGTTCAGGATTTGGAAGAAGCCGTAGCAGACATTGAGCAGCATATCCATATCAGTCCGCTGCACCAAAACGAGGCTTCCTAAACTAGCTTGCTCCAGATTTCTTGAGAACAGCTATCGCTGCTGCCGTTTCGCTTCGTACAAAATGAGAGCGGCAGCGATCGCCACATTTAGAGACTCCACACCCGGCTCTAGGGGAATGCGCACCGACACATCGGCGATCGCACTCGCTTCTGCGGAGAGTCCGGAACCCTCATTCCCCAGTACAACCAGGGTGGGTTTAGCAAAGTCAACATCCCAGTACGTGAGTGCGGCATTCATGCGGGTAGAGACAACTTGCACCCCCTGCGCTTGCAAGGTGCGTAAATCAGCAGACAGCTGTGCGGTATTGACCATTGGCATGCGGAACCATTGCCCTGCAGTCGCCCGCAATACCTTTGGATGATCCAAATCAACGCTATCGTCGCTAACCCAGAGGCCATCCACCCCAACAGCGGCTGCGGTACGAATCATGGTTCCCAAGTTGCCAGGGTCTTGAATGGTTTCTAAGGCCAGCCCCAGTTTCAACGGTTGGGGAATGCTGGGCTGAGGGCGGCGTGGCGCGGTTGCAATCACCCCATCGGGATGCACTGTTGTGGCGATCGCCTCTAAAACAGGTTCGCTCACCAACTCCACTCGCTGGGCCTGCTGTCCAACCTTGATCCACAGCTTAGGATAGCGATCGCGCCAAGACTCGGTGCAGCAAACCGTTGCTAAAGGATAATGGAGCGCGATCGCCTCCTCCAGTAGATGAGTTCCCTCTAGCAAAAACAATCCTTGCTCTCGCCGCTCTTTTGCCCGCTGCAGCTTACGCAATTGTTTAACTAGCGGGTTTTGGACACTCGTCAACACCAGATTCACCGCTGATTTACCTCACCCATCGTCCCAAATGCATCGATTGCACGACCTTGCAACCAGAGGATTACCGTATTCCTCTTTCTTTAGCATCGATAGAAAATTCCGTATGAATATTAAGCTTTGATAAGCAATTTAAACGTAAAGGGAATTCGGAGCTGTAATTAAAACCAAAAGATGAGGTTAGCCTCATACCTTTGGCTAGCCTCATCTCGATAAATGGCGTTGCATCGAATGATGCGGAACCCGGGACTTGAACCCGGAAGTCTTTGCAGACACTAGAACCTGAATCTAGCGCGTCTACCAATTCCGCCAGTTCCGCTTAGCAGCGCTTGAACACTGCGATTAACAATCATGCGGCAATTGCCCTCTACAGTCAACCCCCTTTTTCGAGAAAATTTCGGAACTCTCGTCGTTTTCCCGGCAAATTCACAGAAGATGGCACTGCCCAGCAGGTCAACGCGGTAGACAAGCCAGCTCTTTTCGGTAGAATCTAAACCGGATTTGAAATTTGGCTGTATACAACGGGAACCTTGTAAAAAGTTCAAAACTGTACTTATCAAACTTCAGATTCAACGGTTCAATTTGACAGTCTCGCTCGCATAGCGGAGGGTACTCCCATTCTTCATTCTAATCCTTCATCCAATAACCACGCTTCCTTTGAAGCCGATAGCTCTATCCTAAAAATCGTGGGGGGGCATCGTTTATCAGGAGAAGTCCGCGTTAGCGGGGCCAAAAACTCGGCATTGGTCATTATGGCTGGTACACTGCTATGCCCTCAGGACTGTCGGCTGCGCAACGTGCCTTCGCTTATGGACGTTTCTCGAATGAGCGAGATTTTGGCCAGTTTGGGAGTAAAGCTGAAGCGGCATGGAGACACGCTAGAGGTCGATGCTCGGCACATTAGCCAGTCCAAAGCACCCTACGAATTAGTGAGCCAACTGCGAGCGAGTTTCTTTGTGATTGGTCCATTGTTGGCCCGTTTGGGAGTGGCGCGGGTGCCCTTGCCTGGTGGGTGCGCCATTGGGGCTCGTCCGGTTGATTTGCATGTGCGTGGTTTACAAGCCATGGGTGCCGATGTGCAAATCGAGCATGGTACGGTGTATGCCTATGTGCCCGGCTCCAACAAGCGACTGAAAGGGGCTCGAATTTATTTGGATTACCCCAGCGTGGGCGCAACCGAAACCCTGATGATGGCGGCGACCCTAGCCGATGGCGAGACCATTCTGGAAAATGCGGCCCAGGAACCTGAAGTCATTGATTTGGCCAATTTCTGCCGAGCCATGGGTGCCCGAATTCGCGGTGCTGGCACCAATACCATCATTATTTCTGGGGTGCCTAGCTTGCACTCGGTGGATTACAGCATCATCCCCGATCGCATTGAGGCAGGTACATTTTTGGTGGCAGGCGCGATCACTCGGTCCGATATTACGGTTGGGCCAGTGGTGCCCGATCATTTGGCAGCCGTCGTTGCCAAGCTACAAGCGATTGGCACCACTGTGGTCGAAGAAGGGTTAAACCGTTTGCGTGTTGTTCCGGGCGATCGCCACATAGGAACCGATATTGAAACATTGCCGTATCCTGGCTTTCCGACCGATATGCAGGCTCAGTTTACAGCGCTGTTGGCGGTGAGCGAAGGCGACAGCATCATTACCGAAACCGTGTTTGAAAACCGCCTGCGCCATGCTGCTGAGCTAAATCGCATGGGGGCTGATATCCGGGTTAAGGGCAACAACGCCATCATTCGAGGAGTTCCGTTCTTGTCGGGGGCTCCGGTCAATGCAACAGATCTGCGAGCTTCGGCAGCGCTGGTGTTGGCTGGCTTAGCCGCTCAGGGCACTACTCTGATTAGCGGCTTGCATCACCTGGATCGTGGGTATGACAACTTGGAAGCCAAGCTCAAGGCTGTAGGAGCCAAGATCGACCGAATTGTGGGTGAAGCGCCTGCTCCTTCGGTCGATGTGGTAGCAACAACGACCAGGCCCAGAACGGATGGTCTTTCCTAAAACTAGTCTAAAGCGGGTCTAAAGCCAGCCTATCCAACCTCAGCTCCTAAATTTCAATCCCAGGTCTAAGCAGCCGAGGATTTCTTAACTAAGCGGATGAAGGATGATGCCCAGCGTGGTATCCTCGTCCGTTTTTTTATTAGCTCGCCTGCACAAATCGTTGAGCAACTGGGCCGCTTAACGATTATGCTTCCAACCACTCGACACCAGGTCTAGTAAAAGAACGTCAGTTGCGGTTCAATGCTGTTCCGAGAATTGCGTGGGGCGCCACCCTTGGAACAGCACTGCTGCAGGTTACGGGATGCTTCGACATATCTATTGCGCTAGACGCACTGTAGAGCTGACGTTTTGAAACCTGAGTTTTGGATAAGCTGAAGTGCCTATTTTTGCGTGCGCGATGCGCACGCAAAAATAGGCTTTTCTGAGGGTTGCGCGACGCGCAACCCTCAGAAAAGCTCTTAACCGAAACTGACGTTTTTGAAGAGTGGAGGTTGGTTTGAGCTTTTCCCTTCAACGGTTGAGCCTTGGTGGAGCGGTCCTGTTTGACGGTGGGTTAACTCAGAGCAGTAAAGGGAAGTTTGACTAAAAATTGCGTGCGATGATTGCTGCTGCACACCTCAATCTCTCCACCCAAAAATTTGACTAGCTCTTTGACCAGGGTCAGGCCAAGACCTGTGCCGCCTTGCTGCCAGCGATCGCCATTGGCAACTCGATAGAACTTGTCAAAAATGTGCGGAAGTTCATTTGCCGGAATTTCGACACCAACGTTGGTCACCAAGATGTGAATTTGGTCTGCTTGCTCTAGAACAAGCAGTTCCACAGAGCCGTTGGGGGGGGTGTACTTGCAAGCATTGTTCATCAGCTCTGTTGCAATGCGGTTTAGGGCGACGGCATCGCAACAGAAGTTGGGCAAATTAGGCGCAAGCTTGAGCTCGAAGGTGAGTTGACGAGCCTGCAAACGTTCTTGGAATGAATCGGCAACGATGGATAGCAGTTCAGCGAGATCAACGGGTTCGATCGCCCCTAGGTGACTGCCAGCATTGAGCCGCTGCAAATCGAGCAAATCGTTAATTAGATTGATTTCGTGCTGACACTCGCGATCGAGAATTCGCAAGTATTGGCTGGTGGGGTCATCAATCACGTCGGCTGACGGGTCCGCTTCATCCAAACAGTTGGTTCGGTTTAGCACCATCGCCAAAACCTGAATTGCCATTTTCATATTTGTAATGGGCGATCGCAGCTCATGAGAGGCCGTTGCCAAAAAGTCATCCTTGAGCCGATGCTGCATTTCTAGCGATGCCACCTGAGCCTGTACCGCTTGATACAGCCTCGACTGCCGAAGGGCGATCGCACATTGGCTAGCCACCTGCTCCACAAACCGCACCTCCTGCCTCCCAAATACCTCATCGGCAGAACGGTATAGCCAAATATCTCCAAACACTTCCTGATCATCAAAAATAGGGCACACCAGAATGGCATATCGCTGCGAAACCCGGCGAACATCCATTTCGGCAATCTGGCAAATTTGTAAACTCTCTCGCTTCAACAAAGGGCGATAAAGCGCTTCGTGGTTGGCAAGTGCAATCACCGTGCCGAGTGCGGTGGGCATATGGGGCGCATGCTCGTACAGGATGGTTGAGGTAGTCAGCTCGGCATCATAAATTCCGGCATCACAACAATCCAAGGTCAACACATCGGACAGTTCGCGCACGGCAGCATACAAAATTTGCTGTTCATTCAAGCTATCTCGCACACGGTCGGTGACCCGTCTCAGGGCAGCTTCGTATTGAAGCGATCGCTGGAGTTGGGCTGTGCGTTCTACCACAAGTTCCTCTAGGCGATCGCGGTAAATCCTCAGTTCTTTTTCTTGCTGCTGCAGCTGCTGCATCGTGAGCCGTCGTTCACAGACTTTCGCGATCGCGGCGATCGCCAGCGATAAAAACGACACCTCGGTCTGCGTCCAAGGATAGGGTTCGGAAGTACTATCAAACTGGACTAAGCCATGCACCTGCTCCTGCACGAGAAGTGGCAGCAGCAGTACGGCCCGAGTGCCGAATGTGAGAGGCAAGTCTTGGGCAATTTCAGCGACGTAGCGATCGCCCATATTGACCACATGCCCCTGGGCAACGGCAGTTGGGCAAGCAATGTACCGGGGTTGCCGCGTCAGCGGCCAGCGGCCAACACCATGGCCAAACTCGGGCATCGTTTCGGCGTGCCACTCAGCACACAGCTGAAGCGACTCGCAGTCATCGGCCCAACCACACATTTCCCACACGGCCACGCGCGCCGCACCCGAAGCCTTACCCAGCCACGCCAAACATGCCTCATAGGGACTTTCGGTATCTGGTAGCTGCAACAAGCACTGCTGAACCAACAGCAACATTTCCAAATATTGCTCTCGCCGCTGCAACAAGAACTCTTCCTCATGACAGTGCTGTTGGATTGCATGCCACTGTCTGCAAAAGTCCTGGCAATTGCCCATGAAAACGACCCAATCGCTACGTCCAATAAATGTCTTTTTTAAACCTAGGACTTATGCACTTCATCCGAAAAGCTAGGGGGGTGAATAATTTTTGAAGCGATAAGCGCTTCAAAAATTATTCACCTGCATAAGTTCTGAAACAGTGAGCTTGATGAAGCTTTGACGAGAACAATGCAGCCAACAACGGCCTATGGACTCCTTCCAATATTTGGCGGAGCACTCGAACCTGTTTGCTCGAACCTGTTTGCTCGAATCGGCAAAAAGATCGTTTGGCAAACCTTACGTTCGCTGTGTCGCTTAATGATTGCCTGCTCAATGCATGGCTGGAATGGTCAAGTCAGCCTCATCATTCAAATGTTCGTTTTCTGCGATGCACTGCGTAAAGCTTGGGGCTATGCTTTGCAGTGTTGGCAAATGGTTGGGGGAACCGGCTTACCTACTCAGATTGGCGAGTAAACCCAAGGCCAGGCGGCTAGGCAGACTTAAAAGTTTGAGGGTTTCTGCCAATCGTGAAGTTTATCCACAAGGCGGAAAGAATATTGAACAAGTTGAATTAGGGGTGCAGAAATAAGCTTGCTAAAGTACCTGGATTTATGAAGTCAGGCAGAGAAATATCTTAAATATCCTATCTCGATCCTGTAGAGTCTCCAATGATTATGATGCTGGGGCGGGAGCTAATGGAGGCTGGAGTGGGAGAGTGGGTTGCGTGACTTCGATGTAAACATGTTCCAGTCGCACGGGCTGCCGGGATAACGAATCGATGGGAATTCCCTCAAAGTGATTCAAAATTTCTTGCAATTCAAGCCGTTGGGGAAGCCACATCACCAAGTCACCGCCGTAATATCGGCAGGAAAATCCGAGTTTGGCAGCTCGGGCGATCGCCCGTTCCTCGTCGGGAGTCACGATTACAGCAATTTCTTGAGCAGGAATGCGCTGCTTGAGTTCGTCTAAACTGCCTTCTGCCAAAATTTGGCCGCCTTTAAGAATGCCAATGCGGTGGCACAAACGCTCGGCTTCTTCCAGCAAATGAGTCGTCAGGAGGGTGGTGATGCCCTGGTGTTTGAGCTGACGAATGAGTTCCCAAATTTCGAATCGGGCCTCTAGATCCAGACCGGTAGTTGGTTCATCCAAAATGACGAGCTTGGGACGGTGGACTAGGGCGATCGCCATGCTCAGCCGCCGCTGCATACCACCACTCAAGGTTTCCACCGGAGAGTGCGCCCGACTGAGCAAATTCACCGCATCCAAACATTGAGGAATTCGCTGCTGCCGTTCTCGCCGCGATAGGCCATAAATGCGCGCGAAAAATTCCAAATTTTCTGCACAGGTGAGCGATCGATACAGCAGATTCTCTTGCGGAACGATGCCAATCCACTGCTTGGTCTTGTCAGAAATGGGCTGATGGTTCACCTCAATGGAGCCGCTATCCGGGTGGAGCAGGTTGCAGATGAGGTTGATGGTGGTCGTTTTGCCAGCGCCGTTTGGCCCCAACAAGCCGTAGACCTCGCCAGGATGAATGTGAAACGTCAGGCGCTGCAACACGGTGCGATCGCCAAACTGTTTAGTTAACTGTTCTAGTTTGAGCACGTTTACAGTCTCCGTTCAACCCGAATCATGCGTCGATAGGAAAGCCAACCCGCAGCAACCATCGCCACGGCAAAGCCGACCAAAAATTGCAGGTGAGGAATGATGTCTAAAATCTCGCTGCGATCGCCCGAAGCAATCGTTAACGCCTCAACCATGTGATAGATAGGGTTGAATGCAGCCAGTTGCAGCAGCAACTCTGGAAACAGAGTGGATGGCACAAACGCCCCACCCAGAATCATGAGCGGGACTCCAAACGTCGCCACCAGGGCATTCACATCTTCGGTGCGGCGAGCAAACTGAGTACCCAGTACAAAACCAACCCCCACATAGCTGGCAATGCTAAGAAAAATCACCAGCAGAGCCAAACTGGGATAACCCGAAAACTCGGCACCCATGAGCGCGGCGGCAGTATAAATCAGGAGTGCTTGCCCCAAGCCGATGTAGGTATGAACAAGAAAAATGCCTAAAAAATAAGAAATTCCCCCCAGTGGAGAAATAAATAATCGCTTGAGGGTTTGTTGTTCTCGCTCAGAAACAACGGTAGAAACGCTGCCCCCCAAGCAGCTAAAAAAGAGCGCTGCCCCAACCAACGATGCCGGAACGGCGATCGCATAAGCCTCTGCATCAGAGATGTTCAGGTTGGTTGACTCGGCAAGCAAATAGCCATTCAAAACCAGCAGAATGATCGGAAAGACTGTCCAAAAAATAAGCGATCGCTGCCGTCGTAGCAATTCTGTAAGGATACGCCGTGCAACTGCCAGTATTTCGCGCCCGTACTTGATCAAGGGTGTGTGTCCTTTCTGAGAATCTTCTGCGATAGCAGGAGGGAATTCAGCGTTTATGAAGTCACTCAGAATTGACTGTAGTAAACCGCACCTCTATTTTGCAACAAAATGTTGCGATTCCTTTGTTGAGAGGGTCAAGCTTAACGCCGAAAATTTAGAAGCTCTTCTAACTTGGCGAGTAAGTTGACCTTCACTGAAGCAATCTCGCACGATGGCGTCAGCACAAAGTCCCAAGCAACATTCACGGCAAACAAGGACGTGTCTACCTTTCCCTTTACCCTCACTTCCGTGTCACCACTGTCGAGAGGGGTTTCTGCACCGATATAAGGATATAGACGAAGTCCGGCCGCTTCTGTTTCCAAATAGTGTGCGATCGCCTCACGACCCTGCACTGCCTGCTCAAATGGAGGAACCATGACACCCTGATCGACAAACAGACTGGCGGTTTCTGCATACGCTCCATCATTCAGCATCGCAAAATAGCGCTCGATAATCGGCAGAGAAATTCCCTCAATGGCGATCTGGAACTGAGTAGTCTTGGAGTCGGTATTCGCCTGCGCTGTCATTCGCTATCCTCAAATAAAGTTGCAATTGGCTGAGCTACAGTTCCCTGGATACAGCTCAGCGGTTCAATGGGTGCAGCTAACCGTGCAACGGAATGAATGTAACGAAACCAATGCAACGGAATCTATTCATGCAATGTCTCATATTGTTAAGTTGTTCTCATCATCTCGTAGATAGAATTCTGCTCGGCACACCCTCTTTCTTGGAGCTGATTGACCCAACATCACCGAAACAATCTCCGTAAATCTTCGAGTCCGCTTCTGTTTTGCGGCTCTTTCATGCCGATCTCATGACGAATTTCACGGATCTGTTATCAACAAGTTCAGTTAGGAATGGCCTCGATGCTGAACGGGTCAAGGCTGCTGCACGTGAATTATTTGGATTTCATGCGGTGGGCATTGCTCGTGTTGCTGATTGGCACTCTGGCTCCCAAGGGCTAAACCGCTGGCTGAAACAGGGGTTTCAGGCTGATATGGCCTGGATGGATACCCCCAAACGGCAAGATATTCGGCAGGTGATGCCAACCGTTCAATCCGTCATTTGTGTAGCGCTCAATTACTACACATCACAGCAACGCAAGGATGATGCTGAGTGTGCCAAGCTGTCGCGCTATGGCTGGGGACGAGACTACCACCGGATATTGCACAAAAAGCTCAAAGCGTTTGCTCTGTGGCTCGAAGCGCAAGGCTCCGACATTCAGTCGCGGTACTATGCCGATACAGGTCCTGTGCAGGACAAGGTGTGGGCCGAGCGGGCTGGCCTGGGGTGGATTGCCAAAAATAGCAATCTGATTACGCGAGACTATGGCTCGTGGGTGTTTTTGGGAGAGGTGCTGACCAATATCGAGCTTGTGCCCGATCGCCCCCATACTCAGCATTGTGGGACCTGTACCCGCTGCATTCAGGCGTGCCCAACAGAAGCGATCGCCCAGCCCTTTGTGGTCGATGCCAATCGCTGCATTGCCTATCACACCATCGAAAATCGAGCGCCCGACCTGCCAGAAGGCATTCAGTCCCATTTGCAGGGATGGGTGGCGGGCTGCGATATTTGCCAGGATGTGTGCCCCTGGAACCAACGATTTGCCCAAGAAACCGATGTGGCAGAGTTTCACCCCTATCCCTGGAACATTAGCCCAACGTTGCGATCGCTAGCAGACATGACTGATGAAGAATGGAGCGATCGCTTTCCCGCATCTGCCTTTCGTCGCATTAAGCCGCATATGCTGCGTCGCAACGCTCGTGCCAACTTGGCGGCCCAAACGGTCGGGCTACCTTCACCATCCCCAGACCTCTCAGAAGATCTCTCACAAGGTAACGATTCCAAAACCTCTCGCGAGACATGATGCGCACCCATAAGCCCATCAGCTTTTGCTAGCTCAGCCATAAATGTGAATTGATGCGGGGGTATGATGCATCTCACCCGATCCGTGCCAATTCTATAGACTGAACCTTGAATGGCTAAGAAACCGCGATCGCCAAGGTCGTTTTTACGAGAATTCGTCAACAATAGGGTTGGTGCTGGATTATGAGATGAAATCAGTACACAAAGCAGGCCAATTTGCTCCTCATCAAACGTGCCGTCCTACGAGATTTGGAGAAATGTGAAGGAAGGCTGCAAATATCATGCAATTATTCGCAAATTTGCAATATCGTCAGAATTGCTTGATATTCAGCAGGATTGAACCATCCTGGCGCGGGCCTGTTGCTGGTGAGTTGGGTTTATGCACATATCCTTCTATTCAAATATTTGTCGATGAACCTTCCGAAGTACCCGTCCAATCCAACCGTTTCAGACCTTCAGCCGAATTCAGAGTCCGCTGTCATTTTAGTCGTGGACGATAGCGCGACAAATCGCTCAATTTTGGCCGATATTTTAATTGAGGCGGGGTTTCAAGTCGGGTTGGCCACGAACGGAGAACAAGCGCTCCGGCACCTCAAGCATCACCCAACCGACCTCATTTTGTTAGATGTCATGATGCAGGGCATGAGTGGGTTCGAAACCTGCGAACGCATGAAGGCGGACTCCAACACGCAAGATATTCCAATTATTTTCATTACGGGAATTGACGATACTGAAAGCAAAATTAAAGGGCTTTCTTTGGGAGCAGTGGACTACATTACCAAGCCGTTTAGCCCCAAAGAGGCGATCGCCCGCATTAGCACCCACCTACAGCTTGGCCAATTTGCCAAAACATTGGAAGAGCAGAACCAAAAGCTGCGAGCCGAGGTTGAGCAACGAGAAAACGCAGAAGCCATGCTGCGACTGCTCAATGCCGAACTGCGCCGCGAGCGGGATTTAGCTCGGGTTACGCTGAATGCAATTGGAGATGCAGTCATTACCACCGATGCCAAAGGCTGCATTCAAACCCTCAACCCAGTTGCAGAAACCCTAACAGGCTGGCATACCCATGAAGCACTAGCCCGCCCCCTGCACGAGGTCTTCAAAGTCTTCGATGAAGACAGTGGCAATGCAGTGCCCAATCTAGTCGAACAGGTGTTGCAACAGGGCACCAGCATCACCAGCGCAGGTGAGCATCGATTGTTGATGTCGTACGATGGGGCAACCTTTGCCATTCACGAAACAGCTTCTCCCATTTGCGCAGCAGAGGGCGATATTGTCGGTGTGGTGCTGGTATTTCGGGATGTAACCCCCATGCGGCAAATGGTGAAGCAGCTTGCATGGCAGGCGACCTATGATCCGCTGACCCAGCTGATCAATCGTCGTGAGTTTGAAATGCGCTTGGATGCGGCGATCGCCTCGGCGCAGTACCAGCAAGAGCTACATAGCCTGTGCTTTGTAGACTTAGACGAGTTTAAGCATGTGAATGACACAAGTGGCCATGCCGCTGGCGATGAGGTGCTGCGCCAGGTCAGCACTGTATTGAAAAATAGTGTACGCAAAACGGACTTGGTCGCTCGGCTAGGCGGCGATGAGTTTGCTGTCATTTTGTACAATTGTGGGCTGGAGCAAGCCCGTTGGATCGCCCAAACGCTTTGCCAAAATGTCGAGAATCACAGCTTTACCTATCAAGATCAGGTGTTTCAACTAGGAGCTAGCGTGGGCTTGGTAGAAATCACGGCCGAACCAATTGAGGCAAGCCGACTCTTGAGCATGGCCGACACGGCTTGCTATACCGCCAAAAAGCAAGGCGGCCATCGGGTGAGCTACAGTAAACGCGTGTTAGAAGAAACGGGAGAGAGCGCAAGCTGAGTCCATTGAGTTCATATTGAGGAATCTATCTACAGAACTTATCGAATCGTGGGTTGTATTTCACAGGGCTAGACCATCCCCCAATCCCAAAAATCAGACGGTGCGTTGGCTGGGCTAATTTTTGCCGATGCTGCATGCGATCGACTAAGCTATCAAGAGCTATGTCCTGCCTTTGAATGACTGCCTAGGGCGATCGCGGCAGGAGCCTGCGAACAGTGGGATCACCCCCATCTCATTCCTGTAGCCATGCTAGGCCCACTGCCAACCTGCAAACAGGTTGGGGAACTGTCTGGTTCTGCTTCGCAGTCATCTGTATAGAAAGAGTACGTGACAAATCATTCGGTTGTGAGATTGTGCTAAAGCGATTTTCTATTCTGTTTCTTCCTCTGGTTGCTGGCTTGATCGGCTTGTCTCCCTCGGCGCAAGCTCAGGTATTTGTGCCCCATGTGCCCCAGCTTGACGAAGCTCGCTTAGAGCAGCAGGGATTGACATTGGCCCAGGAGGCGGCACAGTTGTCGCAATTTAACCAGTTTGAGCTGGCCCTGGTGCGGGCACAGTTGGCCAGTCAACTGGTGCCCCAAAATGCGCAGGTTTGGGGGTTGTTGGGCAGTCTTTATGTGCAGCTCAATCAGAATGAAGACGCGATTCGAGCATTGCAGCAGGCGCGATCGCTCGACAGCGAAAATCCTGCAGTGTTGTTTGCGCTGGGTACGGTCTACTTTCGCACCGAAGATTATGCGCGATCGGCAGAACTGATTGAAGCTGGGCTTGAAATTAAAGGGGATGAGCCAGCTGCCTACTTCGACTTGGGCAATGCCTACTTTATGATGAAGCGCTACAACGATGCGATCGAGGCTTACGAAGAGGCCATTGATTTGGATGAAGCCTTTTGGCCTGCTATTAACAACATTGGTCTGGTGCAATATGAGCAGGGCGATGTCGATGCAGCTGTTGAAAGCTGGCAAGAGGCCCTAGAGGTAGATGCAGAACAGCCGGAACCTCAGCTAGCGCTCGCAGTTGCCCTCTATGGCGCAGGCTCGCAGGCCGAAGCCTTGACCCAGGGAGAAGCCGCATTACAAAAGGATGCTCGCTATGCCGATTTGGAATTTTTGAAAGATAACCTGTGGGGCGATCGCCTCTTGGCCGAAGCAGAACGGTTTTTGCAGCTCCCCCGCATTCGCGATAGTTTGGCTCGCATTCAGCGCTCTTCCCAACCCTAGAGCCAAAGGTTCCCGTTAGAATCGTTGAAATCTTGGAAGTCGTCTTAGGCAAGGTTACCCAGGCATAGTTTCTAGCGGAGCTGGCTCTAGCGTTAGGAGTGTGAGTTCGGGCGAACAGCGAAAGCGACCCGGAAGATACGTTCCTAATCCCCGGTTCACGTAGAGTTGGTTGATGCCGACGCGATGCAGACCCTGAGCCCATTCCCAATGGCGTACGACCTTGTGGCACTGACGGCGCACATAGGGAAGCCACCGCTGCACCGAGCCGGGCAACTTTTGGCAAACCCGAAAGTAGGCATGAATGGGATTGCCAATGATGGGCAGGTTGATCTGGCCTCCGTGGGTATGGCCCGAAAGCTGCACATCAACTCGGCGGTAGACCAGCACTCTGGCAGTGTCGGGGTTGTGGCAAAGAACGATACGAGGACAGCTGGGGGCGAGCGCATCCAGAACAGCTGGATCAAACTCGCCGGATTTGTAATCGGCCAACCCCACAATGGGCAGCAACGGCCCAAACGGATAGGCGATCGCATTCCACAACACATGAATGCCAACCCGAGTTAGGGCAGCAGTAATCACTTGGCGGGCACCAGGCTCAGCATCGTCATGGTTACCCAAGCATGCGTAAATACCGTGTTGACTCTGGAGCGTGGCGAGCGCACCGGCCAAAGCCCCAATTGGGGTGGGATCATCCGTTACAAAGTCGCCAGTTAGCACAACCAGATCGGGCTTAGCCCGGTTGCACTGGGCGATCGCGTCCTCTAGCAGCTGATCGGATAAGCGCAGCCCATCATAATGAAAGTCAGAAAGTTGGGCAATACGAATTCCCCACAGCGCCGGATCCAAGCCAGCAATCCTGATCGTGAGTTGTTCAACCTGTAAGGAACCAGTGAGCCAGTGGTGCATAGCATCGTAGTTATTACGAGATGAGTTTTAAATCGGGGAGCTTGTGCGTGAATCTGGGTAGGACGTGATTCTTCCGCGCGGTTGGGGAACTATAAATTGAGTGTTCCTACCAATCATTGAAAAAGCACTTCATTGTGAAATAAACAAATAACAGCATCACCCCCTGTGTTTCAAATCGCAAAGCCAATTTTTAAGAACCCATCCAATCAGTCGATAGAGCCTCAGACATGAGTCTCAATAACCGTTCTATTTCCCCATTCTCCTCGGTGCATTCATCTCTGCACTCGCGCACGAACCACGTTTCCCCCTCCGCCCAAGACGTAGCAGGTCACTCCATGCTGGATTATCGACCTGAATTTGACCCTTCGGTTTTGGCTGGCAGTACCCCGGTTGAAGCGCTGTACTTCAATCTTGACGGTGATTGTCGAATTTGTGCCGCTAGCCCAGAAACGATCGAAAAATTTGGCCAGTCGCCAGAGAGGCTGCTGGGGCAATCTCTACTGCCATACCTATGTCCTTCTGATGCAGACACGCTGCGATCGCAGCTTCAGACTATTAGCAACCCGTCATCCGAGCCAGTCCAGCTTCACTTTGTGTTACCGGGGCTGCCTCGATTGCCGGTACAGGCTCAGTTGCAAAAGTTGGTGACTGCGACAGGTCAGCCGTGCTGGTCGCTCATATGCACTCCGATTGCCAGTTCTGAGTTAGCAACACTTTTAGTCACTGATTCGTGCCCGGTGTCGGGGTTGAGCGTGTATCGAGCCCTAACCAACACCTTTCCTAATGGCATGGTGCTGGTTTTTGATGGTGAGTTGCGCTATTGCTTGGTAGAAGGGCGTGGTTTAAGGGATCTCAACATTGCATCAGAGGATTGGCTGGGTAAAACGTTGCTAGACACGTTGCCGACCCATGCTTGTGAAGCGCTAGAGCCGCTGTACCGTGCGGCGATCGCCGGATACGAGTCTGTGACGGAGCTAGCCTATGCCCATCGCTACTACTTGGTCCATGGGTTGCCCATCCACAACGAGGGCGGTGAGTCGCCCTTGGGCATGGCGATCGCCCAGGATATCACTCCTCAAAAACAGGCCGAAATTGCCCTACAGCGCCAGGCGGATGCCGAGCGGCAGCGTAGCTTAGTCGCTCAGTTTACAGCTGAGTTTGCTCGCCATTTGCGACAGTCCCTGGATTTAGATCAGATTTTGGAGGCAACCGTCGCCAAAATTCAGCAAATGCTGGAGGCGGATCGCGTGCTGATCTATCGCTTTCAGGCAGAGGACAGTGGGGCCATTATTCAAGAGGCGATCGCGGCGAACTGTTCATCCATCATGGGAACATCACTCCCCGCGAGCCTGCTCGCCCTTGAACGCCAATCGATTGCAACCAGCCATTACTTTGCATCCATTCACGACTCCGCCGATGCCAGCTTACCGCCTGTGCTGCGCGACTTTTTGCAACGGCTGGATGTGCGAGCGCGGCTAGTGGCTCCCATTTTGCAAAATGAGACCCTGTGGGGCCTGCTGATTGTCCACCAATGCTCGGAATCACGGCAGTGGCACCCCTGGGAAGTGGAGCTGTTGAGCCAGCTCGCCGGACACATTGAAAGCGCCATCTATCACTCTGAGCTGTACCAACAGGTACAACGGCTCAATGCAGACCTGGAGCACCAAATTCAGGAACGCACTACCCAGCTTCAGCTAGCCTACGAGTTTGAGGCAACCCTAAAGCGTATTACCGACAAAGTGCGCGACAGCCTGGATGAAGATCAAATTCTACAGGCTGCGGTGGAAGAGCTGGCTACGGTGCTGGGCGTCAGCTCCTGTAATGCGGCGATTTACGACATTGAGCAGGGCACGTCCACCATTCACTATGAGTACACCACGACGGTGTCGCCGTACCAGGGTCGGGTCTCTCGACTGTCGGCCTTCCCCGATATTTACGTACCGTTGACCAAGGGCAAGCATCTCCAGTTTTGCTCGCTGGCTCCCAACCCAGTGCGGGGCTTTGTCTCAACCCTAGCAGTGCCCATGCTGGATGACAAAGGTGTATTGGGTGACCTATGGCTGATCAACCACAAAGAATATGCCTTTAGCGAGCAAGATATTCGGCTGGCGCAACAGGTGGCCAACCAGTGTGCGATCGCTCTCCGGCAGGCTCGACTTTACCAAGCGGCTCAAGCCCAGGTGAAAGAGCTGGAGCGTTTGAATCGGTTGAAGGACGACTTCCTCAGCACGGTGTCGCACGAGCTGCGCACCCCCATGTCCAACATTAAAATGGCCATTCAAATGTTGGAAATTTTGCTGAAGCAGTCGGGAGCTTTAGCAAGCCTTTCTGAGCGGGCCGCTCGCTACTTCAAGATCTTGCACGAGGAGTCGCAGCGGGAAATTAACCTCATCAACGACCTGCTCGATCTGTCGCGGCTGGATGCAGGAGCTGATACCATTAAGGCCACCACAATCGAGCTGAATACCGTTCTGCCGCCGTTGACACAAGCCTTTGAAGAACGCACCCAAAATCATCAGCAAACCCTGCGCCTGGTATTTGACAACGACCTGCCACGCCTGACCACCGATGTGTCCAAGCTGGAGCGCATTATCACCGAGCTGCTGACCAACGCCTGCAAGTACACACCTGCTCAGGAAGTGATCACTGTATCGGTAGAAACGATGCGCGAGGAGGATCGGGCGGTTGGGGTGCGGTTCTCTATTATCAATACCGGAGCCGAAATTCCGCCCCACGAACTGGACAATATTTTTGAAAAGTTCTACCGCATTCCCAACAATGATCCATGGCAATACGGCGGCACGGGCCTGGGCTTGGCCCTGGTGAAAAAGCTGGTGGAACGGCTAGAAGGCACGATTGAGGCTACCAGTTCCGCTCGCCAAACCTGCTTCTGCATTGAGCTACCGCTATTTCTGCGGTCAAAAACGATTAGCTAGCGCACTGCCAATTCTGTTGGTCAGGATTCATTCTGTGAGATGAACCCCAACTAGGATTGTGCTGACCTATGGGCTCTCCATCATCTTGCTCAAGATGGGGCGTAATGTATTGGCGGTGACTTGATCGGTAATTTTGACTTCGCCAATGCGGGTGGGCAAAATGAAGCGCACTTTGCCATCGGCGACTTTTTTGTCGGTTTGTAGCGCGGTGATGATGGCGTCGGGTTCCACGCCAGCAGGAATTTGGGTGGGGAGGCCTGTTTTGGTAATGAGGGCATCTTGCCGCTGGGCAGATTCCGCATCCCACAGGTTCAGGGATTGGGCGATCGCCCCAGCCGCCACCATGCCAATGCCCACCGCCTCGCCATGATTCACTACCTTGTAGCCCGTTAGGCTTTCTACGGCGTGACCCACCGTGTGTCCGTAGTTGAGGATGGCGCGCAGCCCCGATTCCTTTTCATCTTTGCTGACCACATGGGCCTTGGCCTCACAGGAGCGCGTCAGGATCGTTTGCATCAGCTCTGGGGAAACATAGCGCTGCTGATCGAGCCGAGGAGCCTGCTCCAACTGTTCAAACAAATTGGCATCCCAAATGATGCCGTACTTGATGACCTCGGCCATACCTGCGCGGAATTCTCGACTGGGCAAAGTCTTTAACACTTCGGGATCAATCAGCACCAGGCGCGGTTGGTGAAACGCGCCAATCAGGTTTTTGCCGTGGGGATGGTTGACGCCCGTTTTGCCGCCGATAGAGGCATCGACCATGGCCAGCAGCGTTGTCGGCACCTGCACAAAGTGAATGCCCCGCAGCCAAGTTGCGGCAGCAAAGCCAGCCATATCGCCAATGACACCACCACCCAGAGCGACGATCGTAGACGATCGCTCTAATCGATGGTTGAGAGCGGCATCGTAAATTTTTTGCAGGCTGGCAGGAGTTTTGAAGCGTTCTCCCGGAGGTAGCAAGATGTGAGCCACATCAAATCCAGCTTGGGTCAGCGATGCGATAGCCCGTTCGCCATAGTACTTAAAGATGGGTGGACTAGAAACCAGCAGCACCTTTTTGCCCAGGCTCAGCGGCTGCATCCAGGTTCCCAAATATTCCAACCCGCCGGGAGCGATCGCCACCTCATAGGACTGCTGCGGCAACTCGACGGTAATCACTGACTTCATACGCCAACCCGCTTTGATACGCATTACGATACACAGAGCAATCATTATCGCACTTGCAGGACGCACCCGGTGCTGGCAATGGCATTGGGCCAGCGACCTTGTTTGGTTTTCACGTCGGGAATGCGCAGCAAAAATGGTTCAATAGATTCAGGCTGTGTTAATTAGGAGACGCACTCATGGGACCTATCCTTTATTTATTCATTTTGGTGGCTGCTGCTGGCGGCGCGTTTGGCATGTACTTTGTGCTGCGCAGCGTTAAACTCATTTAAGAACATTGCATTGCTGAAGCAATGGCATTTCATCAACATTAGCAACATGTGTTTAGTGCAAGTTGATCTACGATGGCGATCGCTTGCACTTGTTTTTTGCCTATTTTCCTTCGCTATCCCCCACCTGCCATGAAGACGTATCGCCACCTGGACACCATTACTGGGCTGTTTGTCGCTGTTTTGCTCATTTCGAACATCGCCTCAACCAAAATTTTGGCGTTGGGGCCGTTCACCTTTGATGGCGGCACCATCTTGTTTCCGCTGAGCTACATTTTTGGCGACATTTTGACCGAGGTGTATGGCTATGGGCGATCGCGCAAGGTCATTTGGATTGGATTTTTGACCGCAATCCTGATGTCGGTCACCTTTGCCTTGGTGGGAGCACTGCCCCCCGCTGCCGATTGGGAGTTGCAGGATGCCTACATGAGCATTTTGGGGCAAACGCCGCGCATTGTGCTGGCCAGCCTAATCGCCTACTTTGCCGGGAATTTCTCCAACGCTTACACCCTGTCCAAACTCAAGCTCAAAACTCGCGGGCGCTGGCTGTGGTTGCGCACCATTAGCTCGACACTGATTGGTCAGTTGATTGATACTGGGCTGTTTGTGGCGATCGCCTTTGCGGGCCTGTTGCCCAACTCGCTGCTGTGGACTATCGTTCTTTCCAACTACATTTTCAAATGCGGTGTGGAAGTGCTATGTACCCCGTTGACCTATGCGATCGTCAATTGGCTCAAACGCCAAGAGCATGAAGATGCCTACGACACCGATATAAATTTCAACCCGTTTCGCCTGTTTCGTACCAACTAAGTCCCTCGACACCATTCAAAACCAACCCCAAAAGCCTGTGCTGCCTACACAGGCTTTTGGGGTTAGGGCTTACGCACTCCATACAAAAAACCAGGGATTGAATGATTTTTGGGTCGCTAAGCGACCCAAAAATCATTCAACTGCGTAAGTCCTGAGGGTTTATGTTTAATGATGGCTGATTTCTTGAACCCCGTGATGGGCTTGATTGCGCTGTATTTAAGATTTTGGAGGATAAATACCGCTGACCTTGAGGACATCGCTTAGCGTGGAGCAATGGGGCACTGTGCCATAGGTTGCTGGGTTGACATGGCGCTCATAAGTAAAATGGCGATACTCCATGCAAAAGCGATCCCACGCCGCCATTTGAATGTTGAACACTTTGATGAAGAAGTTGGCCAAACCCAATGTTAGGGGAATGCGAAAGTAAATGTGCTTGTTGAGGTAGTGGCAGGCTTCTTCGACCGCTGCGTTTACGGTCATGGGGGCATTGCCCAGCACCAGTTCGCGGGGTTCTCCTTCGGCGGGCGGGTGATCGAGTAAATGCATCACCACTTTAGTAATGTCTGCACAGTGAATGTAATGGAATCCACCATCGGCTTTGAGGAAGCGGATGAGATTGATCCACTTGACGACTTGAGGCAACCCGCTGCTGATTTGCGACAAGGGTTTGGTTTGGTCGCCACCAAACACCAGGGTAGGAAAGACAGTGGTGATTTGAGGGGCGATCGCCAGCTTCGATAACCGCTGATGGCACTCGTATTTGGTGCGTACATAGTCGGTACCCAGTTCTCCAGCCTGCCTGAGCGGCTTGTTATCGCGACCGAGAATGCTGGCTGTGGAGAAATAAACGACCTGTTCGCACAGGTCAGGGTTCAGCAAATTCAGCAGGCGAATCGTTTTGGTGACGTTGATATCGTGCGTGTTCGGCCCACCCCAGGCGGTTGCAATCAAAATTGCCTGATCCATCGTTTTGAGCAAGCTCGTGTGCTGCTCAATGTTGAGCATGTCGCCTTGCAACAGATGAATGCCCGGTCTGGCTTCGGAGTTGATCTGGAGCTTGCTGGGATCGCGCACCAGCAAAAACAGCTCGTGTTCTGTGTGTTGAATCAAAGCATCTACAATGTAGTGCCCAATACAACCGCTCGCGCCAGTAATAAAAATCCGCTTAGAGGTCATGAGAGAGGGAATAAGGTGCCAGGGTGAACAGCCAGGATGAAACGCGATCGCCCCGACCAAGCCAGCAGCGATAGATAACCGTCGGACTAGTGTAACCCAAGCTGTACCCCGGAAGAAAAGATAATCCCGTCAAATTTTCTCTCATAGAGCTAATCAATGTGGGCGATCGCGTCTTTCCAATAACCCGACAGGCTTCAGCGGTCAGGGGTCCTCTGGGCAATCCCAGCGAGTGCCGTGTTCACCGTACCATCCCCCGGGTGGTACTGCTCCTCCGGCCAATATCACGAAAGTTCACACCCATGGGTCGGTCGTTCTCCAACGGCCATGGGTGCAGTGATTGTTGGGCATCGCTAGGAGGCTCACCTATGCGAAAACCCTTGATGCGTGCCGGAGTATCTGGGCAGCAGATCAAGGGTTTTACACGAAAGGCAGATTCAGTCTGAGCGATCGCAAGCAATCTCATATTCAAGACGAGGAGGAAATCAGGGATCGTATTCTACATGGCTAGACCATCCTCCACCCATGGTTAGAAACGATAAGACCAGATTTAGAACTGGTATCGTTGCTCTAACCACATCCGTACCTCTGCCTCTGAGCTAAAGTAAAGCGTCTCGCTCGTGAGTGGGTCGTATACCACCCAGCTAACCCCACCATTGCGATCGCGTTTTTGTGAGATTTGAGGTTCTTGGGTTCCGGCAAGGCGGGTCACCATCGTTTGCGAAAATTTGCTTAGCCATTGGCTCGCTTTGCTCATCGCTTGGGAGGGGGTTGGGGTTGCGTCTAGCCTGGAAGACATGCGACGCTCGCCCCAATACTCGGAAGGGGTTCTCATAGAACTTCTCCTGATTGAATGTGTGGTAAAAGCTGAGCTTGCTAACGAGTGAAAAGATGAGGTTGCGGCAGCAAGCGATTGGGTTGATGCTTTCAATGTACTCAGTGCGATCGCATCATTCAAAAGAATCTATGAATTGTTTTCATGAAAAAAATTCATAGATCGATGCCGATTCATTCCATAAAACATAAGGGAGAATCAAAACAGCGTATCGGGAGGGTGAACGCCATGAACCGAGACCATATCAAACTCTCTCAATTGCGGGCCTTTGTGGCGGTCGCGGCAGCGGGCAACTTTAGCGAGGCTGGTCTGCAACTCGGCATTTCCCAATCTGCCGTAAGCCATGCGATCGCCAGTTTGGAAGACGAATTGGGAGTTGTGTTGTTTTCGCGTGGTCGGCATGGAGCCACCCTAACTCCGGTGGGCGATCGCATGCTGTGCCATGCTCACCACATGCTCAACCTGCTGGATGACATGAGCCGCGAAGCCAGCCTGTCCAAAGGGCTAGAAGGTGGCGATGTGCGAATTGCCTCCTTTCGCAGCGTAGCAACGCATGTGCTCCCCGAAGTCATTGCCAAGTTTCGCACCCGATTTCCAGCCATCAATGTATCGTTGGCCGAGTGTCGCGGCGACGACGGGATCGAAATTGCCCTGCGCAAAGGCAACGCCGACATCGGCATTATTTGCCTGCCCCCATCGCTAGAGTTCGACATGTGGGAGCTGTTTCGCGATGAGTATGTGGTGCTGCTACCGCCCGATGCCAAAGCGTCCGATCCCATCACATGGGATGAAATTGCCCAGTACCCGCTCATCATGCCGCCCGATACAGACTACTGCTCGATTCTGATTCGCAGTCACTTTGCCTCGGTCAAGCAACCCCTGCGCGCGGCCTACACCATTAATGAAGATTCCACCATCATTGGCATGGTGATGCGGGGCTTGGGCATTTCGGTAATGGCGCGCTTGGCCGCAGAACCCTTGCCCCCGCGCATTCAAGTGCGTCGCCTGCCCATACCGCTGGAGCGAGTGATTCGAGCGGTTACCATGCCCAATGCGCTGCACACCCCAGCCGTTTACGCATTCTTGGATGCGTTGAAGGAAGTGCGGAATCCGCTGATAGTGCCCTTCAAACAGGCCAGCTAACCAACCGTGAAGCCAAAGTTGGCTTTTCATCCATACGTCTTGGCAGATGGGTCGCGGTTAATGCAGCCGGGTCTTTCGGTGAATTTGCAGACTTTATTCCACAAGCTGGTGCGGGTTCCTGGAGGCCCCATCGAAAAGATGACGCGATCGCCCAACACGCCTCCTGCAATAATCTTGACCTTGCACAGGGGACAGGTTTGCATGCCGGAATTGGTCATGATGGGCCTCCTTTTGATGGGTCAGGGGTGGCAGCGCTACGGTAACCACACCCCGTTCAGTTAGTTTTAGATCATGAATTAAGACTTGGCGAGTTCTGGTTGAATGATCTCGGTCTGGGTCGGCAACCCTGTAATTTGGTGATAAAGCTGAATGTACTGTTGGGCAGACTTATCCCAGCCAAAGTCCTGCTGCATAGCCCGCTGCTGCAAGGCCAACCAATGATCCTTGTAGCGGAAACCTTCCCAGGCCCGCACCATACAGGTGTAAAAGTCCAGCGGTTCGTAGCGATCGAAGCAGTAGCCTGTTCCTGTTTTTTGCATGGGCTCGTGGTGGAAGACGGTATCCACTAATCCGCCTGTGCGCCGCACAATGGGAATACAGCCATACCGCAGGGCAATCATTTGGCTAATGCCGCAGGGCTCAAAGCGAGACGGCATGATAAAGGCATCGGTACCGCCATAAATGCGGCGGGCAATGAGTTCGCTGTGCATGAGGTACACAGCAACCCGGCCTGGGTGGCGAGATGCAATTTGCCACAGTTCTGTTTCGTAGTAGCGATCGCCCGTTCCCAACACAATCAGCTGTGCATCGGTATAGGCAATGAACCGATCCATCGCTTGAATTAACAGATCCAGCCCCTTTTGCTCAACCAGACGCGACACCATGCCCAGCAAAAAGGCATTGGGGTTAATTTCCAGCCCAACATCCTCTTGGAGCGATCGCTTGTTCAACGCCCGTTGTTCTAGCGTTTCCACCGTAAAATTTTGCACCAAATTTGCATCAGTCGCCGGATCAAACACATCGCGATCGATGCCGTTCAAAATCCCAGAGACCTTGCCGCCAATAAACGACAGCAGACCCTCAATCCGTTCGCCATACTCCTTCGTTTGGATTTGCTGCGCATAGGTAGGCGATACCGTCGTCACAGCCTCGGCATATTGCACTGCTGCCGCCATGGTGTTGTGACCTTGCATATACCAGGGACACCAGGTCATCTGCTCAAGCTGAGCCCGCGATGGCCCCTGATAGGCCAGGTTGTGAATCGTAAACACAGAGGCAATATCTGGCGACTGATGCATCCACACCGGAATCATGCCCGTATGCCAGTCGTGACAGTGCACCACGTTGGGCTTCCAATAATTCCAGGCAAACTCGGCTGCGCCATTGGCAAACAGGGTGAACCGCCAGCTCTCATCTTCACCACCATAAATACGCTTGGGCGAAAACGCTGGATGACCAAACAAGTACAGCGGCACGTCGGTTCCAGGCAGGGTCGTTTCATAAACCTGAAATTCCTGGAACATGGCGCTGCCCGTCCACACGGGCTCATCTGGAACGGTGACTTTCCCTACCAATGTTCCGTAATAGGGAAGAAACACGCGCACATCGTGTCCCATTTGTCTCAACACTTTGGGCAGGGCTCCAATGACATCTCCCATGCCGCCCACCTTGGCGATGGGTGCGGCTTCTGCCCCAACAAATAGAATTCGCATGTGGTAGTTGATCCCAATAGCGGTGTCAACCAGCAAGCTGGTCTAATCAAGGCTATCAAGTTTCGGTCCTGTTTCCGTGCAACTCTTCTAAAAAAATCCAGGAATATGAGGTAGAAAAGCTGCGGATTTTATGTTCTGGCTCCAGAATTGGAGACCTCCAACTGGGGAGTCTCAATCTTTGAGGATTTTCACATCGTCGTAATACAAAACTCGGGTATGCGTGGTGGAATACTCGCCTCTGGCCCAATCTTGCTTATAAATTCCAATTTTTAAGCCAACAGAGTCGCGGTAGGGATCGCCGGTTTTGCCAGCAAAATCAACAATTTGTTCTCCGTCCTTCCACACTTTTACAAATCCATCGTCATCCTCGGAAAAATTGACGTAGAAGATGAACTCAACCCAGCGTCCGGTTTCGTAGGGTTGCCGCCAATAGGTAGTACGCTCAACCCGCTTAGCGTCGCGATCGCGAAACCAGGCCCCCTCTAGCACCAAATTTCCATCTCGGGTGACAAGTGCCATATTGGGCGAAGTCCAGCGACCGTTGACTGGCCCTTGCCATTGGGCAATGTGTTCCTGGCTCGGGTCTCGCTCATAATCCGAAGGCAGCAACAGCCTGAACGAATACCAATGCGGCCCAGACAGCGTATTGAGGTGATAGGTATGATATTCCACCCGTCTCCCCCGCGAGGCGATTGGATCATTGCGACGCAGCTCGAACCGGGCCGCGCCATTTTCAACCCGAAACTGATGGCTCGCGCCCTGTTCGCGACCCCAGGTTGCTGCACTACCCTCGCTGAAATCGCTGAAGAAGAGGAGCTCGGCACTGCTGGGAATGATCTCTGCCGATGAGGTCGATGCGGATACATGGGCAAGCACCGTCTCAACAAGATCTTGCGTTGCAACCAAACCTTGCTGCCGCCAATACCACTCCAGACCTACCGCAAAACCCACCGCAACCACGAGTGAGGTGAGCAATTTAGCCATTTTGTACTGGGCCATATGCACAAGCCTGGATAGAGATGCTGTGTTTTCAGGACTAAAGCACGTCGCGCAAAATCTTGAAGGGGTTGGATAATTTTCGAGGGCTCAGTCTAATGAAATTGATGGCCTCAAGATTAAGATTGGTCGAATTGCTTCAGCCCTGCAGAATCCAAAATCGCTTTCATATTGGTATAGCGGGTACGATGCACTTTCGGCTAGCAAGTTTGGGAACCTTGTTCAAAACTTCAAAACCTGATGCGTGCGGTACTCTTGCAGCCAGAGATATCAGCCAGAAATATGCAGAAAAATTATTAGGCCTTACGCACTTCATCCGAAAAAATCATTCAACTACGTCAGCCCTGACTATTTCAAACAGTGGCGATCGCCATTTCACCACAAAAAAGCCTCGCAGTGCTATCGCTGCAAGACCTTTTTGTATCTTCATCCAGAGGAGAGGGCGGAACAGCTTGGGAACGTTAGCTGCGCTGAATGGTCGCGAAGATTTCATCCAAAATTGTTTGCGCGCCCTGAGCTTTGAGCTGGTTGGCAAGGTCGATTCCCAGCTGTTCTGCGGTTTCGGTGGGGCCAGAGACAGTTCCCTGCACCAGGTTTTGGCCATCCAGGCTAGCAACAATCCCTTTAAGGGTGAGTGCGTCGCCTTCGATGGTGGTGCTCACACCAATTGGCACTTGGCAGCCGCCTTCTAGCTCACGGAGGAAGGATCGCTCGGCATAACAGCGGTAGGCCGTGGGCTTATGTTCCAAAACTTTGAGCACATTTAGGATTTCAGGATCATCGGCGCGGCATTCGATGCCCAGTGCGCCTTGACCCACAGCATGGAGCGAAATGTCGGTGGGGATTGCTTGATGAATGCGATCGCCCATGCCCAGTCGATGCAAACCCGCTACCGCAAGAATGAGCGCATCGTACTCACCTGCATCCAGCTTGGCCAAGCGAGTGTTTAGGTTGCCGCGCACATCCTTAAAGGTGAGGTGGGGGTAGTGATGGCGAAGTTGAGCCAAACGCCGCAGTGAAGAGGTTCCAACAACGGCACCCTCAGGCAAGGTATCTAACTGCTTATCCTTATACTTTTCGTGAACAACCAGGGCATCGGCAGGGTCTTCGCGTTCTGTGACACAGCCCAAAATCAAACCTTCGGGGAGGCGGGTTGGCAAGTCTTTGAGGGAATGCACCGCAAAGTCAATGTCGCCGCTGAGCATGCCAACTTCAAGCTCTTTGGTGAAGAGGCCCTTGTCGCCAATTTTTGCGAGTGCGACATCCAAAATCTTGTCGCCCTGGGTGCTCATGGTGTGTACTTCGAACATGCGATCGGGAAAGGCTTTTTGCAGTTCTGCTTGCACCCAGTGAGTTTGCACAAGCGCCAACTGGCTTTTGCGTGAACCAATGCGGATGGAACGGGGAGGACTTGCAACCATTTGTAAAGGATTATTTCAGAAAACAGCGGAATATTAAGCAGATTCCGGCTTTGGGCCATTTATCAGCTTACCGCAGCCCGGTACGAAATCCCCCATGAGGTTCGATCCAGCCCTGCAAAATAAATTGCATCTTTAGAGGAGTCAACAAGGCGGGGGAACGGCCTAGAATAACGGCAACAGGTTAACGAGGTTTAACTGTTCAGTCATTTAGGGGTGGTGGGCAATGAGCGTGTGGCGTCGAGTGGCAAAGAGTGTTTCGGTGATTACAATTTTGGGATTGCTGCTGTTTTTGTATCTGGGGGTGCAGGGGCAGGCGTTGGCGGCAACGATGGCAACGGCAGACATTCACGATACAGGTAATGGAGCGCTGAGTGGACAGGCAACGTTTACCGAAACGGAGACGGGGCTGATCATTCGGGCTCAGGTGGCCAATGCACCCGTGGGGTTTCACGGCTTTCACATCCACGAGGGGGAGCGTTGTGAGGATGGCGGCAAAGCGGCAGGCGGACACTACAATCCCGATGGGGTGAAGCATGGCAAGCTGGTGACGGATGGGTTTGCCAATGCGCACGCCGGAGATTTGGGCAATCTTGTGATTGGTTTGGGTGGCTCGGGCACGTATCAGCAGGAGATTCCAGGATTGCGACTCACAGAGGGAGCGCATGCGATCGCCAACCGAGCCGTTATCGTGCATGAAAAGATGGACGTGTATGTGCAGCCCACGGGCAACGCGGGCGATCGCATTGGCTGCGGTGTGATTCGGCTTGAGAGTTAGCCAGCACAGAGATTTTGAGACGCACCTTGGTCAATTTACGCATGGGTGGCTCCCGTGGCTCCCAAATAGCCCCAGCGATCGCCAACCCGCACTGCGGCTCGCCCTTCATGAAACGAGCAAGCCTCATCGAACTGAGGCGGCACCACATATTCCCCCAGTTTATTGATAAAGCCCCAGCGATCGCCTGCTTTGACAGCAGCCATCCCGCCCGAAAAGGGGTAGGCATCAGCAAATTTGAGGGGAATTACTAAGTCACCCTTGAGGTTAATGAATCCGTACTGTTGGTCGTTGCGAATGAGGGCAAACCCCTCGGTAAAGCTAAAAGTATCGTCAAACTGGGGGGCGATCGCCAAATTGCCAAACGCATCGATATACCCATAGCGACCGTTGACCCGCACCCGCGCCAGCCCTTCGCTAAAGGAGTGTGCCACATCAAACTGAGCCGGAATCACCACCTTGCCCAACTTGTTGATAAATCCATATTTATCGTTGAGCGTAATGCGGGCCAGCCCCTCGTGAAACTCGTCAGCGCTGTCAAACTGAGGCATAATCACCACCAGTCCGCGTTTGTTGATGTAGCCATAGCGATGGTCAATTTCAACCCCTGCCATTTCTTCTCGAAAGGCGTAGGCTGCGCTTTCATATTCGGGATAAATGACAAACCCACCGCGCGCATCAATATAGCCAAACTTGTGGGATAGCTCAACCCGCGCCAGCCCATCGACAAAATTCTCGGCACTGTCGAACTTGGGCGGAATCATCAGCTTGCCCAAGTTGTTGATGTAGCCCCATTGATGGTTGATCGCCACCCGCGCCAAGCCTTCCGAAAACTGGTAAGCCCCTTCTTGATACAGGCTGATGGTGTCAAACCGGAACATGGGTGGAATCTCAAACTCGCCTGCGGGGTTGATGTAACCAAGGCGATCGCTCATTACAACGGCGGCCAGCCCTTCCGAAAAGTCGCGGGCAACGTCAAATTTGGGTTCAATAATCAGGCCGTAGGTGGGCAACTCTGGCCCTTGCAAAAAGCTAGCTAAGTCCTCAACAGAGACGGGTTTGGTGGGAGTGGGTGCGGGCAGTTCTGCCAACACGTCGGCAGCCGTTGAAAAGCGATCGCCCAATTCGGGGGCAATCATCTTTTGCAAAATTTCGGCAGTGGAATGGCTAACCACAGCCAAGTCTCGCCATTCAATCACCTGGGTTTTGGGATTGCGTGGCAACTGGTTGGGCGAGTAACCCGTCAATCCCTGAATCATCATGACGCCGAGCGCATAAATATCGCTGCTGAGCTGAGGTTGGCCTGCCAGTTGCTCTTTAGGCATATAGCCCGGTGTACCCAACGGCTGGGTAATGGCGATCGCGCCGTCGGCTCCCAAGCCCAAGTGCCGAATCGATTTGAGTCCGCCAAAGTCCAACAGCAACAATCGTTTGTCGGTCCAGCGGCGAATCAAGTTTTGGGGCTTTAAATCTTGATGAATGATATGGCGATCGTGTGTGTGAACCAAAATTTCCAACACGTCGCGCAAGAGTGCAATCGCATCTTTCTCATCCCAGCGATCGCCCAGGGTAAACGACTGGCGGAGATCGTGCCCGTCAATCATTTCTTGCACCAGATAAAAATCGCCCCCCTGTTCCAAATGGTCGTACAGCTTGGGAAAGGACTCTAACTTGCCCAGTTCATATTGCTGCTTAACCTCCGCCTCAAAAATAAGTCGGGCCTTGTCCAAAATGGAGGGCACCTTAGCCGATGGCTGAAATTTTTTGACGACGCATTTGGGGGCACCTCGACGATAGGTGTCTTCTGCAAGGTAGGTTTTGCCAAACCCGCCTCGTCCCAATTCTCGGAGTGTTTCGTAGCGCCCGCCGATTAGCATCCAAATCCCTCTGTTTCGCGGTACACCAGTGCGTGGGGTACGCCCTAATGTGTAGCAATGCGGCTATGGCAACCCAGATGCAGATTGACAGATTGATAGACTTGCATGTCGGATGCTACCGATAGAGCCCCTGTTTCGCTGCGATCGCTGCCCTAACCTTCTCCAGTGTTCCCATCCCCTCTGCCGAAATCTCTGGCAACGTTTACGTTGTTTTGCCGCACGTTAAGCGTGTTCAAACCGTTGTTGATTCAAGCCGATTGCCGATTCTACAGCAGGCTCGGTCACAGGTTCGGTCACAGGCTCGACAACGAGGTCGGCAGCAGGTTCGGCGCAGCGTTCTACCAACTCGTCCACATCGCGCACAATCCAAATAGGAACATTTAGCTCGGCCTCTAGCTGCTCCACAGTCATGTCGTCCAAAAAGCATGTGTCGTCGTGCTTGAGCATCAGCGACGGCAACAAAATCGCATCGCCCACATCCCGGTGAGAGAGCGATCGCAGCAAATCTTGCCCAGTTAGCAATCCGGTAACCGTCATCGTTTGCCCCCAGTACTCGCTGGCCAGCGCCACCATCTGCACATCCAAGCCCTCGACCTGGTTTAGCCGTTGGACAATCGGCTGAAAGGCTCGTTCAACGGCATTTCCGACCACCCAGGTGAGGGATTTCTGAGGGGAAATGCGCTGGGGCAATGCCTCTGCCGCCGCATCAAACTCACGCAAAAAGAGCTGAATTGACCCAACGCCGTTGCCAATTTGTGGATAGTCTTCGTAGTGCGCCTCGGAGGGCAAATCGACGCCCGCCAACAAAAACCACTCGTCGGCCAGCCACGCAAACGTCGATCCCAACTGAGCTTGAAACTTGGCTTGAAGGGTCTGCACCTGAGCAATCACTTCCTGGGCCTTTTCGCGCGATACGGGGATCAGCTCATCTTCCATTGGGCGAAACCGCGTCAAGCCAACGGGAACCACCGCCGCTGAGATCACAGCAGGGGTGTCTCTTTTGTGAAACTGAGCCAAATCGAGTAGCGTGCGCTCCAAATGGGCGCCATCGTTAATGCCAGGACACACCACCACCTGAGCGTGAATCTGCAAACGCTGAGACTCAAACCAGGCCAAGTTTTCCAAAATTTTGGCCGCACGGGGATTTTTCAGCAGGCGCGATCGCACCTCTGGTTCCGTGGCGTGAACCGAAACAAATAGGGGCGACAGGCGCATTTGGGCAATGCGATCCCACTCGCGCTGGGTAAGGTTGGTCAGCGTTAGGTAGCTGCCGTATAAAAAGCTAAGGCGGTAGTCGTCATCTTTAAAGTACAAACTTTCGCGCTTGCCCGGTGGCTGCTGGTCAATAAAGCAAAAAGGGCAGCGATTATTGCATTGAATTAACCCGTCAAACAGGGCCGACTCAAACTCTAGGCCCAGGTCTTCGTCGTAGTCTTTCTCAATTTCAATGGTGTAGGTTTTGTTGTCCTTCCCCAAAACTTCCAGCTCTAGCACTTCGTCGGCACAGAGAAACCGATAGTCGATTAGGTCGCGTGGGCGATCGCCATTAATCGACACAAGGCGATCGCCCGGTTCAAAGCCAACTTCCTCAGCAATAGAACCCGGAACCACCCCAACAATGTGTGCTGGGCGAACTGCCACCTCACTCATGAACCGAACCTCAACCCTTGGGTAAGAAATGCTCCTTTTCTATCTAAACGTTTTGCATGAGATTTGTGGCAAGCGCTGCCAAAATCGTCACCCCAAATGCGAGGCGATACCACACAAACACCCACGTACTTTGACGCTGCAAAAAGCGCAACAGCCATGCAATGGATAGATAAGAGAAGATAAATGTAGACACAATGCCGACAAGTAAGACCAGCACATTACTGGGAGTGGAAAACGCCAGCCGTGCTTGATAAATTGTGGCGATGGTCAATGTGGGAAGCCCCAACAAAAATGAGAACCGCGCGGCGGTTTCGCGATTTAAGCCTAAAAACAGGCCCGTGGTCAGGGTAGAACCAGAACGAGAGGCACCAGGAAATAGGGCGATCGTTTGCCCCAACCCCACCAACAGTCCATCCAACACGGTGAGAGAATCAAATCCCCGCTTGCGGTTACCCATTCGTTCGGCCAAGCCCAGCAGCAGAGACATCCCAATCGAGACAATCGCAATGACGAGTGGGCTCTCAGGCAACGTGTTTCTGAGCAAAAAGCCCACAATCAGCGCAGGTAGACTGCCGATACAAATGCCAACAAAAATTTTCCACGCCTCGCTGTCCCAGTCTTTGTTCTGAAAAGCCTGCCAAGAGCCAACGCCAATTTGACGAAGATCGGACCAAAAGTACAGAACAACCGCAATGACACTGCCAAATTGAATCGAGTCAACAAAAAACTTTTGGCCAACGGTTTGCCAACCCAGCACTTTCGTAAAAATTAGCAGGTGAGCAGTGCTGCTAATGGGTAGAAACTCGGTAATCCCCTGAACAATCCCTAAAACAAAGGCTTCGAAAACAGTTCGGAGCCCTATTCCAGAGCTGGCAGCCGCAGGTTCTTGAACTTGGGCTAGGCCGCTGGGCAAGAAGATATGGCTCATGAGCCAACTCTGCGTGAGAGCTGTGCAGTCCATAGGTGTCCTCCAGGTAAATTGCTGATTTACCCCACGGTTTGTTTGGTAACGGCGTAAACCCACCGTATTCTACCCACTGATCTAGACCCCACCAAGAACAAAGCTGAGAAAAACATCAATTTCTTATGTCGCTGTCTCTCTCACGAGAAATTTTTGCCGAATCTTGATCCGCTGATTTGTGACGCAGTGTTAAGAAAAGGTGAATAAGTGCTGAGGCGTTTGTAGGAACGCAGTTGAGTTCGTCTTTCTGTGTCAAAGCGATATCTAATGCGGATTTCTGCATTAACTTAGTGCGGTGTAATACCAGAGAGACAGGAGGAACAGTGTTAAATAAAGTAAACTAAATTAGAATGATTAGCCTTTACTAATTAATCAACCTTGATCTCTTATACAAGCTCTTCTTCATCTGCCCCTGTGGCTACTGACAAATCGCAGGATGCCCCAGCTTATGAGTCAGTCACCGTTCTAGATACATCGATTGAAACGCCTGAAATCCTCCCTTCGGTGCGCGATCGCTGGCTAGTCTTTGCGGGGGCCTTTGTCCTGGTGTCGGTTCCTGTATTTGTACAGGCTCCACTGGTGCGATCGCTCCCCTGGCTTAGCTTGGCCATTACCCCCTGCTTATTTTGGCTCGCCAAAGCCCTGATCAAACAACCCCGGCTCGCCATTTGGGGCGACCTGCTCATGGGCTTTAATTGGACCTGGCTCACCGGCGCAATTTATTGGGGCTGGTTTCGGTGGGAACCTTTGGTCCATCTACCGATTGAAGCGATCGGTCTACCCTTTGCGATTTATTGGCTCTATCGCCAGCAAGGCAAAGTTGGCAATTGGTTCTACCTAGGATCTTTATTTGGCACCGCTGTCACGGACTTGTACTTTTACCTGATGAACTTGATCCCCTACTGGCGCAAGCTCATGCAGGCAGATGTCTCAATGGTGCGGCCTATTTTTCATAGCGCCTTAGTCGAAATGCAAACTCCTCGGGGCGCTTCGTATGCAGTAGTGCTGCTGAGCGTCTTATTTGCTATTGGGTTTGCGCCTTTGTGCTACCGTCAGTTGCACTGGTGGGCGTTTGGTGGCGCTGTACTCAGCACCATTTTGGTGGATGGCTTATTCTGGCTGGCTGCTGTATTGGCTTAAGCTTTTTCCTCAATAAAGGATAGGCGCCTTCAAAATCCTGGGCTAAATTGTTAGTGGGATATCCAGAGAACCGCCTTTGTGGCTTGTTGTGAAGACTCATATTTCAGAACAAGGTTGAAACAGAGGTTTTGGGGCACTCTATAATGTGTTGGCTTCTGCGCGCTTTCTACAAGCGGACAGAGCAAGCACCCCGCCCTTGGTTTTACACTGGCCACTCTGGGTGTGCTGGGGTAACTCGTACAGAGACAAATACAGTGGTTTCTTGGTTCGCAGTGACTGCACCACAGCCTGTTCCTCATCTGATCCTACGAACTGAGTCTGGCGATCGTTATCTTTCTCTAACGAACAGCAATTGCTGGACGGTTGGTCGAGGAGACGAGAACAATCTTGTGCTGCCCGACCGATGGATTTCTCGTAACCATGCGATGTTGCAGCGCATGGAGTCAGGTGAGTTCTACCTGATCGATTTGGGTAGCCGCAATGGTTCGTTTGTCAATGGCCGACGTGTGAGCGTACCGGTAACGCTTCATAACGGCGATCGCCTCACATTTGGGCAAACAGAGTTAGAGTTTCATTCGCCCGATGCAGGTTTGCCAAGCGATTCGTCCATTGGGGCAGACTCACAAGAATTTACAGCAACGGCCACCCTGCATGTTCGCCGTCTCATTTCGGTGCTGGTGGTTGATATTCGTGACTTTACCGTGATGACTCGTCAAATTGACGAAAAAATTCTGTCAGAGGCAATTGGCACTTGGTTCCGCTGTGCAGGCGATATTATTCGCGAGTACGGCAGTTGGGTCGATAAATACATTGGCGATGCCATCATGGCTGTGTGGATTCATGGAGCCCAAGGGGTAGACCATGAGGAAATGATGCGAATTGCCCAAGCGTTGAGTGCCTTGCATAAAATGACCAGCCGTTTGCATGAGCGCTATCCGTTGCCATTCCCTCTGCGCGTGGGGGCTGGGCTAAATACGGGTTACGCGATGGTAGGCAATACAGGAACGGGCGATCGCCCAGACTACACGGCTTTGGGAGATACGGTCAACGCCGCGTTCCGCCTAGAATCTGCCACTAAGCAAATTGGGATGGATGTGGCATTGGGCGAAACGGCGTATGAGTACCTAGCTGCCTCAATATCCAACCCAAATTTGTTTAAACAGTACGCTGTAAACCTAAAAGGGTACGATTCCCCCACGGTGACCTATGCCGGGTCATTTGGAGATCTAGATCGCTTCCTCAAGATTGGCGCTGGCCCTCCGTAACTTGCGTCAGAAGCATTCTATGCGTTTGATCGGGGTTTGAGGAAATCATCGATACCAAACGGCAGAACTCCGACCGGGAAATGGTAGGCTCTAAGTAGCAACAAACTGATGGTTTGGTCAGACGTTTCTTGCTGCTGTGTTTATCCGGGCTATTATCTTCGCCCAAGTTGTTGGAGTAATGGAGTTGGAAGGGATTCGACCAATGAAGCGACTCGCTGGTTTATTGATGTTTTTGGGAATGTTGGTGGGCAGTTGGGGATGGTTTGGCATCTCTCAGCCTGCAGTGGCTGCTCATTTGACAGGTGCGTCGTTGATGGCTGCTCCTGTATTGGCTGCAGATTACCGCAATGTGATGGATGACAAGCTCAGCACTGAGTTTGGGCAAAAGATTGACCTGAACAATACGAATGTTCGAGCGTTTATGCAGTATCCAGGGCTGTATCCCACGCTTGCTCGCGTCATCTTAAAGAATGCTCCCTACGACGACGTAGAAGACATCTTGAAAATTGACGGTTTAACCGAACGCCAAATTGATGTGTTAAAGGCAAACCTGGAGAAGTTCACGGTTTCCGATCCGGTCGATGCTCTGACGGAAGGAGCCGATCGCATCAACAACGGTATTTATCGTTAGGTTGAAGTTGAAATCGATATACGATGGTTCAGCCCTTAGCGATCGCTAGGGGCTGTTGCCTATTTGCGGGACAAATGCGAGATGGAATGGGTGCTGTACTTCGTGTAACAGACTCAACTGCATGTCGCAGCGAGTCGGTAGGCACTGTAAGTTAGCAGGTCAAAAGCACGTGTCTGAGCTCATGAGTCCAAAGCCGTTTGATGTCGTTGTTGTAGGAGGGGGTGCTGCGGGGTTGTATGCAGCGCTATGTCTACCCAGCCATTACCAAGTAGGGTTAATCACAAAAGAGCCACTGTCGCTGTCGGCCAGTGACTGGGCACAGGGGGGAATTGCCGCAGCGATCGCCCCTGAAGACTCTGCCGAGCTGCATATTCAAGATACGCTCAAAGCGGGTGCTGGATTGTGCGATCGCGATGCGGTTGAAGTGCTCGTTCAACAAGCACCTGAGTGCATTCGTAGCTTGGTAGATATGGGAGTGGCCTTTGACCAACATGGGGACACCTTAGCGATGACCCTAGAGGCCGCCCACTCTCGCCGACGCGTGCTTCACGCCGCCGACACAACAGGACGGGCTGTGGTGACGATTTTGGCTGAGCAAGTGTTGGCTCGGCCCAATATTCAAGTGATTCAAGGAGTGGTGCTGGATCTTTGGATGCAGCCGGATCAATCTGCCTGCAAAGGCGTTGTGCTTGCCTATCAGCATCAAATTCACTGGTTGCCAGCGGCGGCGGTCATTTTAGCTACAGGTGGCGGTGGTCATGTGTTTGCGCAAACGACCAACCCTGCCCTTAGCACGGGCGATGGCGTGGCGATGGCATGGCGAGTAGGGGCAACGCTGCGCGATCTGGAATTTGTGCAGTTTCACCCAACTGCACTCACCAAACCCGGAGCCCCTCGATTCTTGATTAGCGAAGCAGTGCGGGGGGAAGGGGCTCACTTAATTGATGCCAAGGGCGATCGCTTTGCGTTTGATTACCATCCCGATGGAGAGTTGGCTCCTCGCGATGTGGTCAGTCGTGCAATTTACACTCATTTGCAAAAGCACTACGCCCATGACCCCGAGGCCCATGTGTGGTTAGATATGCGACCCATTGATCCAGCGATCGCTCAGCATCGGTTCCCAAATATCATTCAAGTCTGCCAACGCTGGGGCATTGATGTGTTCAAAGAACCCATTCCGGTTGCGCCAGCAGCCCATTACTGGATGGGTGGCATCTTAACCGATACGGCTAGCCGTACGACCATTCCCAATTTGTATGCGGTTGGCGAAACGGCCAGCACCGGAGTTCATGGAGCCAATCGTTTGGCTAGCAACTCGCTATTAGAGTGCATTGTGTTTGGGGCTGCTTTTAAGCATTTAGAGTTACCCACATCCCAATCTGTAGCAAGTTCATCCCACCTCTCCGTACAATCCCTAGATCAAGAAGTCCCTTTGTTAAGCCAAGATGAAGCACTTTGGCGGGCCCAGCAGCAGTGGGCTGCACACTGTCGCGAAGCGCTTGCTCAACTAATGTGGTTGAGTGCTGGTATCTGCCGCGATCGCACCGCAATGAATGCGGCGATCGCCCAGGTAAAAATCTGGCAAGCCGAAGCCCAAACGTGGCCCATGAGCCAGTTACTCAAAACCGCTCCCCTCGCCCAGCGCGTCATTGAAACGCCGTATTTGGCATTGGATTTGCGCCAATGGGCAGAAACCCGCAACTTGCTAGATGTCGCCTATCTCATTCTCACCAGCGCGCTGTTTCGAGAAGAAAGCCGAGGCGGACACTACCGCACAGACTACCCCACAACCCAAGCAGAGTGGAAGGCCCACACGCTAGTAAAAAATCAGCAGTGGTGGAAATCCGACCTAATGCCTGACTCCTCTAATTCTTAAAAAGGCTCACGCTCATCAAAAAATGAAGTGATCGAATGGAGCCAAAATCGAATCAAACACTTGAGAAAAACTATCGTGTGCCCGAGCCCTGAGTATTGCCAGGGCCACCCTCTACCGGAGGACTGTAGGGCGGTGAAGAGTTCTGGAGCCCTTGAGGCGGTACCGATAGGGTGTTAAGTGCAGCGACAGAATCCACACCCATGGATTCGGAGTTGGGCTGTGCCAATGGTAGGGCGACAGCAACACTTGCCTGGATGGCCGCAAGTTGAAGACCCATCACCAACGTTGTACCAATTAGCTTGAGGAAAATGCCCATGCTCGTGACTACAGTATTTCTACTTAGAATATATCGTTAAAACTCGGATATGACCCGAAAAAATTCTTAAGATGCGTCTAATCTAGCGGCCTTTTGGCTGATTCTTAACTACCTTTTGGCTGATTATTTATAAGGTTTTGGTCAATATTTTCCATTAATAGCTTTTTTTCTTGAAAAAATGAAGAATTGGATAAGATCTCATGTTTCGCAACGTTTCTTCTTAAATCTTTCTTAAAACTCAATCATTGTTGCTGGGATATCTTTCAACCCAAGTTTGCGGGATGGAGGTGGTTTGCTTGGGGGGCAAGACCTACATTTGCCTACATCTGTGGGAACCTCGGTAATGAGCTCATGGCTCGACTGATAATCGTTTGAGGGTTTTGAGTTCTCACTTAAGAGCTGGTGTTGCAGCGTTGGATGGATGGAATGGATTTTGATGTAATTGTTGTGGGTAGTGGGTTTGGCGGGTTGACGGCTGGGGCGATGCTGGCTCGCTACGGGCGACGGGTGCTGGTGTGTGAAAGCCATGCATTACCCGGTGGGGCAGCTCATGGATTTGAACGAAGAGGGTTTCGGTTTGATACGGGACCGTCGTTTTATTGTGGTTTGAGCGATCGCACATCCTTGAATCCGCTACGACAGGTGTTGGATGTGCTGGAAGAATTTGTGGAGGCTATTCCCTATAATCCGCTGGGTCACTACTACTTTCCGGAAGGAATTCTGCCAATTTTTGGAAATTCTGATCAATACAAAGCAGCGATCGCCCAAGTAAGCCCTCAAGGTGCCCAAGAATACGCCAACTTTGAGCGCCCCATGTTGGATCTTTATCAAGCCTTGGGGAATATTCCGGTGTTGGCGCTGCGGGCCGACTGGCAACTGGCGTGGATGCTGCTGAGTCGGTATCCCTGGGCGGTGGCAAAGCTGCTGCCCCATCTGGGCTTGATTCAGGGGTCGGTTGGGGATGTGCTGAACGCTCATGTACGCGATCCATTTGTGCGACGGTTGGTGGATTTGGAATGTTTTTTGCTGTCGGGGTTGAAGGCCGAGGGAACCGTTGCGCCGGAGGTTAGCTTTATGTTGGGAGAGCGATCGCGCTCGGTGATAGACTATCCCATCGGTGGGAGTGAGGCGATCGTGCAGGCGTTGGTGCGCGGCCTCACCAAGTGGGGTGGGCAATTACGACTCAATACGCCGGTTGAGCAAATTTTGGTGCAGCAGGGAAGAGCTACAGGTGTGCGCCTGCGCTCGGGAGAAGAACTCACTGCCGAGATCGTCATTTCCAATGCCACAGTTTGGGACACCTATACCTACTTACTGAACCCTCAGGATTTGCCGACTCCCTATCGTCAAGCGGCAGTAAATACACCAGCAATTGACAGCTTTATGCATCTGCATTTAGGAATTCGGGCGGATGGGCTGGAGTCTTTGACGGGGCATCATGTGGTGTTGCATGATGGCGATCGCGACCTCACAGAGCCTGGAAATACCTGTATGATCTCGATTCCAACGGTATGGGACAAGGCGTTGGCTCCGGCGGGGCACCACGTTATCCATGCTTACACCCTGGAACCCTACGAGGGCTGGCAGCGCGACGAAACCTATGCCCAACGCAAGCACACACGGGCTCAGTCGTTATATCGTGCGGTGGAGCGGGTGATTCCCGATGTGCGCGATCGCATCGTTGTAGAACTGGTGGGCACCCCGCTCACCCATGCCCACTACCTGCGTCGATATCAGGGCACCTATGGCCCAGCAATCGCAGCAAAGCAAGGAATGTTTCCTGCACCAAGCACTCCCATTTCAGGGCTGTATCGGGTTGGAGATAGTACCATGCCCGGAATTGGCGTTCCGGCTGTGGTCGCATCTGGAATTTTGTGCGCCAATGGGTTGGTTCCCTTGGCCCAAACAGCCCAGCTCTTGCAAAAGCGCAATTTGTAACCTTGGGTAACTATCAGGATGGATGACGTTCAGGTAAATCTTACCGAAGTGGGTTAGGGTCATGAGCCCCAGCCCCCAGCCATGGATTCAACTGCGTCAGTCTGCCTGCATGAGTGTCATTCATCGGCTCGTATGCCGATCAATCTTGAGATCTATATGGTGATATTCGGTCAATTTCAAGGTGAAATTGCGGCTCTTAGTGCCGCGTTCATTTGGGCGATCGCGTCGGTCGTGTTTTTGCACTTGGGGCAACGGTTGTCACCGCTGATCCTCAACGTTGCCAAGAGTGGCATTGCGATCGCCATGCTGCTGCTCACTCTCGGCATCCAAGGCGTCGGCTTGCCAGAAGCGTCTTCTACGCCTGTGCTACTTCTGTTGCTGAGTGGTGCTGTTGGGATTGGCATCGGCGATACCGCCTTCTTTGGATGTATCAACGAGCTGGGACCGCGTCGTGCCCTGCTGATGGAGGCGCTAGCTCCGCCGTTGGCCGCCTTCATTGCCCTCATTTTTTTGCAAGAGCAGCTCAGTGCAATCGCCTGGTTTGGAATTATCTTGACAATCGCTGGGGTCGCTTGGGTAGTAGTCGAGCGTGCCCATCCCTCACAGCAACCCATTGCAAACCCCTGGTTGGGCATTGGGCTCGGCTTGATTGCCGCCTGCGGACAAGCCAGTGGGGCGGTCTTGTCACGAGCGGCTTTGGCCGATACCACAGTTAGTCCCTTGTGGAGTAGTCTGTTGCGGCTGGTGGCAGGGGTTAGCGTATTGTTGTTGCTGCTGGCTCGACAGCCGCATCGTCGGTACGAGCTGAAATGGGTGCGATCGCCCCGGTTTCTAGCAACATTAGTGGGCGTGGCCTTCTTTGGCACCTATCTTGCCGTTTGGTTGCAACAAACAGCCCTAAAGCATACTGAAGCAGGCATCGCTCAAGCGCTCGGTTCCATCAGTCCCTTGTTTGTGCTGCCATTTGCCGTCATGATGGGCGATCGCATCAGCTATCGAGCGCTAGGCGGTGTTGTACTAGCACTCGTAGGAGTCTGGCTCCTGTTCAACTAGCAAACCTACACCAACCTCATCCCTCATCCTCTTTAAGACCCAGCCTAGTAATCTTGCAAACCATCAAGACAGCCAGTCCAGGGTTAAACTAAGGCTAAGAAAATCCTAAGACGCTGATTCTACTTACCTGCTAACGTGTTTGGTTCATCAAACATCAGCATGTCTTTCACCTTGTGTCGAAACAGGGCGCACCGCCAATTTTTGCAACACCTATGAGGTTTCTACTCCTGTTATCCTCAACCTACGCCGGATCTTTTGTCACGCCTACATTTTGGAGCCTGTTTGCTTGCTGGCAAGCTGTTGAGTAGCTGTTTGCATCGTGTGTAACCGTGCAAACCCATCATCATTGACTTATGGAAAACCTACTCTTCATGGAAAACCTACTCTTTGTAGACAAAAGTGCCGTTAGGGTTCGTGCCATGTTTCTAGGAGAGTGCCTGGACTGTGGCACCCTAGAAAATACAAACGTTCTAGCAAGAGAACCGATTGTGGTTCCTGCAGGCGAAAATGGTTGTGCCGTTTTGTTTGGCTATGGAGCAGCGGTTCTATTTGGCCTAGAACCAATTGAAGAAGCATCTTTTCTAAGCTATCTCAAGCCATTAATTATTGAACCGTTTGACACGCCTGAGACAGAAGAAGCAACACTTAAGCTGGATCCAGTTGGAGCAGGCCAAGTTGATAACGGCATCATTCGCCTACAGGAATTTACGTTGGAGCGCTTGCAAATTGTTGCAGATGTCTTAGCCAAAAGTGTGGTTTTAGCGCAGTACGAAAGTGGAACTGCCAATGTATTTGATCAAATTGAGCCATTTGCAGCGAGCTTGCAGCGAACCACCAAAAATGATCGCGCGGGGAAAGAGCTGCTGCGACAATTGGGCACGACGGTTGCAATTCAGCACAAAATCGTTGGCCGAGTTGAAATTATCGACAAACCAGAGCTTTTGTGGGACTCGCCAACGCTAGAGCGACTCTACCAGCGATTAGAAAACGAATATGAAATTCGAGAGCGCCACACCGCATTAGAGCGCAAGTTAGGTCTCATCTCCAACACCGCAGAAACCGTATTAGACCTACTTCAGCACAACAGTAGCTTGCGCGTGGAGTGGTACGTTGTTGTGCTGATTGTGGTTGAAATTATGCTCTCGGTCTACGACATTGTCCTCAGCAGTCGCTAACACCCGGGAAAGACCCAATTACGGTGTAAGCACTACTCAATCTTTTTCACACCCCACAGGATAATGATGCATAGAAAAGTTCCTGCAAGGCACAACACCCAAAAACCACAGGCGGCGGCAATTCCTAACGATGACGAAACCCAGATAGCCGCTGCCGAGGTCAACCCTCGGATCTTGATTTCTCCTGAGTCAGAGTGGCGCTTCGAAAAAATTTCACCAGCACCCAAAAAACCAATTCCGGTTACAATTCCTTGAATAATTCGGGCAGCGACGTCAAAGTTGGTGCTATTGAGGCCCATTTGCAACCCTGCCAAGACAAACATGGCTGCACCCAAGCTAACGAGCATATGGGTTCTCAATCCGGCTGGTTTATGCCCCGATTCGCGCTCCCAGCCAACCCCAGCTCCAGCCCCAACTGCTAAAAGCAGCCTCAAAATCAGATCTCCCTCATGAACAGGGGTGATTGCGTCGGTACTCAGCAACTCTGCGGTCCTCTCCTGGTAGAAATCATCAAAATAAATTTCTACCAACCTAACTTGAGTTGAGCAATATGTCCTGTCCCCAGCGAGTAGCGTTAGTGGGGGCAGCCGCAGGCTTGAAATTGCTGCATTTGGGAAAAAGCTCACTCAGCAGAACTAATTGGCGCATTTTGCCAATTGGGCTTCAAATTCTGAGATGTCGCTCAAGCGGTATCTAGGTGTTCGCTAGGGTTAGATTTTGCTCGGAAGGCTTGATCTGAAACTTAACCAAGTTCGCTAGCTCTTGAAGCTGGCTAATTGCTTCTGCTCCTTCTAGCTTCATGAGTTCGCGATCATCCCGCATCTCAGTCCAGGTGATTCCATAATCAGACACCAGAAATCGGATGAGATGGTTCTCCGCCAAACTGACCATGAATGAGGCGCTATTCATTTGACCACCGCAGGTATAGCAGGATGCCAGGTAACCTTGGCGCTCCAGCACAATGGCCAAAGCTTGCAGGTTCATCACGAGATCCTGAACGAACTGCCGGTGTTGCTTTGCAAGGCGTATAAACATGCTTGTCTCCCAATCACCACACTTAATTCTAGACGGCTTTGTTTATTTTTTTTTAACATTTCTCATTTTCAAATTGTAGCTTGCAACCAGTATTCTAACCAGAAGCCCCAGAGTTCATTATTTTACTTGTGGAGACTAAAGACTATCTTAGCTACTTTTTAGTGCGATCGCCCTGTTAGGAATTTGTTACAGTTCGATCTGTCTCAGGGTAGTCAATCAACTCAAACATTGGGGTATCAATCGCAACAGATTAGACCTGTTTTGGATGATCATTGGATGAGAGCAATACCGAGTCGTTGAGTGATATCTCTAGTTCTATCTATATTCATCACTGTTTGGATGGGAGATTCAGCAATATATCTACAATTGTTTAAATTTCTCAACGAAGTATCGGACACTGCTCGAGAAATAATAATGCCTGTAAAATTACGCAAGTGCCATATGACGTAGTCTAGTCCTTGAGTTTGGGCTCCTTTTCTATGTCGAATGAGGGAGAGTTCCTATCTCGTGAATCAAATGAATAACGAGTTGTTGCGTCGGAGCAAGCAAGCTACTGTAGCGCTGTTTACATTCTATCGTTGCCTAACTTACTGAGAAGTTACAGCAGTGACTTGTTTAAGTATCCATTGCAACCAAAATCACTTGTTTAGAAGAGGACGGTCTCTTCCTTCTTGAGATTGTCTCAGCGATGAGATTGCCAATAGTTTCTGTTAGAAATTTAAGATTAATGCAGGAAACAGTACACCTGTCATGAAAAGTCGGTTGTGATTGACGATATTGACTTGGGGCTTCATCCTTTTGTCTTGCTGATAGTAAAGATAATGCAGGCTTAAGTTCAGGTTGCTGCCTTAAGGAGTGGCCCATGAGTGGAGCCTCGCTGTTGCGGCGGTGCCGTGTGGCCTATCGAGAAATAGGCCAGCGTCACAGGTCGATTGATCAGACTGAACTAGATGATTCGGAATGATTCGGATCGATTTGGTCAAATTGATGCATGCAGAATCTTCATGGAATTGTTGATGCCAATTCTCCAAAGTTAAGCAGCAGATGAATAGCACTTGTCCCGACATTCCGCAGGTTGCTCTGGGAATTAAAGGGAGTGGGGATAAGCTGAGGGAGACGAGTTAGGATCGCCCCCTTGCAGATCGAGAACTTGGACCACTTGGGACTGATTGCGGGTGTTATTGATG
>NZ_JBNXVR010000021.1:0-105778 GCF_050565595.1 Leptolyngbya sp. AN02str | reverse complement strand
CGGTACATCGGCAAGCTCGTGCAAGGTTTTTGAGAGGTTTTACACTTTTTCTTTGCACTTTAGCAGACTTGATCTCGCTTGAAAACTAGGCACTGTAAACCTTTGCTGCTTTTTTCAGCAAACCCTACCTATCTCAATCCGGCGCATTTAAAGCTCTTTGGCTACGAGCACCTTGAAGAGCTGATTGGTAAGAGTTGGACATCACTCTACTTCCCCGAAGAGGTTAGACGATTTGAGCAGGAAGTTTTTCCACACCTGCACACGCATGGATTTTGGCAGGGGGAAGCACAAGCCGTGCGTAAGGATGGTAGTACTTTCGTTGAGGGGTTGTCACTCACACGAACTGAGAAGGGCGAAATTATTTGTGTGTGCCGCAATATTACTGAGCAAAAACATGCGGAAGTTCAACTTCAGCAAATTAATGAGCGCTTAACGTTGACCAATACGGAGCTATATCGAGCAACTCGCCTGAGAGATGAGTTTCTAGCAAATATGAGTCATGAGTTGCGTACTCCTTTGAATGTTATTTTGGGGATGTCTGAGAGCCTACAAGAAAAGGTATATGGAGCAATTAATCAACAGCAAGAAGAAGCAATTAACATGATTGCTCAGAGTGGTAGTCATCTGCTGGAATTAATCAATGACATCCTGGATTTATCGAAAGCTGAAGCCAGCAAACTTGAACTACAGCTTGTTCCTACGCCAATTTCTGAACTGTGCCATTCGAGTCTAGGCTTTGTCACCCATCAGGCACATCAGAAAAATTTGAAACTGGTTGCTCAGATTCCTCCAGGCTTACCCGATATTTTGGTAGACGAACGACGCATCCGCCAGGTATTAATCAACCTGCTAATGAATGCAGTAAAGTTTACGCCCAACAATGGAACGATTCAACTGATTGTGCAACAGAAATATCAAGCTGACCGGCCTTTTCTATGTTTTTCGGTGATTGATACTGGCATTGGGATTGCACCCGATAATCTCAATCGCTTATTCAAACCGTTCTCCCAAATCGACAGTAGCCTCAATCGTCGTTATGCGGGGACTGGTTTGGGTTTAGCACTAGTGCGACGGTTAGTTGAGTTACATCATGGCAAAGTGGATGTTACGAGTACATTAGGGCAGGGAAGCTGTTTCACAATTTATTTACCTTATCAGGGTGATTCCACGGTAGATGTAGCGAAATTGCAATCTGGGGGGCAAGCAACCGCGATCACCCAGTCTATCTTACCTGCAACTAACGCTGTTACAGAGCTGATCACAGATACCAATCCGACCTTGATTGCTCAATTACCGATGGCACCCCTAATTTTGCTGGCTGAAGATAATGAAGCGAATATTGCGACCATCATAAGCTATCTTAATGCTCGCGGTTACCAAACTGTTCTAGCTCGCACTGGCAAGGAAGCCATTGAGATAGCTCAGATGCGATCGCCAGATCTCATTCTGATGGACATTCAAATGCCTGAAATGAATGGGCTGGAGTCAATACAGCAAATTCGTGCGAGTCAGCAGTCAAGTCATATTCCAATCATTGCGTTGACAGCGCTGGCAATGGCGAGCGATCGCGACAAATGCCTGGCAGCAGGAGCAGATGATTACTGCACTAAACCGATTAGACTCAAGCAACTTGTTGCAACAATTCGGAGTTTATTAAGTCGAGAAACCACCTAATAAGCTTGTCAACTAGATAAATAAATATGTTCCCTCTACTCTAACCCACCACAACTTGATGCACTACTGAAAATTCCGACCTGTAACAAGTTTTGATTACTCTGTTGCGTTCTGTCAGTTAACCCGAGATGTGAGCGTTAGAATTATTCTAACTTAATAAAACTTTATAAATACAGACGGGGTTTCTCTCCCCAAATGGGTTTTCTACTATTAGGGAAGTATTTCAACCTCTCATTATGTCAGTGACCTGATCACAATGGAGCAATAGCAATGCGTATAGAGCAGCGTTTTTTATCCTATTGGGTAGCGATCGCTTCAAGCATCATGGCACTGCTCTTGAGTCTTTGGTTAGAACCCATCATTACTCGGACGATTGGCGCGTTCTTTTACATCTCCATTGCGATTACCACCTGGTATGGGGGTAGAAAACCTGGAATGCTTGCCGTTCTGCTTTCTGGCCTCGCTCTCGACTATTATTTTTTCCCATCCCTGCATCAATTTCAAATTGCATATCTTGACGACCTGCCACGACTGTTACTTGTGGCCGTCGTGGGATTCATCATCAACTTATTAACATCTAACTTACAGGAAAGTACACAAGCTGCAACAGAACGGAATCTTCTGCTACAGCAAGAGCAAGCAACCCGGGCCAATGCCGAGCATCTTTTACAAAAATTGGATGCAGAACGTCATCGCTTAGAACAAGTGTTGCAACAAATGCCCGTTGGGGTTGCGATCGCAGAGTCACCCTCTGGCAAACTTTTGTTTCACAATGATGAAGCGATCCGCTTGCTCGGGCATCCCCTACTGAAAACCGAGACGTATCAAAGTTACAGCGAATATGGCGCGGTGCATTCTGATGGACAACTGTATCAGCCAGAAGACTATCCAATGTCGCGATCGCTCCTATCAGGGCAAGTAGTGAAAGCAGAGGAGATGCTTTACCGCAAGGGCGATGGCACAACAACGCTATTTTCTGTCAGCGCAACTCCGATTAGAGATCAAGCAGGGCACATTATTTCAACAGTTGCCACCTTTGAAGATATTCACGATCGCAAACAACTAGAACTTTCTTTGCAGACCTCTGAAGCAAAACTCAGTGAAATTTTGAACAATGCGGGTGCTTCGATTGTTAGCATGCGAATTTTTTCAGATTGCTCTTGGGAATACGACTATTACTCGGCTGGATGTGAGGCAATCTTTGGGTATACAGCAACCGAAATGGTGCAGGATATCTGGTGGTCAAGAATCTTGCCAGAGGATCAAGAAACCGTCATCCTGCCTGGACTAAACGAGATTGTGGCGGGACGATCTACCCGAATGGTATATCGCTTCCAGCACAAAGACGGCTCTTTGCGCTGGATCTCAACCGATTTGTCCACCCATTGGGATCCTCAGCATAACTGCTGGCAAGCTATTGCAGTTGATACAGATATTAGCGATCGCAAACAAGCAGAACTGGCATTACGGGCAAATGAAGAGAACTTACGGCTGCTGCTGCACCATGCTCCGGTCGGGATTGCCATGTTTGACCGGGAGATGCGTTATATCACGATGAGCCAGCGGTGGTTGGATGACTACCATCCTGGTGCAGTGGAGTCGTATATTGGGCGATCACACTACGAAGTCTTGCCAGCTATTCCCGACCACTACAAAGAGATTCATCAACGATGTTTAGCGGGGGCAGTAGAAAGAGGTGAAGGGTATTTTACCGGAACAGATGGGATAGACCAATGGACTCGATGGGAAGTGCGTCCCTGGTATCAATTATCAGGAGAGATTGGTGGCATTGTCATATTTTCTGAATACATCAATGATCGCAAACAAGCAGAACTGGCATTGCAAGAATTACATCAATCACTGGAACGAAGGGTCGCCGAGCAAACAACTGCACTGCGCACCAGTGAGATTCGTACGCGTGCCATGATTGCAGCAATTCCAGATTTGCTCTTTTGGGTGAAACGAGATGGTACTTATCTGGATGTGATGAATAGTCGCAATTTTAACCTGCTGAACTCAGCAAGTCTGATTCCTGGAACCAGCGTTTATGATTCTTTGCCCTATGACTTGGCTCAACAGCGAATTGAGGCAATCCAACGAGCGTTAGCCACAGGTGAAGTGCAGGTTTATGAACAACGTCTGGAGATTGAAGGGGAACCGCAAGATGAAGAGGTGCGAATTGCGGTCTGTGGCGAAGATGAAGTGTTATTGATGGTGCGTGACATTACGGCTCGTAAACGGGCGGAAGAGAATTTGCAAGAAAGCCAGCGCTTTATTCAACAAATTGCCGATGCATCACCTAACCTCCTCTACCTGTATGATGTGCAGCAACAGCGCAACATTTACTCCAACCGAGATACCGGCAGTGTGCTCGGATATACGCCAGAACAACTCCGGCACATGGGTGAAACATTTTTGCAACAGGTCATGCATCCCGATGATCTGGCGCATCTTCCCGCCCACTGGGAACGCCTTAGCCTCTCTCAGGCTAGCGATGTGACCGAGCATGAGTATCGGATGAAACAGGCAAATGGCGAATGGCGCTGGTTCTACAGCCGGGATGTGGTTTTTCACCGAGATAGAGAGGGGCGAGTTCAACAAATTCTTGGGACAGCGCAAGACATCACCAACCTTAAACAGGCCCAACATCTTCTCGCGGAACGCAACCAGCAACTGGCGATCTCAAACCAGGAATTAGCCCGTGCAACTCGGCTAAAAGATGAGTTTTTGGCGAATATGAGCCACGAACTGCGAACTCCCTTAAATGCGATCCTGGGTATGACTGAGGGACTACAAGATGAAGTTTTTGGCACCATCAACGACAGACAACAGCAATCGTTACAAACCATCGAACAGGCTGGCGTACATTTACTAGAACTGATCAACGACGTTCTCGATCTTGCTAAAGTCGAATCTGGACAAATCGAACTAAACTATACATCGACAGACATTAACGTTCTATGTCAAACCAGTCTTGCCTTAATTGAACATCAAGCTCTCAAGAAAGAACTTCAGGTTGAATTGAACGTGACCACGCCGATATCTTCCCTGTCTGTGGATAAGCGACGCATCCGACAAGTTTTGGTCAATTTACTGAACAATGCTGTGAAATTTACTCCTAATCAGGGTCATATCACTTTAGAGGTAAGTGTATTGATCGCTCATGCAGGAGAAGTAGAAAAACCATGGGTACGATTTGCAGTCCTGGATACTGGGATTGGCATTGCCTCTGAAAATATTCCGAAATTGTTTCAACCTTTTATCCAGATTGATGGTTCCCTCAATCGACAATATGAGGGAACGGGTTTGGGTTTAGCTCTGGTAAAACGTATCGTCGAACTGCATGGTGGAAAAGTAGGAGTCAGCAGTGAGGTTGGGATCGGCAGTTGCTTCACCGTTGATCTGCCTTATGAGGGTTCCCCAATCTCTACGCCTGACCGCCAACTTTCGGGCAACGCCAACCTACAAGAAAATCCAACCGACTTAACTCAATCTCCCCTAATTTTATTGGTGGAAGATAACGAAGCTAATATGATGGCGATAGTCGGATACCTGGAAATGAAAGGTAATCGTTTGGTGAGTGCAAGCAATGGACAGGCAGCGATCGCATTAGTGCAATCTGCACATCCAGATCTAATTTTGATGGACATTCAAATGCCAGGAATGGACGGACTAGAAGCGATCCGTCAAATTCGTAGCCTTCCCCATGTCAGCAAAATCCCGATCATTGCTCTGACAGCCTTAGCCATGGAAGGTGATCGCGAGCGTTGTCTCGCAGCAGGAGCGAATGCATACCTGAGTAAGCCCGTCAAACTCAAACAACTGGCAAACCAGATTCACCAACTCTTGCAACCAGCTTCCATCTAAAAGAAAAGCGAATCTGCTACACAGCCGAAGTTAGCATGTCAATCATAAAAATTGCACCATTGGGCTGATTATTCTCTACCATAATCTCACCACCATGTGCCTCGATCGCGAGCTTACAAAATGCTAATCCTAATCCCGTTTGATTCACACCTTGAATGAAAGTGCCAATCTCGTACCGTTCAAAAATGGTTTGACGCATTTCTTCCGTAACGCCAGTTCCTTGATCAGTCACTTTAATCCTGATTTTTTCAGTCGTCAGAGATTCTGTTGATAAGTACACTTGACTGTTTGTTGGGGAGAATTTAATCGCATTGGATAACAGATTATCGATAATTCGTCGAAACAACGCTTGATCAACCGCAACCATGCAATCCAGGTTAGCTAACTGGCTACAGAGCTGTACATTTTTTTGATTCGCGATCGCATCAAAAGCTTCCAAGGCAGATAAACAGAGTGCATTTAAATCAACAGAAACAATATCTAAGATCAGCTTTCCCGCTTCTAACTTTGCCATGAGTAGCAACGTATCAATCATGGCCTGCAATTCCTTCCCAGCCAATGCAATTTGTTTGACTTTGACCGCTTGCCTTTCAGGCGGAAAATTGGGACGTTGCAATAGGTCAGCAGCAAGAGTAATGCTAGCCAGAGGATTTCGTAGGTCATGAACAACCATATTCACCATATCTTCTCGCATCCTCAATACGGCTTGCAAATTGTCATAATGACGTTTGATCCGCAACATAGAGCTCAAACGAGCACGCAGTTCTAACCGATTGACAGGCTTGCTGATAAAGTCATCAGCTCCCGCGGCTAGACAACGTGCCAAGTCTTCAGATGCCGTTAGTGCTGTCACAATAATGATGGGAATGTGTCGCCATTGGGTTGAGGCTTTAAACTTCTGACAAAACTCAATCCCATTCATCACAGGCATCATGACATCCAGAAGAATCACATCTGGTTGAAAAGACTTGAGTAAGTCAAACGCCTGCTGCCCGTTTGAGACATAACTCAGCTGATAGTCTGCTTGATCGAGATAAGCTTCGATCACATCAAAGTTATCTGGTTCATCATCAATGATAAGGATTGTAGCCTGACTATCCATGTAGATCTGGGTTGAAAAAATACGGTAACTATTGCACTGGCGCAATTAACGAGGCTATCTTCAGAGTTCCCAATAGGATCAAATATATAAATTTTTCTTGAAGAAATAAAAAAGAAAGTTTAAAGACATATGTTTCTACAAAAGGAAATTCACTGGTTCTACCTGGGTTTGAGTCTAAGAGGGAAGAGGGCACCACCTGCCGGGGTAACCAGAACTACAAGCGTCGCGATTGTAGTCGTCAGTTTGTGGGGAATCCTCAATGGAAACCGAAACACAAGGACACCTCTGCGTTGGTTGACCGACTGTTGCTCGAACGCATTTCCCGAGCAGGCATTGCCCGAGTGCTCCACTTATCCGAGAGTTGGTTGCAACAGTACGTGAATGCTTGCTATGCCGAGGTACCTCACCAAGCAGAGGTAGGTGATTGCCAAACTAACGTCTCGACGAGTGGTGCAGATGGATGAGTTATGGCCATTTGTGGATGGAAAAAGGCAATAAACAGTGGGTCTGGCTAGCGATTGATAAAATAAGCTGTGAAATTATCGGGTGTCATGTTGGTGATCGTTCTGCTCAATCAGCGCAAGCGTTGTGGGAGTACTTCCGCACCACTACCGACAATATGCACGTATCTACACTGATCATTGGGAAGCCCATTCAGGTGTACTGCCGAGTAAACGGTACTTTGCAGTGGATCAAGATTCGAGTTTAACGAGTCATATTGAGCGATTGAACAACAGGTTGCGTCAGCGTATCTCCCGGTTCGCTCGACGCAGTTTGTCATTTTCAAAGAAACTCGAAAATCACATTGGTGCGATTTGGAATTTCATCCACCACTACAACCAGAAGATTCAGGAGAAGTTGCAACGAGAGCACATGGCTGCCTTTTCTCCACCCTTTACCCATGACACGACCTTTTGTTAGTTACTCATCAGCTTAAATCAGGCTCTGCTTCCCTCCTAGCTTTCCTTTCACCCTCTCCCGTTTTGTTAGTCACGCAATTAGCGGACATGATTCAACAATGGTTGGACGATTCCTAGGAATGATATTAAGCAGTTCATTTCCCTGTAATCATGCTTAAACACTTTTGCTGACTCTACGGAGATGACTAGTTCGAGAAGACGCTGAGCCTAAGGCTGGCAAAAAACCGTATTCCTTGCCTGGATAAAACGGAGTCTATCGCGAATGATAGAGAAGGCATTTGCTTGACCATATTCATGAAATCTAGAGCCATTCAGCAACAGCAAGTTCATATATCAGCTTATCTTCGATGTTTGATGCTGTCTCAAATTCATGTTCTTCTACTCTGTGCTTATGCCAGTCTAGGTTGGGTCTTATGCGCTTATGCTGTGCCGCAAATCATTTGGGTAGGAACAGTCTTTGTCACCTTACATTTGAGTTGGGTTGGTATTGATGCCATCCTTCTAGCATTGATTTGGGTCAATTTTATTTTGACAGTTGGCGCCATCGATCAAGTCTGGATGTGGAAAATGCCAATCGTCTCTTACTTTGTTGTACCTTTAGTACTTCTACTGGTCTGGTTTCTTGCAATTGGTATCGTACTACTGGTCGCGATCACGCACCAATATTTGAAACGAAAGCTAGTTTCTTCCTCTCAAAGAACTGTGTTTTTATTAGGATCTAGCTTCGCTGGTTTAGTTTGCGGGGTGTCTTTCTACCAACTGTTCACTTTACCTCGAATCCAATGAATCGATCTTCTGATCCCCTCGCAGACTTGATTTCTCAGCCCTTTTCTCACCCCTATCTTGCACGAATTGACCCAACCCTTCTAAAAACATTAAACGAGCAGCAACTTGCTATTCTTGATGAAGTGTTGGAAACATTGACTCCAAAACGTGCTCCTAAGCTAGTTGACCTGAGACTAACTGTAGATGTGATCATCTCGCGTTTCTACATCGTTCTGCTAGTTGGCAAAGATCAACGTAAAACCATGCGATCATATCTAGGCACTAATTTCACGCGTACACTTAATATTTTCATTGCAGCACTACTGCTCATAGGGCTCAATTTAAGTATTAGTGCCTTTTTCATCTTGACAGCCTATCTAATTAAATCTGCTTTAGGCATTGATTTATTTGCATTTCACCTTAAGGATATTGTTGCCAAATTCTAGAGCTTCATGCGGCAACGCATATCAATCAGAGCAGCTTTCATGAATTTAGTTTGAGTGGCAATCAAATTGTAAATAGCTTTAATTCTGGTTTATTTTTTAATTCAAAAACCCACCTATAGTAATCCCAGACTAAGCACATCTCAACTATTATTGACAGCTAGGGTTAGCGTTATCGCTTGGGTAAGGTAACACTGCGGCTAATACCTTCAGCATGAAGTTGCCATTATGGCCGCTCGCTTCGACTTCTGCCTCAAACTTTGTTTTCCAGGGACACGATTGAGGGCATTGACAGCAAAGTGGCTTAACAAAGACTAGTTGTGAGGAGCGTGGAGCGAACGCACACGGCAGGCATCTTCACCGAAAGTTACATCTAAAGTTCAATGCAGTCCATTTTCAATCTCCAACTGCTGACGAATATTAGTAGCAATTTGATGCAGCAGGATGGTTCGCTCATTGTGGGCTACTCAACTGAAATTAGCTGTAAGTCCTTCATACGAAAAACCAGGGGTTGAATGATTTTTGGAGCGCTTAGTGCTCTAAAAATCATTCAACTGCGTAGGTTCTGTGCTGTTAAAAAGGCATAGACTCTTCGGTCGGCGGATTTTGGATGTAACTTAGCTGTTCTTGTAAAAGCTGCACCATGTCCATATTGCCAGATCGCTCATAGATAGCGATCGCCCGCTGGTAATCCGCAACCACTGCATCCGTATCCGTTTGGCTCCAGTACATATCCGCCCGATCCAGGTAGGCTGTTGGCTGGTCAGGATCTGCTTCAATGGCTTCTGTATAGGCCGCGATCGCACCAGCACTATCTCCACTGCGCATGGCTTCTTGCCCTTTGGCATAGGCCAGGTCATAGGGAGTCGAGGGGCGCACAGTAATTGTATAGTTGCCGCCCTGCCCCGCAAACGAGCGGGCCGAAGCAGTGTAGGTGCCATTTGCAGGCAAAGAAATCACAATAGTGGAATTGAGGCTGCGACCATAGTCATCATTCGAAGCGACTTCTTGCCCATCGGGACCCAGCAATACCAGCAAGGTGTCAAACTCTTCACTTTGCATGGCAATGGTGACCTGTTGTCCAGCCGTGCCCTCAAAGGTGTAGTCATCGGTCATGGGCTGTAGCGTACCAGATTCTTCAAACAAAATCTGGGCGCGGGCACTGGGGGCGATCGCCAGCAGCGGAACACCCGTCAAAGTCACGATCGCTGCAACAAGCGTACCCAACCGACGCATTGGACGATTTTGGATGATCATAGAAAAACCTTTTAGAACTTAATAAATTTTGGACGTTGATTCGGTTTGGTAGAAGGAATGAGCAGTATTCTTGGCCTGAGAGAATGCCTCGATAGACAACCGAGACATATTCTGTGCTCGGCTGTACCGGCTTTACTCCACAGACTCAGCACTCTAGAAAAATCACCCTAGCATGCACCGTCTTGGCTCTGAAGAAACCACCTGATTCTTTTCCACAACTCGTTTGCAGGAAGTCCTGTAAGCACAGCTTTTCGCATCAGCTTGCCGGGATAGGTGATTGAATCCATATCGATATAGCATCCATTCTGGCTCGCCCACACTCAGGACTACACCCTATTGTTCAGCAGGGGCCATGCCGAAACCTAAGCAATTTCCATGGTCAAGGATCTATCGGTCGCTTCATTAGCTTCACTGCAAGTTTCATACTTTCCTGAAACTCTCAGAAATTAGTTTTTTGGCAGAATTTTGGCTAGGCGTGCTTCCCAAACGGCATCCAACGGTACCCAAATGTTTGCGCCGCCCCAGCCTGTATCTCAATCTGGAACGGCGCATTGAACTTAAATTGTGCCAAATGGGGCGATCGCGCACTTCCTTATTTAACTGGCCCCTTTGCTCTGAGCACTAGACGCGGGCGATCGTCACACGCTCCGACTGATCTTGGTACTTGCCGCGGCGGGTTTCATAGCTAATCTCGCAGGGCTCTCCTTCCAAAAAGAGCAGCTGCACCACACCTTCATTGGCATAGATGCGACAGTCGGTACTAGATGAGTTGGAAAACTCTAGCGTTAAGTGACCACGCCATCCCGCCTCACCAGGCGTAATATTGGCGATGATGCCACAGCGAGCATATGTGCTTTTACCCATGCACACCACCGTAATATTTTCGGGAATTTCTAGCCGCTCTAGCGCCACACCCAAGCCATAACTATTAGCCGGAATGATGAAGTACTTTCCGGTGTCATCTTCGCGCAGCTTGGCCGACTCCAAATTTTCGGGATTAAAGTTTTTGGGATCGACGACGCTGCCAGGAATATGGCGAAAGATACGAAACTCGACGGGGGAAAGGCGGATATCGTAACCGAAGCTGCTGAGCCCATAGGAAATCACAGGGGAGCCATGAACTTGGCGAACTTGCGCTGGCTCGAAAGGTGCAATCATGCCCTGAGCCGCCATGCGAGAGATCCAGGCATCGTTTTTGATCATGTGCAGACCTACGGCTTACGCGAGGTTATAGAAGGTACAGGAGGAAGGATACCCGCCACGGCAACACAGTTCACCGTGAGGTCATGACGGGTAGAGAGGTTGGCATACACAACATATAGCGCACTATGTACCCCAAAATTCGTAATTTGAATACAGATAGCGCAATTTCTTATTTTTTTAATCTTGTGATGCTCGTAATTACTGAGGCTAGCTAGACCGAGTAGCGATCGCCCTCATATCCGCTGCCTTCTCCATTCAGTGCCGTGCGATCGCTGTAGCTCGATGCCTGTAGCTTGAACATTTTTGCATAGAGTCCGCCCTCTGCCATCAGTTGCTCATGGCTACCCACTTCGACGATCGTGCCATGTTCCAACACCACAATGCGATCGGCCATGCGAACCGTAGAAAATCGGTGGCTCACCAAAAACGTCATTTTGCCCTGAGTCAACTGACGAAACCGTTGGAATAAATCGAACTCGGCGATCGCATCCAATGCCGCCGTCGGTTCATCCAAAATCAGGATTTGCGCCGGAGTCATAAACGCTCGCGCCAGCCCAATCTTCTGCCACTGCCCACCAGACAGTTCCGCACTATCCGAAAAGGTTTTGCCCAAAATTGTTTGATAGCCATGCTCCAGCGCATCAATCACCGGATTGGCTCCAGCATCTAGCGCTGCCTGCTGAATGCGAGACAAATTTCCCCGCTGCCGCAAGTCACCAAAGCCAATATTGTCCTGCACGCTCAGGTTATAGCGAGAAAAGTCCTGAAACACCACGCCAATGTTACGTCGCAAATCGCTCAGGTCAAACTCGTACAGCGGCACACCATCTACTGTAATTTCGCCAAACTCCACATCGTAGAACCGGGTGAGCAGCTTCAGCAGCGTTGTTTTGCCTGCACCGTTCGTGCCCACCAGGGCAATACTCTCGCCCGGTTGCACCTTCAGGTTCAGGTGGTGCAGCGTTGGCTCGGTTGCACCTGGGTAGGAAAACGACACGTTGCGCAGTTCTAGCCCACGGCGCATGGGTTGAGGAAAGGTCAATGGCTGGGGTGGGTTCACCACCTGCGGCTTCAGGTTCAAAAACTCAAAGTATTGCGACACGAACAGATTGAACTCGTAAATCAGTGCGATGTCGAACAAAATGCCCTGAATCAAGCCCTGCGACTGCTGAAATGCCCCGGTGTACATGGTGAGGTCGCCCACCGTTACCGCGCCCTGAATGGTGCGCACAATCACCCAGCCATACGCCCCATAAAAGCCCAGGGTAGAAAACAGCCCTACCGCAAACCGCAGCCACGCCTGCTGTGCCGCCATGCCCGCCAGTTCTTGGTTGAACTGGGTGCGAATGCTATGCCATTGATCCAGCAGGTGCTCACCCAAATTGAACAGGCGCACCTCCTTGACAAATTCTTGGGTAGTCATCACTTGCTGAAGATATTCCGCCAGCCGTCCACTCTGGGTTTGGCGGCGCATGAGGCGAAAGCGCACCCCCGAAAAGCGAATACCCACCCATAACGCAGGTAGCGCCGTAAACATCAGCAGCAGCACAATCAACGGATTGAAGCTAAGCAACAAGCCCAACAAGCCAACAAAGGTAACGGTTTGCCGTGTGAGGGAGGTAAGCGTTCCCAGCACCCGCACCGGGTAGGCGCTGCCGCTCTGCTGCGCCCGGTTGAGCGTGTCGTAAAATTCCGGCAGTTCGTAGTGGGCTAAATCCAGGTTGATGGCTTGCTGCAATAGCACTTGGTTGGCATAGAGGGTAAAGCGATCGCTCAACACCTGCGACACGTAATTATTGGCCTGATTGAAGCCTGTGAGCGCCAGAGCCAGCACCAGCGCCGACCCAACGAGCACAACCAACGGTTGCCAATCAGGAACCGTTTGGCCTGCGCTCAGGTTGCTGACCACCACATCGACAATCAGCTTGTTGATGTAGAGTTGCGCCACGGGAATGAGCGCCAGCACCAGCGTGATCACGGTGGACAGCACCAACCATTGGGGTGCGCCTTTCCAAACTAATTGCAATAGCCGTGGCGTATTGGACACCACTTCCCAAAAGCGTGTTCGCGGTTTCGCAGAACTCATGCAGGCTCAAATCTCATGCAGGACAAAGAATGCAGACCATCGGGTCTTTTGTTTTAACGATGAGGAGTGGCTTTTGATACATGGCGCTGGTTGAGCACTCAATGCGCTAAGGGCTACTTGTATGGGTTGAACCAACTGGGTTGAACCAGCTTGGCGATCGCTCTAGATCGTGACGACTTTGGATCTTTGCTGAACGCATATAGCGGATCGCCCACCTCACCATCGGGATCTCTATTCTGCGCAAGAAATCTCAAAGTTGGGGGCGATCGCTGCTGGCAAACGCTACTGCGAATAGCCCAACACGCTCAAAATATCGGCAAAGGTTTCGTTTAAAGCGGCGATCGTTTCGGGTTGGAGCTTACGCCGATGGTCACCGGGAGCAATCTGCCGTCGATGCCGATAAATGTCTTCTTTAGCGACCACAAATTCATCTTTGTGATTGGCATAGAGCTGTTGGTAAAGAGGAGAGTTTGCGATCGCCGATTGGGGCTTAAACCTTTCCGAAAATGGCAGGCGATTGAGCAATTTTTGCATCATCGATTTTTCAGAAGAACCTCCCAAAAATGCAGCGAGAAATTGCTCCAACCAAAGGTGATAGTTCAACACCATATCCTCGTATTTAACCAGAGTCACATTTTTTCGACCCAACAAGTTTGCGATGACATAGTGATAGTTGTCTTTGTAATGGTTGGCTCGACGCAGCGAGAATCGATCGACTCCTTCTTGCTCCCATTGTTTACGCTGTTCATCTCCAGGATTGAAAATATTCGGATCGATTTTGTGGCTAAAGGTATGAGAGAAAAACAGCGACACTAGTACATCTCGTGGATCGCGCAAATGCAAAATGACTGAGAACCGATCCAAATCTTCTGGAATGGATGGACTGCCTTCTCCTGAACGAATTGGCCCAAAACAACAAGGCTGATTGAGCTGAAGTTTTTGTCGAATAAACTCATTCCAAGATGTGCCAACAATGTGTTGATAAATGCTGACATCCTTATCGTTAATTGAGTGGTAGTGAAGATGGCGTGCCTGTGCAATTTCTGATGTGAGTTGATGCACAAACATAGAAGCAGCTTTGTGCGTTGTATAAATCAAAACGGGCTTAAACTCGGCAGCAAGCATACAGGCTTCTGGCACCTTAAATTGGTTAACTGATGTGAGTTCAGGGTTGGGGAATGTTGAGAATGTTGGTTTAGGAATTCGGCGCGATCGCTCTTCTCATGCGTTCCCAAAAGGACTAATTTTCAACGGGGTGCTGACCGTAGTGGGGAATCGCTTCCGCCCAGGTGGGATAGTGTTGATGCTGCCACTCTGCATAGGCAAGCTGCAACATATCCATTGCGGTGCTACCCAAATTGCGCTCGGCCTTGGTCAGGCAAACGGGCTGGTGCCAGTCCACAAGCGTTGCCTGCCACTGAATCGGATGCATTACCGTATCGTCTAGTTGGGGCTGCAATCGGCCATCTTGCATGGCGTAAATGCCAACATGAAGTTGCTCACGCTGGGCAGGCATTTCTACCGCAAGGTGGGGGGCATTGCCGTTGGGGAAGTGCTGCTGATAGGTGCGATGGGCGATCGCCGCTAGAGTCGACACCGCATACAAGGGAATGTCCAACTGTTGGGCCAGCGTGCGCGCTGCCACCACCCCAATCCGCGTTCCAGTAAAGCCACCCGGCCCCTTTGCCACCGCCATAAAGGCCAGATCACTCCAGGCTTGCGGCTGTAGGAACTCGGCCATATAGAGTTGCAGATGGGTAGATAGTTCTTGCCCTAGCTCCCAGGTTTGGCAACGCGATACCTGATCAAAGTTGCTGAGCGCCAAACCCAAATCTGGGCTGCTGGTATGAATGGCCAATGCGTATTGGTTGGGCAGCATCCCCAATGTCTCCTCGTTTATGAACCTAGTTAGTGAAGCTGGCCTGCGCCCAAGTACAGTTCGCCCACCTTGGGATCGTTCAATAGGTCGGGACCACGTCCCTCAAAGCGATCGCGCCCTGCATCCAGCACATAGCCGCGATCGCTCATGGCCAGCGCTCGCCGTGCATTTTGCTCCACCAGCATGATTGACATTCCCATCACATTAATCTGCCGAATGCGCTCAAACACTTCCGATACCAGAATGGGCGACAGCGCCGCCGACGGCTCATCCAAAATCAGGAGCTTGGGTTCTAGCATGAGCGCCCGACCCATAGCCAACTGTTGGCGCTCACCACCCGATAGGGTTCCGGCTTTTTGCTTGCGGCGATCGGCCAGGACGGGAAATGCTTCAAAAATGCGCTGCTTCAACGGCTGCAAGGGCACATTGCGGGTAAACGCCCCCATCTCCAAATTTTCTTCGACGGTAAGGGTGGGAAAAACATTGGCAATTTGCGGCACGTAGCAGAGGCCATGCTGCACAATTTGGTCGGGGCGCAGTCCGGCAATTTCGGTATCCTGAAAGCGAATGCTGCCCTGGTTGGGCGGCAGTAAGCCAAAAATCGTTTTTGCCAGGGTCGATTTGCCCGCACCGTTGGGGCCAATCACCGTCACCAACTCACCCGGATACAGCCGGAAGTTGATGCCCTGAAGGATGTTGAGGTCTTTGATGTAGCCAGCATACACATCTTCAACAATCAGCAGCGGAGATGGCTCGGTCATAGAGAATGCGGTGAATAGGGCAAACAACCCTCAATAGTAGCGCCTAGGCCGCCGTAGCCGCAGTGCGTAGCAATCAGAATGGGGAATGGCAAGTAAACACCAGTTCAAGACGTGAGAGCAATCTACACACGAAACGCGCGGTTGCTCAACCAGGATTGGCACAGAGGAACGCTCACAGGGTATTCTGTGAAGTGTTGTAAAACGGTCAATAAGGGCTTGGGGAACGGTCGTGCTGGATCTTAAATTGATTCGCGAAAATCCAGAGCAGGTGCAGGCTCGGCTAAATTTGCGGGGCGGCGGTTATGATTTGAAACCCGTGCTGGATTTGGATCAGCAGCAGCGCCAAATGGAACAGCAGCGATCGCAACTGCAAGCGCGCAGCAACGAGATTGGCAAGTTGGTGGGTCAGCAGATGAAGTCGGGCGCGAAGCCAGATGATGCCGCCATTGTGGCGCTCAAGGATGAAGGCAATCAGATCAAAGCCCAGTTGAGCGAGTTGGAGCCCCAGGAAAAAGAGCTGAAGGCGCAGATTGAGTCATTTTTGCTGACGGTGCCCAACCTACCCAGCGACACCACCCCCGAAGGCAAAAGCGAAGACGACAACGTCGAGGTGCGGCGCTGGGGCGACGAATACATTCCCACCTATCCCGACATTTTGCCCCACTACGAAATTGGCGAAAAGCTGGGAATTTTGAACTTTGAGCGATCGGCCAAAATTGCGCAAAGCCGCTTTGTCACCCTATTGGGAGCAGGTGCAGCGCTGGAGCGGGCGCTGATCCAGTTCATGCTCGATCGCCACACCCAAGCAGGCTATACCGAAGTGTTGCCGCCGTTCCTCATCAACACGGCTTCGCTTACAGCTTCGGGCCAGTTGCCCAAGTTTGCCGACGAGAGCTTTAAGTGCGATCGCGACGATCTATGGCTGACTCCCACCGCAGAGGTGCCGATCACCAGCCTGTACCGCGACGAAATTTTGACGGCAGAAGAATTACCGATTTACCACTGTGCCTTTACCCCCTGCTTCCGGCGTGAGGCGGGCAGCTATGGCCGCGACACCCGAGGACTGATCCGCCTGCACCAGTTCAACAAGGTGGAAATGTTCAAGTTTGTGCCGCCCGAAACCTCGATGGATGAACTAGAGAGCTTGACTCAACAGGCCGAATCCATCCTACAAGCGCTAAAGCTGCCCTACCGCGTGATTGCGCTATGCACCGGCGACCTGGGCTTTGCCTCGGTCAAAACCTACGACCTGGAGGTGTGGCTGCCCACTCAAGGCAAGTATCGCGAAATTTCGAGTTGCTCCAACTGCACCGACTTCCAGGCAAGACGGGCCAACATCCGCTTTAAGGAAGCTGGCAAAAAGGGCACGCAATACCTGCACACCCTCAACGGATCGGGTCTAGCGATCGGGCGCACGATGGCCGCGATTTTGGAGAATTATCAACAGCCCGACGGGACGGTTCGCATTCCCGAAGTGCTGCAACCCTACCTGGGCCGCGATACGCTCTAACCCAGATCAGCCCAAAGAGTACGGTGAGTTCTACCTTGAGCGTTTCTCAACATCTGGAGCAACGGTCTAGAATAAGGAATCAGTACGCTTCTTCATAAAGGTTTACTATGTCGGTATTGGCGGCGATCGCAGTTTTGGCCTTGTTGATTGTGGTTCATGAGCTGGGGCACTTTATGGCGGCGCGCCTCCAGGGCATTCATGTCAATCGCTTTTCCATTGGCTTTGGCCCAATTTTGTGGAAGTATCAGGGACCTGAAACTGAGTATGCCATTCGCGCCATTCCGCTGGGCGGGTTTGTTGGCTTTCCCGATGATGATCCCGACAGCACCATTCCACCCACCGACCCCAATTTGCTCAAGAATCGTCCCGTACTCGATCGCGCAATCGTGATCAGCGCTGGGGTGATTGCCAATCTGGTATTTGCCTACTTTATCTTTGTCGGCCAGTTCACGACCGTAGGCATTCCCCAAGGCTTTAACTTCGAGCCCGGTGTGGTGATTCCCCAAGTTGTGACAACTGACTCTCCTGCAGCCCAAGCCGGAATTAAGGCGGGCGACATTGTGCTAGGAGTCAACGGGCAAACGCTGGGCAGCGGCGAAGCAGCCGAGAAGGAGTTAATGCAGGCGATCGCCAACAGTCCTGATCAGCCCATTCAGCTCACCATCCAGCGGGAGAACAACACACTCACCATCCCTGTAACCCCTCGGGTCGATGATAACGGTGTGGCTCGCGTTGGCGTCGTGCTAAACCCCAACGGCACCGTGGACTTCCGGCGACCCAATAGCCCCGTCGAAGTCTTCACCATGGCGGCGCGTCAGTTCCAAGATATGTTTATGCGCACAGCCCAAGGCTTCTACACCCTCGTCACCAACTTTGGAGCCGTCGCTGACCAAGTAGCTGGCCCCGTCAAGATTGTGGAACAGGGTGCCAACCTAGCCGCAAACGATTGGGTCAACCTCTTTCCCTTCACCGCCATCATCAGCATCAACCTGGCAATCATCAACATTTTGCCCCTGCCTGCCCTGGATGGCGGACAGTTGGCCTTCCTGCTGGCCGAGGCCGTCCGTGGAAAGCCCCTCCCCTCCCGCCTTCAAGAAAACGTGATGCAAACAGGCTTGGTGCTGCTGTTGGGTCTCGGTATCTTCCTCATCGTTCGCGATACCACCCAGCTCAACGTCTTCCAAAACCTGTTCCAATAAACTCCAAATCTGTAGTATCCAAACCTGAAAGCCGAGCGGCAGCGTCGCTCGGTTTTCCTTCAGCAGCGGTTTTGGCAAAAAGCAGTTTCGGCAAAAAGTTGCAGGCTCCTCCGCTAACTCGTCCTGCGATCGCCCCTCTTTTCCCAAGCCCCTCTTTTCCCAAGCCCCTAAATCCTAGCCCCTATCTCCTCCCCCATTCCCGACTCCCCCACTATGCCTCCTCGTAAGCGGGTTACCAAAAAGCAGCGCGCGCTTGAAATACTGGCGCGGTTAAAGCAGGAATATCCCGACGCCACGTGCTCGTTGGATTATGAAACACCAGTTCAGCTCTTAATTGCCACCATTCTGTCGGCTCAATGCACCGATGAACGGGTGAATCTGGTGACGCCAGAGCTGTTTCGTCGATTTCCCGATGCACCCGCCATGGCCAGCGCCGATTTAGAGGAAATTGAAGCGCTAGTAAAGTCCACGGGCTTCTACCGCAACAAGGCCAAGAATATTCAGGCAGCCTGCCGCAAAATTGTGACAGAGTTTGGCGGTGAGGTGCCACCGCGTATGGACGACTTGCTGACCCTACCTGGAGTAGCCCGTAAAACCGGAAACGTGGTGCTGGCTCATGCCTTTGGCATTAACGCTGGAGTGACGGTGGATACCCACGTGAAACGGCTGAGTGGCCGTTTGGGTTTGACCAAAGAGACCGAACCCGTCAAGATTGAGCGGGACTTGATGAAGTTGTTGCCTCAACCCGATTGGGAAAACTGGTCGATTCGGTTGATTTACCACGGACGGGCGGTGTGCAATGCGCGCAAACCCTTGTGCGATCGCTGCATGCTAGCCGACCTCTGCCCCTCCGCAACCGTCAAACCCAGTATCGAGCCCTTGGACGCTCCTGCAAATACGGTACCGTTAGCAGAAGCAGACCCAACTCGTTAGTGCCGATGAAGATTGTTCAGGCTCAGATTGACCATTTAAGAGCCGTTGCCAGTTTATTCGACCAATATCGGGTGTTTTATGGCGCGGCTTCAAATCTGAATGCGGCTCATGCTTTTCTCCAAGCGCGGTTGCAGCACGGTGATTCCGTCATATTGGTTGCGCAGGATGGCGATCGCCTCGTTGGGTTTACGCAGCTTTACCCCAGCTTTTCCTCCGTTGCCATGCAGCGCATTTGGATCTTGAATGACCTGTTTGTGGAGCCCAGTTCTCGCAATCAGGGCATCGCCAAGCAGCTCCTCCAGGCCGCAGAAGCCTATGCCAAAGACACCCATGCCATTCGCATCGTGCTAGCAACTCAAATCTCAAATGTTTTGGCCCAGTCGCTGTACGAATCGTTGGGTTACCGAAAAGACGAGGCGTTTTATCATTACGTGCTGCCACTCGGATAACCCGTACCTAACCCAACCTCTGGAGTGAGCGACTAGGGCGCAATGGGCGTTTCCCTAGCCGTGGTGGGAATGCGCACAATAAACTCCGTTCCCTTGCCCAGATCCGAGTGGCATTCCAGGGTGCCACCGTGCTTTTGCACCACAATTTGGTAGGTAATCGACATACCCAAGCCCGTCCCCTTGCCCACAGGCTTGGTGGTAAAGAAAGGATCAAACAGGCGATCGCGCGTTTCGGGAGACATGCCAGGGCCATTGTCTTGAATGCGAACTTCGGCAATGCCTTGGGGAGGTATCCCATCGGCTTCATGGTGAATGGCAGTTGCCGACTCATCGGGGAAAAAGGCCGTGCTAATGATGATGATGCGGGGCAACGTGTGAGACTCCACCGCATCCAGCGCGTTCGACAAAATATTCATAAACACTTGGTTGAGCTGCCCAGCGTAGCAATCCACCGGAGGCAGTTCGCCGTATTGCTTCACAATATCGACACTAGCCCCATCGGGAGAAGCCTTAATCCGGTTTTGCAAAATCAGCAGCGTACTGTCGATGCCATCGTGAATATTGACGGGCTTCTTTTCCGCCTCATCCAAACGCGAAAAGTTGCGGAGCGACAGCACAATTTGCCGAATGCGATCCGCCCCAATCTTCATGGACGACATGAGCTTCGGCAGGTCATCGCTAATGAACTCAATGTCGATATCTTGCAGCGCCTCCTCAAGAGGGGGTAAAGGCTTGGGATAGTGCTGCTGGTAGAGCTTTAGCAGGTACAGCAGATCTTTGGTGTAGTTGTTAGCGTGAACCAAGTTGCCATTGATGAAGTTGACAGGATTATTGATTTCGTGGGCGATCCCGGCCACCATTTGCCCCAGGCTCGACATTTTTTCGGTTTGGATCAGCTGAGTTTGAGTTTCTCGTAGATGCTTGAGCGCTTCGCTCAGTTGGGTGGCTTGGGCCTCAGCGGCTACGGCAGCGGCTCGGGTTTTGGCATACAGCTCGGCCTGGTCAATGGCGATCGCCACCTGATCCACCACCGCCCGCAGCAAATCCATTTCGCTCTCAGTCCAGATCCGCTCGGCACTATGGCTGCACACAATCGCCCCCAAACGGCCCGATCGCGTCTCTAGCGGCATCATCAACTGGGCGATCGCACCACGCTGATTCAACGCATCGGGCACATCGGCCTCAGCTTCAGCGATCGCGCCATCGTGAATATTCTCCACACGCAACATGCGCAAATCGAGGATATAGCGGGCTAACACCGAAGCAACACTGGCCGGATACTCACCCAACAAGCTATCCAGCCCTTCGTTATAGGCTTCATGCGTCACCACCAGATTGCTTTCCACATCGTTCGTCCAGCACCAGAGAAAATGGCAGCGATCGATTTGCAGCAGGGAGCGAATCTCGGTCACGGTCGTTTCCAAAATGGCATCCAGGTTCAGCGAATCGCGGATCTGGCTCGCCAATCGAAACAGCAGCGCTTCACGGCGGCTCATCAGTTCCTCGCGGGCCCAGGTGCGATCAATTGCCACCGCAATGCTGTTGGCCAACCAGCCAATGGTGTTGCGGATGGACTGAGGCAACGACTGCCGCCCAAAAATGGCCAGCACGCCAATCAGCCGATCCTCCACAATGAGCGGATAGCCCACAAACGATCGCAGATTTTCTTGATCCACCCACTCCTTCGCTCCGATGCACACATCGTTCGACACATCGACGCTGTGATAGGGCTTTCGAGTTTGAGCAATAAACCCAATGATGGAAATGCCAACCGGAATCAAATTATGAAACTCCTTGGGCGAACTGTGATTTCCGGCGCTGGCTTTCAGTTCGAGCAGGTGGCTTTCAGGATTTAGGGTCCAAATGCGAGCAAAGGGCAATTCCAAATAGCGCACCAACTGGGCAGTACATTGGCTCAAAATGTCGTTGATGGTGCCCCCAGCCGACAAAATCGCGCCCACCTCGGCTCCCAACTCGGCGAGGTGCGATCGCGTCTTGAGCTCTTGTTCTGCAAACTTGCGTTCGGTAATGTCGCTGCGAATCGCCACATACTGTTCTGGCCTACCTTGAGCATCCAGCACAGGCACAATCGTCGTATCAACCCAGTACAAAATGTTATTTTTGGCCCGATTACAAATTTCGCCTCGCCACACATGCCCCGAGGCGATCGTTTGCCACAAGTCCTGAAAAAACTCTTTGGGGTGATAGCCGGAGTTGATGATGCGATGGTCTTGGCCAATCAACTCATCGCGGGTATACCAGGAAATTTCGCAAAATTTATCGTTGGCGTAGGTAATGCGTCCCTCACGATCGGTAATGGCAATAATGGAATGCTGGTTCAGCGCAAAAACCAGCGCATTGGCAATACTCCCCTGTTCGTGGGGCTCTATAGGCTGGTGCCGAATTTGCCTCGAGGCTTCGGGTTGCTCTTCTCCCTGGTTGGTGCCGACTGCATAGATTGTTTGTCGTCCTGGCATTTGAGAAATTTGCCATGCCACCCGATGGTAGGCCCCCTTGCGGCTGCGATATCGATTTTCTACCGTGACGCGATCGCTTCCCGCAATGACCCGTTGCACCTTGGCCAACGTTTTGTCACGATCATCGGGATGCACACAATCGATAAAAGGCTTGGCCATCAGCTCGGCAGCCGTATAGCCCAAAATCTTGCGCCAACCAGGGTTTAGCCGCTTAAAGTAGCCGTCGTAGCCCAAAATGCAGCGCAGCTCGGAGGAGAGGTTAAAAAATAACTTCTTGTCAGCTTCTAGATGATGATGCTTGGAAATGGCCTCGGTGAGCGCACTGGTGCGACGCTGCAATTCCAGGTGAGTAATGATTTGGCGGCTTAGAGCCTGCAACCCCGACAGTTGCTTCGACGTGAGCAAGCGCGGCAACCAGTCCATCACAGCCAGCACCCCCAAGGGCACCCCACCCGGACTCACAATTCGCACCCCAGCATAAAAGCGAATGCGAGGCTCGGTTGCAACCACAGGGTCATCGGCAAATCGCACGTCAGCTCGCGTATCGGGCACCACCAAGCCTTCCGGTTGACTCATGGTGTGGTCAAACAAGGCCAGATCATCCAGCATGTCGGGCTCACCATTCCAGCCCGTGAGCGACTTGAGCCAAAAGCGATGGGCATGACCTGATGTTCCGTGCCCATCGCCCCGATAAAAAACAATGAGAGCAACAGGAACCTGGCAAATTTGTGCTGCCATTCCCGCTAGATCGTCAAACGCCGCCTCTGGCTCTGTATCCAAAATGTGATACTGCCGAAGCACGTCAAACCGTACAGCGTCATCGTCGGGAAAGGTTGCAGACATCGAAACACAAGGGTTTAGTAGAGGCAGTTGAGTCCATCCTCAGAATGCCCAAGGCATGAGGTTAGATCGCAGAGGGAGCAAAGGGAGTACCAGGAAGAGGCAATATCTGGTCTAATCGTTGTTGTTTAGGCGAGAAAAGTACGATAATACAGCCCTTTCAGCGAGTTTTGAAACTCGCACTAGGGGTTTCAGTCAGGACTGAGGCAGTTGACTGATGTTTGGGGCACTGAGCGACCCAAATATCAGTCAATCTCCTGGTTTTTCGGATGACATGCGTCAGTCCTATCTGTATTAAGGCTGGGAACAGGTGAATCGGATTACCCCAGGATTGACCGATGAGTGGCTTGATGCGTGCAGCAAATCACTCAAAATCAATAGCTCAGGAGCAACGGAGTAATGGCCTTAGAGTAACGCGATTTTGAAACTAGCCTTTAGCCATTTGGCGTGGGGCGTAAATTTCTTGCAACATGCCGTGCTCGAGGTCGTCACCCACAACGAGCGATCGCAGCAGGTCAAACTGCCAGCGCACCAAGGGAATTTCGGGATCGGTCACGATGTGATGCAACTTATGAGCCTGATCGATGACCGAGGCAGAGGCTTCCAGGTCTTCGAGAAACCATTCTCCGAGTGGATGTTCCCACGTTTGCAAAAATTGACGAAGAAATTCGCGATCGCCCGCAGGGATGAGCTGTGCAGGTGTCACAGTCCAGTACAGGATGGCATTGGGCGGTTGGGCAGGCTGCTGGAGGGCACTCTCTCGAAAAGTTTCCCACTGATTGGCAACCAGCGGTGCCACCAGATCAAAGGTGTAGCGTTTTTTGGGTTCGAGCGAAACCATGCCAACGGTTGCTCGATTTTGGCGAACGGCCTCTTCGTACAATGCGGAAAAGAAGGGCTGCACCACTTCTCGCGAGACAACCGCACACAGGCGATCGCCCGCCTCAGAATAGTCTTGGGCACCCGTTTGCTCATGCCGATGAAAAAGCAGTTGCGATCGCACCAGAGCTTTTTGGCTACGCTCATCCAGGCAAAACCAGACGGAGCTGCCAAGGTGAGTTTTGAGAATTTGCTGGAGGGCGTCGGGTTCTGGAGGAGGCTCTACCGGGGTCGATACGACGGGTACCGGCGTGATTGGCGGCAGCGGCTCCACATTCAGAGCAGCGAGTTCTGCTGGTGGCGCTGGCATGATCTCTGGTGAACTAGTCTCGTCTGAGCGAGTCTCTGCTGAACTAGTTGCGGCTGAACTAGTTGCGGCTGAACTGGTTTCTGCTGCACTAGGTTCTACTGAGCTGGTCTCTATCGCTTTGTTGACCAACAGATCTGATGGTGGTGAAACCGATACCTCTGCCACGGGCTCGGGCTGGGCTGGAGAATCGTCTGAGCGATCGGCAGGGGGAACCCCAACAGCGGGATCTTCGATAGCAGCAGAAGGGGCGATCGCCAAGTTTTCAGATGGGGATGACACCGCAACCGGAAAAGGCTGGCCCAGCGGCACAGTCTGGGCGATCGCATCTTCTGCCAGCTCACCAGGCGGCTCATGGGGTTGCTGATGGGAAGACTGAGCGGCGGCCTCTACAGGCGCAGACTGCGACACCTGGGCTGTCTGCTGCATGAGGGCTTCGAGCTGTTGGGTCAGTGCCTGGATCTCAGCGTTTTTTTCAGCGATGATTCGATCTTTTTTTTTGAGGAGATCGTCTTTTTCGGCCACCTGTAGGGCATTCAGGGCCGCCTGCATGAGGTCGGCATAGAAGGGATGGGACAACTCTACAAGCTGTACATCGGAAGACTGCCGCAGCAACCGACCCACCCGCTGCTTCGGCTGAATCACGAGTACGCCGCCTTCGGCATTGCGAATGTGCAGTTCGCGCACGCCATCGAGCATCAGAATGGTGCAGTGGTAGCGGCGTTTGCTAAAGGTAAAGGGAACCCCCTCGGGCGGAAATGGAGACGAACGTTCGGCAGACTCTGGCGGCATCAAGCGATCGCCATCCTCCACATCTTCGCGCAATGCCGCCACCACAGGTTCTTCGCCATGGGGCAAGCGCACGCCCACCAGTTCCAACTCAACAGAGCGCACTCCGTTCCACTCGTTAAGCCGCAGCTTGTAGGCAATATCCACCCGGCTCGGCAGAGGACAGTACTCTCCCCAGCGCCAGGCGATCGCCTTCATACTGTCGGAACCATCCTGAGCCTGAGCCACGGTGAGCTTGAGATGGGCACGATTTTGGCCAATGGTTTGCTGCTCCACCACACGGACATTTGGCGTCCAAAAAACGGGATCGCCGTTTTCAATGCCGCAGGGATGCAGACGATCGATTTGGGCGTACAACTCCAGATTCAAATCCTCTAGGTTGGCCTGGGCATCAATCGTTACCAATGGTTTGAGATGCTGCGGTTGCAGGTGCATGTTGGCAAAAATACGCAGGCGCGATCGCATCTCATCCAGGTATTCCGCTTGCAGAGAAAAACCGCCCGCCGCCCGGTGCCCGCCAAACTTTTCCAAAATATCGGCACAGCACTGCAGCCCATCAAACACGTTGAACTCGGGAATGCCCCGCGCCGACCCCCGCACGTGGGTTTGCGCCTCGTCCTCGTAGGTGCCAATGAACACGGGCACGCCGTAGCGCTCCACCAATCGCGATGCCACAATACCGATCACGCCATGGTGCCAGTTGGGTTGCACCACCACCAACACGCGATCGCTCGGCAAATCAAACTGCATCGCTTCGCAATAGGCGATCGCCTCCTGCTCAATCAGCTCGCACATGCGCTGCCGCAGTTGGTTCACCTCTTCGCACTGCATCGCCCGCTCTAGCGCAATGCCGGGATCATCCGTCGTCAGCATGTCAATCACAAGTTGCGGGTTGCCAATGCGCCCAACGGCGTTGATGCGCGGACCCAAACGAAAGCCGATCGCCTCTGGCTTGAGCGTGTTTTGCTCATTGCTCAGCCCCGCCACCTGAATTAATGCCTGCACGCCCGCCAACTTGGACTTGGGCAGCAGCGCCAAACCCCGCCGCACCCAGCGGCGATTCACTCCGGTGAGGGGAGCCAGGTCGGCAATGGTGCCCAGCGTGAACAGCTCCAGCAGCGAGTTGGTTAGCTCGGCATTTTTGTTGAAGCACTGGGCCAGGTACACCGCCAAAATGTAGGCCACACCCACCCCCGCCACCCCGCGAAAGGGGGAATCTTCCCGAATCAGCTTGGGGTTGAGGATGGCGTTGGCCGGAGGCAGCATCGGCGGAATGTCGTGGTGGTCGGTGACGATGACGACCATGCCCAGCTCCCGCGCATAGGCAATGGGTTCGTAGGCGGCGATACCGTTATCCACCGTCAGAATCAGCCGCACTCCCTCGTTGTAGAACTCTTCTACAATGCGGCGGTTAATGCCATAGCCCTCTTGCATACGGCTGGGAATGGCGTAGTCCACCTGGGCATCCAAGGCTCGTAGTGCCCGCAGCAGTAGAGCGGTACTGGTCATGCCATCGGCGTCGTAGTCACCGCAAATGGCAATGCCCCACCCTTGCTCAATCGCCTCCTGCAACTGCTCCAGGGCGATCGCCAAATCAGGAAATTCTTCCAGGGCAGACGGCAGCTCTTGTAATTCTGGGTCTAAAAAAATTGCGGCTTGTTGGGGCGTTTCAATTCCACGATTGAGCAGCACTTGCGCCAACAGGGGATGCAGGCCCACCCGGTCAGCCAAGCGAAAGGCGCGATCGCCCAATGCCGAGGCAATCTGCCAGCGCTGACGCGGCAACCGCTGCGTATTAAATTGCGGAGAAACAGAGGAATCCACCACGAATTCAGCGACTCACGTGCTGTGCAGAACCGTAGATAAATCATAGATGACGGCTTCCATTTTGGACGACGTTTTCGCTGGAGATCGCAGCGTCGTGCGTTGCCACTACCGGGATAAAATACAGGCTGCACGTGCAAGGCTTACCGAACGAGGGCAGGATGGATTATCGCGAGGCTGGGGTGGATGTAGAAGCGGGACGGGCATTTGTGCAGCGGATTCGCGATTCCGTAGAGAGCACGCGCCGTCCGGGAGTGTTGGGCGGCATTGGCGGTTTTGGTGGCCTGTTCCAAATTCCCAGTGGTTACCAGGAGCCGGTGTTGGTATCGGGCACAGATGGCGTGGGCACCAAGCTGAAGCTAGCCCATCAATGCGATCGCCACGACACGGTAGGCATTGACTTGGTGGCCATGTGCGTGAACGATGTGCTCACCTGTGGTGCAGAGCCCTTATTTTTCCTGGATTATTTGGCGACGGGCAAGCTGAATCAGGAGCAACTGGCGCAGGTGGTGGAAGGCATCGCCGAGGGTTGCCGACAGGCGGGCTGTGCGCTGCTGGGTGGCGAAACCGCAGAAATGCCGGGATTCTACCAGCCTGGTGAGTATGACCTGGCGGGCTTTTGCGTCGGTATTGCCGAAAAGAGCCAAATCTTGGACGGATCGCAGGTGCAGGTGGGAGATGTGGCGATCGCCCTGCCCAGCAGCGGCATCCACAGCAACGGTTACAGCCTTGTGCGCAAAATCGTAGAGATCAGCGGCACCGCATTAGACTCAACCCTGCCGGAGTTTGCTGGAAAATCCCTGGGAGAAGTGCTACTCACGCCCACCCAAATTTATGTGAAGGCAATTGTGGCGGCACTCAAGGCCAACTTGCCCATTCACGGTATGGCCCACATTACAGGCGGCGGTCTTCCCGAAAACCTGCCCCGATGCCTCGCCCCTGATCAATCCATTCGCGTGGATGCCAACACCTGGGCCACACCACCCGTCTTTGAGTGGTTAGCCAAAACCGGCAACGTGGAACGGGCCGAAATGTTCAACACCTTCAATATGGGGGTTGGCTTTGTAGTGTTGGTGCCACCAGATCAGGTCAATCCAATCTCCACGTTTTTCCAGCAACAAGAACTGGAAGCCTGGACGATTGGGGAAGTTGTCACGGGCGATCGCAGCTTAATCCTGGATCTGTAATAGGCTACATGCTTTCGCAAACGAACAAAAAGGCTAGGTCGGGCAAGCTCAAACACGCAAACCCCAGACCTAGCCTTTACATAGGACAGCCTGAACCGTTAGAAAACCTGAGTTATGGATAAGCTTTTCTGAGGTTCGCGCGATACGCGAACCTCAGAAAAGACCTTAACCGAAACTGACGTTTAGAAAACTCTACGCGGTTGCTTTTTTCTGACGACGCTTCAAACGACGCGCAAGCACGGCACCCGCCATGAGCGTGCCAGCAACCGTTGTGGGTTCTGGCACACTCTGAACTTCTCCCTTCAGCACGATGCCATCGTTGCCGCACTCCGCAAACAAGCTGGCCAAAAAGGTACCCGTCTTGGGCAACAGTGACTTATCAATAGCAATACCAAAGGTATGCGCGCCTTGAGTACCAAACTGCCCAAAGTTAAGACCATGTTGAGCAGAAAGATCACTACTCGACAACAGCGATACTCCACCCAGTAAAGAACCCTTGGCGATCGTTGTTTGGGCAGCACCTTTTTGATTGAAATAGGTTGTATCGGCTGCGAGGTGGCCATAGGAGGCTGAGCCCTTTAAGTCACTCACAGACTTCGTGTGAGCTTCTACAGATTTATGTCCATCATTTTTGCTCGTGACGCTGGTTGTTGTTACATTGCCGTAAACTCCCACGTCACTGCGAGTTTTGGTGACGGTCCGAGTTTTTGTTTCCATCTTCTTGGTCTTTTTGTTGTAGACCTCGTAGGTTTCAGTTTCGGTGTACTGAACTTTTCGCGTATCGTTTTGATCGTCGAACCGAACCCCGTACAGCGAACCATTTGCAGCACTCAAACTGTTCTGGTTGACAAAGTTGAGGAGCAAATCTCCATAGCTAATCTTGCCATTTTCAACTGACTTGTGATGGGTTTCGCCGCCGAGCGCCAAGTTAGAGTTAATCGCAAAAATTAACCGATTGCTCGTTTCCTTATATGCCATTCCATAAAACTCGTAGGCGCTGCTTGAACCCACAACCCCCTGGTGCTGGTTTCGTGAATTCAAAATGGTGCCAGTTCCATCGTTAAACGAGTCGATCGAATACGTCCAACCGCCGATCTTAGCGGCTTGGGCCTCTCCTGCACCGACCACTAAACAGCCCAAACCCATCAACGCGCTAGCCAATACCTTGAGTCCGCGCTTCTGCATGTACTTGAATCTCCTGAATGACTTTATTAACGCGCAGTGCAGCTATTACGAAGATGCCACTGCACTGCTATATGGAAATTCCCTGACAAAGTAATTTTGGCACTGCATCGATGAAGTCAATAGAGGCGACTCGATTGATAACGTCAAAGAATCCGTAAAAAAAAAGACCCAAACCGCAGGGTAAAACTCCGTATTTTTTTGAGGAGTACGGAGTGGGTTTTATCTATCTTTAAGTGAATACAAGCCTGATGCTGCAAGCAGCTTGGACGTTCTCAAACAAACTTGGCTCTCGTCTTAGTAGATGCCACAACTAAAACTACGTAGCCTGGTCAGTAATTGCACGAACCTAGCTAGAAACTCGCTCAAGCTTCAGCAGTGTCAGGTCTATAGTTTGTAGACTTTCTTCTTAGGAGAAATTGCAGCAGAAGCGGCGGATCGCTTCACTAGAAGAAGCATGTGAAGGTTAAGTAATCCTACGCGATCGCCCTCTAATTCTTGACCGAACTTGGCGGCATTCAACATAACATGGAGCGAAAATCCAGAACCTGAAACGTTTATTTACAGCTACATTGAAAATCCCCATACAGGACAACACAGCGGATATTTAACACGTTCCACAATGGAAAATTTCAACGGACTGCACACAGAAATCTATCAAGAGTTTTTGCAAACGTTGCAGCGGTGAAATCCATCCGAACCGATGCTTTGTGCATTGGAACTGCGATCGCTGCAAACAACCACAAGCTGAACAAAAACTGGAGCCGACTTATCTGCAGGCTCCAGTTGGGGGGTCAAAATATTGAACTATCCTAAAACCGAGAGACAGACCATGGAGACTGCTCTGCTGTAGTGACTAGCTTGCACCAGCTTGGGCTGTCCCGTCAAAAGACGCACTGTCAAACTCGTGTAGGATTTACGCACGTCATCCGAAAAACCAGGGGATTGAATCATAGTTGGAACGCTTGTTGCTCCAACCATCATTCAATTGCATAAGTCCTGTCGTGGTTGGCTGAGCAAACTTGAATGGGTGAAAGCAGGGTAATGGACGGTAATGAACGGCTAAGGTCAGCGATCGCAACAGCAGCTCACCCAACGGGAATCTACCGAACTTAACAAAGCCTATGCGCCAAATTGCTGAGACCTAGCAAGCTTCAGGCAGATGCACCCTTGCATACGACACCGCAACTGAAAACAATTCATTCCATCTTAGAAAGCTCGCACAACAGAATGGAATCGTAATTTTTCGTTTGTGGTAAATATTTATCGCGATCGCATGTAAAGCTCTATACATGTTTTGTTTGGGCGATCAAACTATTTTTCGCGCCTCATATCTAATAAAAATTTGTAACGCTGTTGTCAGCAATTTTTCATTGAAATTGTTAGCTCCTTCCGATCAGCGGGAACACTGCAAATAACGATCAAATTCTAGTGTCAATCAGCCAAAGCTACTAAATTTTTAACGTATCCAACTTCAATCTGCTTTTTTCGCCAATCTAGGCATGGGCAATCAATAAGCTTCGATTTACAAACAACTGGCATCCAGCTTTAACTCCCCAGTACAGGCAAGTCTTCGAGCCTGTTGTTCTCTCGTGCTCAAGCGGTCCCTGCATTCGTTACACCATGCTCATCGCTTACGGTTTACGACTCAACACCCATCATCGATTAGCCAGATAGCATTCATGAATTCATCACCATCCCAATCTAGGGGGCTTCCTCTTCGGTCTGTTCTCACCATTCCGTTTATTGTGCAAGTTGCGGTTGCGGTTGGGTTAACTGGGTGGCTCTCCATTCGCAATGGGCAACGGGCTGTGAATGATGTCGCAAGACAGCTCCGTACCGAAATTACCAACCGAATTGACAGCGAAGTTCGCCACAATTTGCAGACGGCAGATACTGCCAACCGACTGGCGATCGCCGCCCTGTTGCGTGAAGGGGCAGAGCTACAAAACGTGCGATCGCCCGAGACCATTCACTGGGATTTTTTGAAGAATATTGACGAGGTAAGCGGCTTTGGTTTTGCCAACACCATCGGCGACTTTTCCGCCGTGCAGCGACGCAACAAAGGCGACCAATCCATCTACTTCATCGAATATGCCAACGCCTCGACGGAGCAAAAATGGCTCAGCAACGAAGTCAACTTGCAAAAACAAATTGTGAACTCGGCGCTGGGCGACAATCCCGTTGATGGCCGAACTCGTCCCTGGTACACTGCGGCGGTTGAAGCACAGGGAGCCGCCTGGAGTCCGATATACACCTCGGTTAGCCGCTCGGCAGACAAAACCCTGGCCATGAACGTAGCGCGTCCCATTTACGATGGCGATCGCACCCTACAAGCGGTATCGGGGGTGATCTTTAACCTGCGGCAAATTAGCCAATATTTGGATGGGCTGGAGCTGAGCGAAACTGGGCAAATGTTCATTATGGAGCGATCGGGTGCGCTGGTGGGCACCTCGGATGGAGCCGATCCCTTTACCGTTTTGGAAGACAAGGTTGAACGGTTGCAGGCCACCGATAGCGACCATCCCCTCATTCGCGCCGCAGCCTCGCATCTCCAACAGCGCTTTGGCGAGTTAGAGGGCATTACGACAGCTCAGCAGCTTGAGTTTCAACTCGATGGCAAGCGCCAGTTTTTGCAGGTCACGCCGCTCTCGTTTGGTAATGGCATTAACTGGCTGATTGTGGTCGCTGTGCCGGAATCTGACTTTATGGAGCAGATTCATGCCAATACGCGCAATACGGTGCTGCTGTGTCTGACGGCATTGGCGATCGCCAGTTTGGTCAGTGTCCTGTTGGCCCGATGGATTAGCCGTCCCATTATGGACCTGAGTCAGGCATCACGGGCGATCGCCCAGGGACAGCTCGACCAAACCGTGGAAGCCCAAGGCATTCGCGAACTTAAGGTATTGAGCCAAGCCTTCAACCAAATGGCGCATCAGCTCAAAAATGCGTTTCAAGATCTCGAAACCCGTGTTGAGCAGCGCACCACAGAACTGAAGGATGCTAAAGAAGCCGCCGACACCGCCAACAAAGCCAAGAGCGAATTTTTAGCCAATATGAGCCACGAGCTGCGCACGCCGCTCAATGGCATTTTGGGCTATGCCCAAATTTTGCTGCGTGACAAAACGCTCAATCCCCGCCAAAAGGATGGCCTCGATATCATTCACCAGTGTGGCTCCCACTTACTCACCCTGATCAACGATATTTTGGATCTTTCCAAAATTGAAGCTCGCCGATTGGAATTATTCCCTCAAGATTTTTACCTGGATTCGCTGCTGCAAGGCATCGTCGATCTGTGCCGCGTCAAGGCCGAGCAAAAGGATATCAGCTTCAATTATCAAGTGCTCAACAAGCTTCCCGTTGCAGTTCATGCCGATGAAAAGCGCCTGCGCCAAGTGCTGATCAATTTGCTGGGCAACGCCATCAAATTTACCGATCAGGGCAGCGTTACCTTTAGCGTTGGCGTATTGCTAGATAGTCGCGGCAAATCTCCGATAATGCCTGCTGATTTTGCCCAGAAACCCTCATCCAAAGGGCACCCAACCTCTGACACCGACAGCACCAACCACGCCGCGATTTCGCGGGTGCGCTTTCAGGTGCAGGATACTGGCGTTGGGATGAACGCCACGCAAATTGCCAGCATTTTCACCCCCTTTGAGCAGGTAGGCGACAAACAGCGCATGGTGGAAGGCACCGGGCTAGGACTGGCCATCAGCCAAAATATTGCCAATATGATGGGCAGCCACATTCACGTAGAAAGTGTGCCCGGTCAAGGCAGCACGTTTTGGATTGATGTGGACTTGCCTTGTGCTGTGGGCTGGTTAGAACCGAATACCCATACGTCTACTCACAGCATTGTGGGCTATGAGGGCGATCGCCGCTCGGTATTGGTGGTGGATGATCGATGGGAAAACCGCTCGGTGTTGGTGAACCTGCTGCAACCGTTGGGCTTTGACCTGATTGAGGCCAGCAACGGAGAGGAGGGCGTTGATCGGGCGATCGCCCACCAGCCCGACCTCATCGTTACCGACTTGGCGATGCCACTCATGGATGGTTACACCATGGTGCGTCAACTCAGATCCATTCCCCAATTTCAAACCACACCCATCATTGCCTCCTCGGCTAGCGTCTTCAAATTTGATCGGCAGCAAAGCCAGGAGGCAGGCTGTACAGACTTTTTGCCCAAGCCTGTGCAGTCCGAGGAATTGTTTGAACAATTGGAGCAGCATTTGCAACTCATCTGGGTTCACGAAGATGGTGCACCCAAAGCAGCCCCCACCCCACCCAAAGCCAACACAACACAGGAGGACTGGGTTGTACCCCCACCCAAAGAGCTCGCTGCGCTATACACCGCTGTACAAATGGGCGACATTCGACTGGTCGAGCAAGAAAGCCAACGCTTACAGCAGCTTCATGCCGACTACCACCCCTTTGCCAACAAAATCATGCAGCTTGCCCAAGACATGAATGAGCAGGCGATCGTTAAGTTGATTAGACCCTATGTCGAGGCCGAGTCATGAACCCAACTACGCCGCGTACCATTTTGGTTGTGGACGACAATGCCACCAACGTGCGCGTTTTGTACGATGTGCTGAGCGCGGCAGGCTTTCGGGTACTGGTAGCCCAATCGGGCGAAAGCGCCCTCAACAAGCTAAAGGTGATCCTGCCGAATCTCATTCTGCTGGATGTGATGATGCCGGGTATCGACGGATTCGAGACCTGTCGCCGCATCAAGGCCGAACCCAGCACCCAGAATATTCCCGTCATGTTTATGACGGCGTTATCCGATACTGCCGATAAGGTGAAGGGCTTTTCGCTGGGGGCGATCGACTACGTGACCAAGCCGCTGCAACAGGATGAAGTGCTGGCGCGGGTGAATGTGCACATTCGCCTACAAAGCCTGCAGCAAGAGTTGCAGCAGCTCAACCAAACCCTAGAACAGCAGGTTGCCCAACGAACAGCAGAGCTGTCAACGACGCTAGCCCAACTCAAAGAATCGCAGTTGCACTTGGTCCAAAGCGAAAAAATGTCGACCCTGGGGCAAATGGTGGCGGGAGTTGCCCACGAAATTAATAACCCGGTGGTATTCATTTCGGGCAATTTGCAGCCTGCGATCTACTATGTGCAGGACTTATTTGGGCTGATCGAGCTATACCAAAACAGGCTACCCAACCCAGATGAGGAGCTAGCTAACCGAATTGAGACGATTGACCTGGACTATATTCGCGAAGATTTGCCCAAGCTCCTTGCATCTATGAAAGAGGGAGTCAATCGCATTTGCAATATTAGTACCAGCTTACGAGCGTTTTCCCGTACCGACACCGCAACCCAAATTCCCTTCAATATTCACGAAGGGCTAGATAGTACGCTGATGATTTTGGGGCATCGCCTCAAGTCTACGCCCAAGCAGCCAGGTGTGCAGGTGATTAAGGACTATGGCGATTTACCCCTGGTGGAATGCTATCCAGGACAGCTCAACCAAGTCTTTATGAATATTTTGAGTAATGCATTGGATGCGTTGGAAGAACACTATCAACATCAGGTGAACGAACACAGCCAACTCTATCCCGGAACAATTCGGATATGGACGGAGACACTCGATGAAGAATGGGTGCGTGTTCATATTGCAGATAATGGACCGGGTATTGCAAAAGAGGTGCGATCGCACTTGTTTGATCCCTTCTTCACCACCAAACCCGTGGGCAAAGGCACCGGACTCGGCCTCTCCATTAGCTACCAAATCGTCACCGAAAAACACCACGGCAAACTCTACTGCTACTCCGAACCGGGTCAAGGCACTGAATTTGTGGTGGAAATTCCGGTGCGATCGCCAATGGTCTTACCTTCAAAATCTGAAGGTTTAACCGTAAAAGATTAGCCTAAATGTAATTGGTTAGATAGGTGAGATTGCATGAAAAATCGTATGCAGATTCTTGCCCCAAGCTATGCGTTTTCCTTCAGTATTTATTGCTCTCAAATGCTTAGTGTATGAATTTTGTTGAATCAAGTGTGCGTTATGCTTACATATTTCATTCCAGTGCACTTTACCTTCCATAGTCTGTATTGCAAGATTTAAATTTGGTGAGCCAGCCAAATATTGTTGATCATCCCATGCAATTAAATAGCTTATAGGTTCTGCCAACACAGCATAGCTGTTAATCATGCTATGTGAGCAATGTGTTGAGTAATTCTCAAACCGTCTTGCTCTTGTTAGCCCTGCCGCCCCAGCAGCATATTCTCCTGAGGCATTACGATAAGACTTAATAGTCACATCATTATTTCGAGAGAAATAGTTGTAACAGCGTATATCTGAAGGGATAACTTCTTGGTTGAGAATCACATCATGGTCAAAAGCAGCACCAAGGAAGTAGATTCCCCGTATATGTTTAAGAGATTTATCTTGCTGTTCAAGTGCATATCGTATGACTGATGCACCCAAGCTAAATCCAATGAGGTAATAGTTAGTTTGACGTGTCTCCAATTGAGCGATTTCTTCAAGAAGAAGCCTTCCTGCTTCTTTTGCTGCTGCTTGAGACTCTAGGAAATCATGAATTACTGTCTGGAGAACTATGGGACGTGCGTTCCACTGGAACGCGTCCACATCAAATCTTAGTTGCTTCCGTTTAATAAAATCACTCAATTGAGAACTGAACGGAGCCGCTGGCTTATATCCGCCAAAACCATGCACATAAATAATTCTCGAAATCTTTTCCACGACATGCCCCCAAAACTTATAAACAGAACTTGAGTGGTCGGACGAGCCTTAACTCAGGTTTCCCTCATTGAACAAGACACTAAAATCTCTCAATGCCTCAATTAGACCATCCCAACAAAATCAGTACAAAAGAACTAAAAACAGAAAAAATATTTATATTGGAGGAAGAGCATTAGCCATTCCAAACAAGTTTGAGAGGAGGCGATCGCCCCACATCCATATCTAGGGTTCATGACATACAAAATGTGCTGAAAATCCTAGTGATAGTGCTAATCTTAAGCTCAGCCCTGATGGTGGTTTGAGTTATGTCTTTCGTTGGCTTGCATATTCATAGCGATTACAGCCTGCTCGACGGAGCCAGTCAGCTAGACCAACTGGTGGATCGGGCCATTGAGCTAGGCATGCCCGCGATCGCCCTCACCGACCACGGCGTCATGTACGGTGCGATCGAGCTGCTGAAGGTGTGCAAAAAGCGTGGCGACGCTGTCAAGCCCATCATTGGCAACGAAATGTACGTGATCAACGGCGACATCACCAAGCAAGAGCGTCGCCCCAAGTATCACCAGGTGGTGCTGGCCAAGAACAATCAGGGCTACCGCAACCTCGTCAAACTCACCACCATCTCGCACCTTCAGGGTGTGCAGGGCAAGGGCATCTTTTCCCGGCCCTGTATCAATAAAGATTTGCTGGAGCAGTACCACGAGGGGCTCATCGTCACCAGTGCGTGCTTAGGCGGCGAGGTGCCCCAGGCCATTATGCAGGGGCGGCCCGATGTGGCACGTAAGGTGGCGCAATGGTACAAGGATCTGTTTGGTGACGACTACTACCTGGAACTACAAGACCACGGCTCGCCCGAAGACCGCATTGTGAATGTGGAGATCGTGCGGATTGCCCGCGAGCTAGATATCCGCCTGCTCTGCACCAACGACTCTCACTACATTTCCTGCAACGATGTGGAGGCTCACGACGCGCTGCTGTGCATTCAAACCGGGAAGCTCATCAGCGAGGACAAGCGCCTGCGCTACAGCGGCACCGAGTATCTCAAGTCTGTGGACGAGATGCGCCGCCTGTTTCGCGATCACCTGACAGAGGATGTGGTGGAAGAGGCGATCGCCACCACCCTGGAAGTGGCTGAAAAAATTGAGCCCTACACCGTTTTGGGCGAGCCGCGTATTCCCAACTATCCTGTACCCGAAGGCTACACCGCCTCAGACTACCTGGAGCACACCACCCGCGAGGGGTTGGTCAAACGGCTGGGTGTGCCAACCTATGACGAGATTGATGCCACCTACCGCGATCGCCTCGACTATGAGCTGCAAATGATGCACCGCATGGGCTTCGACGGCTACTTTTTGGTGGTGTGGGACTACATCAAGTTTGCGCGCGATCGCGGCATTCCCGTTGGCCCCGGACGAGGATCGGCAGCGGGCTCGTTGGTGGCCTATGCCCTCGGCATCACCAATATCGATCCCGTACATCACGGCTTGCTGTTTGAGCGATTCCTCAACCCTGAACGCAAGTCCATGCCCGATATTGACACGGACTTTTGCATTGAGCGCCGGGGCGAAGTGATCGAATACGTAACCGAAAAGTACGGCACCGATCGCGTCGCCCAAATCATCACCTACAACCGCATGACCTCCAAAGCCGTGCTGAAGGACGTGGCCCGCGTGTTGGATATTCCCTACAACGAATCCGACAAGATGGCCAAAATGATCCCCGTGGTGCGGGGCAAGCCGACCAAGCTCAAGGTCATGATTTCGGAGGAGTCGCCCGCGCCAGAATTTCGAGACAAGTATGAGAGCGATGCACCTATCCCCAATACTGATCCGCCAGTGACCTATCGCCGCTGGATCGACATGGCCATGCGGATCGAAGGCACCAACAAATCCACGGGCGTACATGCGGCGGGTGTGGTGATCTCGGCAGAACCCTTGGACGAAGTGGTGCCCCTGGAACGGAGCAAAGAAGGCGGCACGACAACGCAGTACCCCATGGAAGACATTGAACTGCTGGGCCTGCTGAAGATGGACTTTTTGGGTCTGAAGAACCTGACCATGATCCAAAAAACGGTGGATCTGGTGGAAAAGACCCACGGCATCAAAATCGACCTGGATACGCTGCCGCTGGATGATCCTGCTGCATATCAGCTTTTGGCGCGCGGCGAGTTGGAAGGTATCTTTCAGTTGGAATCGTCGGGAATGCGGCAGATTGTACGCGATCTGAAGCCCTCTGGACTGGAAGATATTTCCTCGGTGCTGGCCCTGTACCGACCGGGACCCCTGGATGCCGGGCTGATCCCAAAATTCATCAACCGGAAGCACGGGCGCGAAGAAATCAAGTACGAGCATGAATTGCTCACCTCCATCCTCAACGAAACCTACGGCATCATGGTCTACCAGGAACAGATCATGAAAATTGCGCAGGATATGGGCGGTTACTCGCTGGGACAGGCCGACCTATTGCGCCGCGCCATGGGTAAAAAGAAGAAAGAGGAGATGGAGAAGCACCAGAGCATCTTCACCGAAGGCGCAGAAAAGAACGGCGTGCAGAAGAAAATTGCCGCTGATCTGTTCGACCAAATGGTGAAGTTTGCGGAGTATTGCCTGAGCTACGACACCAAAATCCTCACGGTGGAATATGGCGCGATCGCCATTGGCTCATTAATCGAACGCCAACTCGCTTGCACTGTATTCAGCGTGGATGCGAATGGGTTTGTGTATACCCAGGCGATCGCCCAGTGGCACCCGCGCGGCCTGCAAGAAGTCTTTGAGTACACGCTAGACGACGGCTCCACTCTCCGCGCCACCAAAGATCACAAATTCATGACCGAAGATGGCGACATGCTCCCCATCGACGAAATTTTTGAGAAGAACCTGGAATTGAAGCGGGTTAAGGTTCCTGCGATGGCAATGAGGTAAGTTACAGCAAGTCAAGGATGATGAGGTCGAGGCAAGTCGGGGACTGTGCACATGGATACGGCAGATGGAATGACATGCCTCGACGAGTTCATAGAGATGGGCTTAACCGCGATTGCGCTCCAGCAAAATCATCATCATCAGGCTGAGGAGGATTTGGGTTTCTTCGCGATCGCTCAGCTGATCCATTTGCTTAATGGTAAAAATGCGTGAGAGAAATGCGGGCATCTTTTCCAAACGCATCAACACATCTTTTTGCTCAGGACGTGTTACCAAATACACCGGATTAAATACATATCCCGTGAACATGCCAACAATGGGAATCTCAGCAAACAGCGAATCAAATACCTTGACCCAGGGATTTTCTTCCTGAATGGTAAACACGACATTATCGCCATCAAAGATGTCATAGCGCGATCGCCACATTGAGCGCCAACCCCGTCGTTTTACGGCACCCAGCGGCATGTCATACGCATCCATAAAATTGTATTTAGCCGAAAAATCAATAATGCGATCTGCCTTGATGGTGTAGCGCAACTGCTGCCGCTGCTCATCGCCAAAAATGTTGATCACTTCCTTGAGTTTGAACAGTTTTTGGCGCACGTAAAACAGCACATTCCCATTCACATCTTTCAACGACAGTTGAGGCGCAAACGACCACAGCTTGAACGTCAGTTCGAGAGGATATTGCATAGACATTCCTAAAGGATAAAAACGAAACAACGGGCGAGAGATCGCTTGCGACAGGCCAGATCTTTGCCTTCATCACTAAAAATCCCAATCTCTGGACGTGAAGTCCAAAGCGTGACAAATCTCAACACATTTGGGGGATATACGGGCGATCGCATGGGGCTACATCCTCCTCCTATGCTCTGTAGCCAGCAAGGTGACGAGACCCCAAATTTTGGTCACTCCAACGCTACATATGCAATATAATTTCAAGACAGTTTCTAGATTTAGCGTTTAGTTCCTCTGAATGAACTTGCTAGACTACTGATACAGCCCTCGCCACCGAATCATGAACCATGGTCAAAATTATTAGCCGTCGGTCTCTTGGGGTTCAGCCCGTTTACGACATTGGTGTAGCGCGAGATCACAACTTTGTGTTGGAGAGTGGCCTAGTCGCTTCAAACTGCTTTAACAAGTCGCACTCCACGGCTTATGGGTATGTGACCTTTCAAACGGCATACCTCAAGGCCAACTATCCCGTGGAATACATGGCGGCGCTGCTAACCGCCAACAGTGGCGATCAGGAAAAGGTGCAAAAGTACCTGAGCACCTGCCTCACCATGGGCATTGAGGTAGAGCCACCGGATATTAACCGCTCGGAGGTGGACTTTACCCCGCTGCAAAAAAGCATTTTGTTTGGGCTGTCGGCGGTGCGAAATGTGGGCACGGGAGCGATCGAAAATATTTTGCAAGCGCGATCGCAGGATGGGCCATTCAAGTCGCTGGGCGATTTGTGCAGTCGAGTCGATCCACGCACCGTAAACCGAAGAGCACTAGAAGCGTTGATCCAATGCGGGGCCATGGATTGCTTGGAGCCAAATCGACGGCAGTTGATGGCGGATCTGGATTTGGTGCTGGACTGGGCGCAATCGCGAGCCAAGGATCGAGCGATTGGTCAGGGTAGCTTGTTTGATATGTTTGCCGAGGCGGGCGGCGGTGACTTGGGCGGGTTTGAAGAAGCACCCAAAGCACCAGCAGTAGACGACTTTCCCAAGCAAGAAAAGCTCAAGCTAGAAAAGGAGCTATTGGGCTTTTATGTGTCGGATCATCCCTTAAAATCGGTGCGGGAGGCAGCGAAAGTCCTGGCCCCCATTAGTTTGAGCGATTTGGGCGATCAACATGAGAATGTGACGCTGAGTGCGGTGGTGATGCTGGCAAACGTCAAACCTGTGATGACCAAAAAGGGCGATCGCATGGCCATTCTTACTATTGAAGACTTGACCGGGCAAACCGAAGCCGTGGTCTTTCCCAGAACCTTTGAGCGCATTGGCCACCTGATCAGTCCTGATGCACGGCTGATGGTGTGGGGCAAGGTCGATAAGCGCGACGATCGCACCCAGCTGATTGTGGAAGATGCGGAACCCATCGACGAGGTGCAGCTTGTGATGGTGGAACTGGAACCCCAAATTGCCAGCGACATTACCTATCAGCATCAACTACGAACCGTGTTGCTAAAGCACCGAGGAGAAGAAGATAAGTGTAAAGTGCCAGTCGTTGCCATCATTAGCAATCAGCAACGGCGAGAAATGGTGCGATTAGGCGCTCAGTTTCGCGTTCAGGATTACCAATCGGTGGTAACCGCGTTAAACGATGCTGGATTTCGTGCGCGATCGACTGCTCTCACGGCAACCTCGTAATGTGACGAGGCACCTGCCACGAATATCGCGATCGCCCTCAACACAGCGATCGCCCTCAAGCAAAAGCCCCAATCCAAACTTTTGGATTGGGGCTTTGTTTAGGTATGCCTAACGTTGACGTTGCAGCTTGCGTGCCTCAGTGAAATTGGCTGAGGGCGATCGCACTAGCTAACCGCAAATGCCGTCAGCACCAAGCCTGCAACCAGCAGCGTAGCAACAGCAGCCTGAAACGCGTATTGGCGAGCTTGCTCTGGCGAGGGAAACACCGAGTAATACATTGCGGGCTCAACAGCATAGTTATTCGACAACCCTTCTTGGTCAACGGTTGCCCCACCCGCAGAAAAAGGACGGAGGAAGTTGTCACCTTCTCGACGCATCCGAGAACGAACTTCGGTCGGAGTCAATTCGCTGCCATTGCTCAAACCAGACTTGAAGGAGTTGCCCCGAGCAGCCCCTAGTTCACGAGCGATAGATACGAAATCAAGATTGGAGTCAGCGGCGTATGTCATGGCGACCTCTGTGAACTTCTGTAAATATAATGTAACACTTTGTTAATAAAATTTGCAAATAAATTTCACCTATGGTAGTGATTATTTTCTCTACACTCCGCAATAAGCTGACTGCGCAACAGTTCCAGCCCCTTGGAAGATTCGCATCCCCCAAAAAAGATGGTTCGTCAACCCGTCAGCACCAAAACGAGCGACCCATCCGCCCTTCCTGCATCACCAATTTAGTCATCCAGAAGTCATAGGACTTACGCACTTCTGTCCGAAAACCCAGGGGGTTGAATGATGTTTGGGGAGCGCTTAACGCCCCAAACATCATTCAATTGCGTCAGTCCTGAGCAACTTGCGGATGAAACAAACGAATAAGGAAATCTGTTCAGGTCGTATCCAATTGACCTTCGTTTTGACCAAGGGCTTTTCTGATGGTGAGTGCCATCCTCGGAAAAGGCCCATCTGAATACGTGTCGCGTACAAACCGGATGCTTCGACTTACTTCGCACCCATATTGCATTGACATACTGCATTGAAAAGATGACCAGTCTTCTGCTACGTCGGCTTCGTTCGGCTAGGCGTTCTTTCACTGGCCTGCAATTTCATCCCAGATGGGCCAATCAATCGTAAAACCTTCTGCATGAATCATTGCGCAGCTTTGCTGCGCAATGATTCATGCAGAAGGTCTCTATCAACGAAACCGAGGTAACAAACCGCTACAACGATGAAACAGGCACCTGTTGAAAGGGAATAGCGATGCGGAACTCGGCACCTTCTCCCGGCGTTGAAAAACACTCCAGCTTGCCGCCGTGCTTTTCAGTCACAATTTGAAAGCTGATCGACATTCCCATCCCGGTTCCTTTCCCCATCGGTTTGGTCGTAAAGAATGGGTCAAAGATATTCTGCTGAATCTCGAATGGAATGCCACTGCCATTGTCAGCGATCGCCACTTCTATCCACTTATTTGGAAGAACTGATGTGCGAATGGTAATGCAGCTAGGATTGGCCTCAATCTCCTCATAGGAGCGCTGAGCATCTCGCTCCTCCAGCGCATCAATCGAGTTCACCAAAATATTCATAAACACCTGATTGAGCTGTCCGGCATAGCATTCCACCAGCGGCAGCGAACCATAGTCCCGCACAATTTCGATGGCGGGTCGGTCGGGTTGGGCCTTGAGGCGGTGCTGTAAAATCAGCAGCGTACTGTCGATACCTTCATGAATATCGACCGCTTTGAATTCCGACTCATCCATGCGCGAAAAGTTGCGCAATGACAGCACAATCTGCCGAATGCGATCGGTGCCTAGCTGCATGGATGCCAGCATTTTGGGAATATCAGTCTGCAAAAACTCTAGATCAATCTCGTCTGCAGCAGCCTGCATTGCTGGAGTGGGCTGTGAATACTGTTGTTGATACAAATGCACAAACTCCAACAAATCCCCAACAGATTCGCGTACGTGGTTGAGGTTGCCGTGAATAAAGTTGACCGGGTTATTAATCTCGTGGGCAACGCCCGCGACTAATTGCCCCAAACTCGACATTTTTTCACTTTGCACAACTTGAGCCTGGGTGCGCTTCAATTCTGCTAGCGCATTTTTGAGATCACTGGTTCGCTCTTCAACCCGGTCTTCCAACACATCTTTACTGTGTTCCAGCTCGGTAACCAACCGATTGAGCTGCTCCACCATATGGTTAAAAGAGGTCGATAACGTATTGAATTCGCGGATGGTGCCAGGTTCCACTACTTGGCTAAGATCGCCAGCGGCCATCGCTTTACTCGCCTGATTAAGACGCAAAATAGGCCCCATAATCCAACGAGAGGTAAACACACCCAGCCCAGAGGCGATCGCCAGTGCAGCCACACAGAGAGCGATCGTGACACGGGTGTTTTCATGAATTTGCGCCATAAACGCCGATTCCGGCACACTCACCACCACCAGCCAGTCCAAACCATAGGCATCGCGCCAGGGTGTCACATTTACAAAGTGCGGTTCTTTCTGGGCTTCAAGCTCAAAGTCCGCCTCATCAGTAATGGCTTGCAAACCCTTGCTTTGAATATGCTTGGCAATGGTTTGAATAAGCACATTGGGGCTATCAACGGCCTGTAATTGCTGAACTTGCTGATCGACAAGTTTAAAGGGCTGCTCGGTACCAGAACTCGCGATCAACGTGCCCTCGCGATTCATAATAAACACTTCCCCAGCCTGGCTGACATTCAAATCTCGCAGAAATTCACTCAGCTTTAGCAGATGAATATCAACAGCGATCATGCCTAAGAGCTGATTCTGCGCATCATAGATAGGGCGGCTGGCCGAAGCCGAAATATAGGGGCCAGTCGGGAAGTTTCCCGTAATAATCTTTGCCCAAATTGGCATCCCCGCCGCAACAGGTTCGGTATACCAGGGTTCATTAAACATGTCATAAAACCACTTCGCTTCAACCTGGGTTCGATTGCCCTCAGCATCGGTGGCGTAGGTGGTTATATTATTGGTCAGGTTGGCAGTCCAGTCATCAATGGTAATTGTTTCGCCATCATACCGAGCCACCCCAACCCCCTCCCCGGTCGTTAGGCCCATGCCAATATAGGTCAGGTCATGAGACTGCATTTGATCCCAAAAGAACTTCTCTACAGTTGCGCGATCGCGCACATCCAGCAGCCCTCTTCGCACAGCAGCTGCATTGATTTGGTTCAATTTCTGAGGAATCGCAAGATAAGACTGAAGATGCTCATTCACCACCTCGCTGGTACGGTCAATGAGATGTCCTGCCAACTCATTGACCGCCCTTTGCCCATTTCTAAAAGACAAGAAACCCACAAGCGCAACGGCTCCAAAAACCTGAAGCACAAAGGGAAAAACAAGAACCATTTGCAGCGGAACGGTTCTGTTTTTTGGGGGTACCTGGGTTTTCATGTCTAGAAAATTCTCTTTAGATCGGATAATCGACATTTCGGATAATCGATATTGAAAACAGAGTTCCCTCCATGCTCATGCAGCTAACAGTTAAAGGACTCCACGACTCAACACCTACAACTGAAAACACATTCTGTACAAATAACGTACTGAGCATAGGACATCGAACCGATGCGCAACAAGACAAGTCATGCTAATCATGCCAGACATGCAACTTATGCCAGACATGAATGACTGGCGATCGGGATCTGTGAACGAAATACCCAATCTTGAGAAAACGAAAGGTGAACGGTCGAGAAAAGGGCTATGCCAACACCAGCACCAACAGTCGTCATTTTTACTGAGGTTGATTACTACCGACCAAAGGCAATTGGAATTGGAATATCTAAAAAGAGAAAGATAAGCAAGCAGCCATCATTAAGCATAAACCCCAAAACTGTGTGCCGCATGTACAGAGGGCGGCACACAGTTTTAGGGTCTGGGTTTAATGGTATCGAGGTACTTAAAACTTGAGCATCCATTGAAGTATCAAATCATCTTCCGATCATTCACTTCAATCCCAGGATGCAACATTGCACAACCATTACATTCAGCAAAAAATCTTATTGTTCAAAGAAGAGTAAAATCATTCATAAATTATCCATAGTGGCATTTTAAGAATAGTTTTGGGTCATGTAGGCGAAGTCCACACCACCCAAATCATCCCCTTGGAAGCCGATAGAACTGTGGAGGTTTGCTGGATGGATTTACTGCAAATATTGGGTGTTTTTCTAGCGAGCGCATTGGGCGCAGGAACGTTTCTAAAGTTTTCAGCAGAGAAAGTTATTGAAACAGGGTTGCAAAAAGCGCTCCACAAAGAAACCCTGCTGACTGAAGCCGACCTAGAATACAGAAGACGACAGATTGAAGAATTTTATGGCCCAATTTATGCCTCTTTGAAGCTCACTTCCAAAATTTATCCAATTTGGCTCTATTCAAACTTAACGGAGGTCAATCAGGATGTGATTCATTTGTTTAAGCAACAGAATGATGAGATCACAACTATTCTTAAAACCAAAGCTCACTTAATTGATGGAGCAGAATATCCACCCGAATTCATCAAATTTATGACCTCAACGACGATTTGGGGAATGTATTGCACACGACCGGATCAGCCATACCTTCCTAACCATGTGAAAGCATTACCAGAAACGGAATGGCCAGTTGACTTTGAAAATCACATCTACCAAAAAACAGAAGAACTCAAAAAAACATTAGATGATTTGCTAATCAAATACCGAGCCAAGTAACACATGTTTTAGCCATACAGCGATTTGAACAGGGCGCAAGCTTGGATGAACACACTTTTGCTCTAGCCATCAACCGTTCACCTCCTGCACAATGACTTTCTCCAAAAGTTCTCCAAAAGCTTGCCTGGAAGTTCTCCAAAAGCTTGTCTGGAAGCCGTCATCGTTGTACACAGATGCTATACAGCAACGATGCTCAAACGAAGATGAAACTCTCCGTCAAACTAACGCTGGTTGAATCCTTGACAATGCCAATACGATCCTTGACACCCGAGGTATTGGTGAAATAGATCTCTGTATCGATCGCACTAGTCCCAATTCCGTCCACAACCTTAAATTGCAGCGTGTAAAGCCCTCCACCGGCGGTCGTCGAACTTGCAACCTGGATCTTATCAACTCCGGCAACCCAGTCTTGAATAATGGCGTGGCCATTACCAGATTCGAAGTAAAACACCCCAGCCGCACTTCCCAACACAAACGTATCGGAAGCCGTGCCACCTGTTAAGTAATCCACTTGCGCTGTAGCGTTGTAGGCAGTATTGGACGTTGTGAAGCCATTCAGCACATCATTGCCGCTACCACCGTTGAGCGTGTCATTTCCCAAACCACCCACCAGCAAATCAGCCCCAGCTTCACCCAACAGCACATCATTGTTGGCTTCGCCTAACAGCGTGTCATTGCCTGACCCTCCATACACGGTGTCGTTTCCGGCATATCCTAAGGCTGAGTCATTTCCCGATCCACCGTAGATGACATCATTACCGTTCCAGCCATCGAGCACGTCATTACCGCTTTCACCTCGCAGCGTATCGTTTCCACCACCACCATTCAGGTAATCCTGGCCAAAGTAACCCCATAGCTGATCATTTCCGGCTCCACCATAGAGGTCATCATTGCCATTCCAGCCATCCAATGTATCGTTGCCACTCAGCCCATACAGAATGTCATCACCATTCATTCCGTTAACAGAGTCGTTGCCATTGGCACCCTTCATGATGTTGGTTAATGCGTTTCCGGTTAGATTTGCTCCTACTTGCTTATTCCCATGCACTTCAATGCGTTCTACATGGTTTGGCAGCGTGTACGTAATATCTCCGTAGGTGATCACGGTATCGTTTCCCTGTCCGGCTAGTTCAAATGCCACATCATTCGGATTACCCACCACAAACGTGTCATTTCCCAATCCGCCGATCATGGTGTCTGCGCCAAAGCCACCGTTCAGGTAGTCATTCCCCTCTCCACCATCCAAATAATCATTGGCATTGTCCGTATCGGTATCGATCAGCAGTGGAACTGCAATTGGCTGTTGAGAAACCAATTGAGGGATAGGGATAGTTCCAGGGGTGTTGTCTGGCCCTTGCTGATCGTTGCCGACCCCGCCATACAGCCTATCGGAACCTGTATTACCAGTTAGGGTGTCGGCTCCCTCTCCACCAACCAGGGTGTCAATTCCAGCACCGCCATACATGTTGTCGTTGCCATTTCCACCAAACAACTTATCGTTACCGCTTCCGCCTGTTATGATGTCATTCCCTCCGCCTGCGTTGGCCGTAATGTTGGTTGCAAAAATGCTCCAATTCCGTATATCTGCAGCATTGGTACATTGCGGATGTAGCGCAGGAACCGGAGTCACGTCTCCGTCTTGATAAAAGATGTCAATGTTTTGTGGAGCCGCTAAGGGTTGCAAAAGGATGTCGTCCGGCAAGGTGAAGATAATTGACTTAGACATGGTTTGTTCCTCTAAATTCCAAATAGGTTCCCGTCGTTGAATGAGAGCAAATGGTCAATACAGCCGCTCGTTGAGGTTGCTGTTCTAAACCAAGCCGAAATGAACGCGCGATCGCCCTTCCAATCGGGTTGAACTGGACAATGGTGCATGGCATGAAAGTGCGGGTGAATTAGGAACAGGAATGATGGGCTTGCTGTTGAGCAAGGGCGGGCGTTGGCAGTTCTGCCAGTAGTACCGTTTCTCCAGCGCGGTTTGTATACCAACCCTGAGCCTCTACCAGAGGCCCATTTGCCGAACCAGACAGAACCGTTGGCTGAGCAAGGCTAGTGTGTGTGCCGGTGGGCTGGGCTTGCAAAATTGGTGCATTGCCCGATGCCAAGCTGCTCCAACGGGTGAGTATGCTGGCGCTGCGCACATCGCTCGGCGCTGCGGGCAAGCCTCCTCGCCCGGTCATGACAAATTCGCTGGCGGTTGGTTGGGATGGGGCGATCGCCCCTCGGTTGCCGCATCCCTGAGCAATTTGCTGAGTGGCATCCGTCACATCGGCAGGCAAATTCACCAGCGCACTTGAATCAAACTCCAAACCGTTGATCGTAATCAGCCCGTTTGTCCCCAAATCTGAGCTAGCCGTAATGTCGCTGCTGTGGGGCAACGCCTGCGAACTGGGCTGAATCCCAAAAATCCCCAACGCCTGAATTGCAATATCGCCGCCATTTCCCACATAGGCATTGGCGGTAATGTCGCTGTCTTCGGATGGCACAGCGACGATAAATGCCGCATCAATGGTGATGCTGCCCCCATTGCCGCCCGTTTGCTCCAAACCTGCCGTTGTTGTAATGTCGCTGTTATGCCGCAGCAACAGGTTTCCCGTTAGATGCAGCACAATATTGCCCCCATCGCCCGCAACCGTACTGGCAAAAAGCCGCCCCCGATTTTGCATCACCAAATTGTGCGCATGAATGGTGAGCTGTCCCTGGGCTCCCGCATCTCCACTGGGATTCACACTACCAATGAAAATGATGCTGTTGTTTTGCACGGTCACTTCATGGGCGTTGATCGAAATGCCGCCGGCACTCCCGCTTCCCTCGGTGCCCGCAACGATCGCCCCTCCGTCGTTGAGTAGTAACGTGTTGGCCACGATATCGATGCTGCCCGCATCGCCAAATGCCCCATATTGAATATTGGCAAATAGCCCACTGCGGTAGGCATTGGGTTCTGCAGTGGATAACGCACTGTCGATTTCAATCGTATTGGCTTGCAGGACGATGCTGCCAGCATGGCCTCGGGCTTGAGTTAGAGTGTTAATTTGGGCACCATTGAGCAAACGAATCTGCCCAGCTTGCATGGTGATGAGCCCACCGCTGCCTGTTGCCGCCGCCTGAGCTTGGGTAAATACGCCTGTGAGGCTACCGTTCCCATTGGCGGAGGTGCCATCCAGCACAATCGAATCGGCGGTGATGGCGATCGCGCCTCCATCTCCACTCGAATCAGTATTGGCAAAAATTTGAGCGCCGTTCTGCACCTGTACTGTGCTGGCATCAATTTGAATATCGCCACTGTTGCCCTCCCCTGTCGTTGTGGTGTTAATTTTTGCCCCACTGTTGAGGTTGAGCGCATTGGCCTGAATGTGGATGCCCGCTCCATTGCTATCGCCACGGGTCGCTGCCAGCAGTTGCGAGCCGTCTGCCAGGTCGATCTGGCTGCCATACAGGTGAATGAAGCCACCATTGCTGCCGCTCGTTGTGGCGATCGCCCCATTCGAGAACTGCATCGACTGCGGTGCCGAATTCGCTCCATACTCAAACGACCAGCCACCAGCCTGAGGTTGCATGGTTACGGTAGAGTTCGCCGCAACCGACCCCAAATAAATGTGTCCGGCTGGGGCCGTCATCGTGCCGCCGTTCATGGTGAGCCCATTGCCAATGAGCGCCAGGGTACTGCCCGGTTGTACACTCAGCCCACCGTGAATGATATCGCCCGTTTCTGGATCAAAGTCGAGGTTAGCCTGCGAGGAATGGGCGATCGCCCCAGCCTGCTGCCCAAACTGCAACCCCATCGGCACACTCACCGTCAGCAACGACGACGACTGTGTTCCATTGGCCCGAAACTGAACCTGATCTGCAAACTCTATTTGGCTAGCAGTTGTCGCCAAAAAAGCCCCACCCACATTCAGCGTTGCATTCGGTCCAAAAACAATTCCATTGGGATTCATCAAAATCAAATCTGCATTGCTGACGGTACCGTTCGGTTGCACCGTTTCCAAGACACCGTAAATATTGGAAAGCGAACCACCAGTCACCCGAGCAATAATGCGCTGCACCTCTGGAGACATCACTTGAAACGAGGCCGTCATACCATTTGGGATCGAAAATTCGGAAAAGCTATGAAATAGATTTTCTCCAGCTTGCGTACCCGCTTGAATGAGGATGGACTGATCGCTCGTGACCACGCTGGAAGGAACAGGTAGCGTCGTATCAGGAACAATCTGCGCGATCGCACATGAATGAAGAAACAATCCACTCCATACACTCATTCCACACAATCTAGCCATGATGTGAAACCACAACAAACGGCTCACGGTCTTGAACTCCTAAACCCGAGCGTGTTCATGAATCATTCACGTATATATATTCAGATCATGGCACTGCCAATTAAATTTGGCATTCCACAAACGGGTACAGTTATTCAAGTCAGGCTCATCGATAGCGATATGAACTACATACACAACACCATCATCACTATCATTCAGACGATGCGGTGTTACACGTTAGAGCTGGTACATCCCACAACCCATTCCAACGATACGAGTCCGAAATATTGAACCTGCCTAAACCCTCAAGACTCCTGCACGCATGGCGTTTTGGGAAGGATGCATCGTTGCACAACGGAGCTGCGCAATAACTTGTGCGAACAATTCATGCAACCGATTTGTGCAGGAGGTCTATTCGCTCCGATGGGAAGTTTGGTGACATCTTCATTCCGATTGCAGAGCCGATGATCGATTGGACAGCCGCATCATCGCTGCATCTACCGCAAGCTGCTGATCTCGTCCGGTAATCCATCGATGATAGGTGCGTGTGTGAATGGCAACCGAGTGGCCCATCATTTTGGCGGCAACGGTGTCGGGAATCCCCAAGTGAATGGTACGCACCGCCCAAGCATGGCGCAAATCGTAGGGCGAAATGGGGAGATTGTAGCGACGAAACTGGGTAGACACCAACTGCCCAATGCGCTGAAGGGTTGTTTCAGTCAGGTCAGTGTTGAGCGGGGGCAAGTTCACGTCGCGAAGTTGAAAGCGCTCTACCCAGTCGGGATAGAAGGGCCACACTTGATGACTGCCCGTTTTGGTAGTTTCCAGAACTTCAATCACGCCCTTGGGGTCGCCAGTTTTGAGGGCGGTATAGTCGCAAAAGAATACTTCGTGGTTACGCAAACCGTAAGTGGCCATGACTCCATACACAAATCGCCAAGCCGGATTGGGGATGCGATCGCAGAAGTTGAGAATCTCGTCATCGGTGGGCAAGTCTCGTTTCTGCGTTTTGGCAGTGCCATAGTCGCCCCAGTAAGTTTTGAGGTCGATGGGTAAATCGAGGTGCAAAAATTGGGCAAATGCGCTCATGGCGGTGCAGCACACCTGGCGACTGCGGGTGTGGGCCGCAGTGTCTTGAACCGTTAGGTAAATGGCTTCGGGCAAGCTGAGGTTTGGGCGATCGCCCGCAATGTGCAGCAGCTTGTTCAGGTAAGGAGCGTAGGCTTTGTCCCAAGTCGTTCGTACCGAACCGGGGTTGCTGCCCCGTTTGGGATGGGCCAGCATGTGCTCCTGAAAGGCCTGTACTTTTTGCGGCAAATCCATTTGAATCAGCCGACCACCGCCGGAGATATCTAGGTAGTCACGCCAATCAAAGGTTTTTTGAATGAGCTTAGCCGCAATCACCTTCACCTCTTGTTCTGCTTGCTTCAGCCCAGCCGCCGTAGCGGGCAGATCGAGCCGTAGCCGCTGCTGATGCGGGCGCAACCGATGGCTACCAGGCCGAGGGGGTAACGTTCCCCGCAAGTTCAACTTGGAGCCCCGCCGCTCAATTTGCAAGCCCATGCGCGCGGCCTTCAGTCGCTGGTTGACTTGCTCAAGCTTGGGATCGAGGGCAGACACATCGGACATGGACATATCACTTACAACATTTGGAGCTTGCCAAGCGATCGCTGAGGTCCAATGCTGATCTCAGCCGCCCAGAACCAAGCTGGTGCTGGAGCATTGTAGGCGCAATGCAACGAGATTGGGGAGCACGTGGGGCTGGGGTATGGCGATCGCCCAAACCATCGCTGCAATGCGATCGCTAAGTCAGGGGTCATAGCTCTATACCGCCTTGGAAAAAAATCTGCCTATCGAAAGATCGCTGAACCCACCCATTATCTTTATAGTACTTACGTTCGAAGCATTAGAGCGCTGGGTTGGCTAGAGCGATCGCAAAGGCAAGATTTTGAGACAGAAAACTTGTGTGGTCATGTCGCTGATCTGCAAGAATAGTTGTTAAAATCAGTAACAAATATTAAGAGATATGGGGAAGCGGTAGCCACTATGGGTCGAGTTGGCGTTTTATTGCTGAATTTGGGTGGACCGGACAAGTTAGAAGATGTCCGTCCGTTTCTCTACAACTTGTTTTCCGATCCAGAGATCATTCGCTTGCCAATTACGTGGCTGCAAAAGCCGTTGGCTTGGTTCATCGCCTCAACCCGAGCTAGTAAATCTCAAGAAAATTACAAGCAGATTGGCGGTGGTTCTCCGCTGCGTCGCATTACCGAAGAGCAAGCCCAAGCCCTACAAGAGAGCCTGCAACAGCGCGGACAGGATGTGCAGATATACATTGGTATGCGCTACTGGTCGCCCTTTACCGAGGAGGCGATCGCTCGCATTAAGCGCGACGGCATTGAAAAGTTGGTAATCTTGCCGCTGTATCCCCAGTTTTCCATTAGCACCAGTGGCTCTAGCTTCCGCTTGCTGCAAAATCTGTGGGAAGAAGATCCTGACCTACAACGCATTGACTACACCCTCATTCCATCCTGGTACGATCGCCCTGGTTATCTCAAAGCCATGGCCGACCTGATTGCTCAACAGTTGGATCAGTTAGCCGAGCCTGACAAGGCACACATCTTTTTCAGTGCTCACGGGGTGCCGGTGAGCTATGTGGAAGAGGCAGGCGATCCCTACCAGCAGGAAATTGAAGCTTGCACCAAGCTCATCATGCAAACTCTTAATCGCCCCAATGAGTACACTCTGGCCTACCAAAGCCGAGTTGGCCCGGTGGAATGGTTGCAGCCCTATACCGAAGATGCGATCGCCGAATTGGCAGAGCGTGGAATTGAAGAATTGGTCGTCGTACCTATCAGCTTTGTTTCAGAACATATCGAAACGTTGCAAGAGATTGATATTGAGTATCGAGAAGTCGCAGAGGAAGCCGGGATTCATCACTTCCAGCGGGTTCCTGCCCTCAATACTCATCCCATCTTTATTGGGGAGCTGGCCGATATGGTTGTGGATGCTCTGAATTCCCCCAATGTCACCCTCGACCAAATCGCTCGTCCTGAGAAGAAGGTAAAGATCTACCCACCAGAGCGTTGGGAATGGGGTCTATCTCCGGCAGCCGAGGTTTGGAATGGTCGCTTGGCAATGCTGGGCTTTATTGCCCTGTTGGTGGAGCTGATTAGCGGTCAGGGGCCGCTGCACTTTGTGGGTCTGCTATAGGCTAGCCCCTAGTTCAACTGCTGATCAGTTGAGCAGGAATCATTGAACATAAATCATTGAACATGGATTACGATGGGCGATCGCTCCCAAGCTTGGCGTTTTAGCTAGGCACAGTGAGCGATCGCCCATTGTCGCGACTGGTGAGCTTGAGCAAAAAGGGAACCGCCCGCTTGCCCCAGGCTTGGGCCTTGGGGTAGGCCGATGCGTCATCCCCAAAGCAAATTTGCAGCATGTCCGTGTTGATGATGCCAGGGTTGAGGGCGATCGCCGCCATTCCGGCAGGTAATTCTTGCGCCATCGCCTGAGACAAGCCTTCGATGGCCCATTTGGAGGCACAGTAGGAGGCCACTTCCGGCGACGTTGATCGGCCCCAGCCAGAGCTAAAGTTCACGATAATTCCCCGCTGCTGGGCCACCATCGCCGGAACCAAGTGCCGAATCACGTTCACTACGCCCTTGATGTTGATATCAATGAGTCGATCGAATTCATCCACTGGGATTTCCCACAGTGGAGCCAGCTCGTTGATGATGGCGGCGTTATTCACCACCAGGTCGGGCGCACCGTAACGCTGCACCAGGCGATCGCACCAGTCCTTAACTTCGGCATCTTTGGCCACATCCACCACTGCAAAGTCGTGCGGTGCCGCGTACTGCTGCTGAAGCTCGGCAATGGCTTGGGGCGATCGCGCACAGCCCAACACGGTGTGTCCTGCCGCAATCATGCCCTCCGTCATCACCCGTCCCAAACCACGGCTCACTCCCGTAATCACAATCGTTTTCGTCATCACCCTCAATCCTAAAACATTTGAAGTTGCACACCCAGCTCCTTGGGATGGGCAATTTGCATTCATACTAAGCGCTGCGGCTAGCTGGGCTTTCCCAGTTGAGAACTAGGCTTGGTGCTGGGCTTGCCATGCTTTCCACAGGTCAGGGCGGCGCTGTTGGGTACGTTCCATTTGCTGCTGTCGTCGCCATTGAGCGATCGCCTCATGGTTGCCAGATCGCAACACATCGGGCACCGCCATATCGCGAAATTGGGCAGGCCGCGTGTAGTGGGGATAGTCCAGCAGCCCGTCCTCAAAGCTGTCATATTTAATCGAATCCTCTTTGGCTACCGTTCCGGGCAAGAGGCGAATGACCCCATTCAGCAACGCCAGCGCCGGGATCTCGCCACAGGTCAGCACAAAGTCTCCCAGAGATACCTCCCGCGTCACCAAGTGCAGCACCCGCTCATCGACCCCTTCGTAATGGCCACAAATCAGCACGAGCTGGTCGTAGTTTTGCGATAGCTCTTGAAACAGCGGCTGATTCATCGGCTGGCCCTGAGGCGTCATCAGCAGCACCTCGCGCCGGGGTAACACAGGCAAAGACTCTACCGCCGCAAAAATGGGCTCTGGCTTCATCACCATGCCAACGCCACCTCCGTAGGGCTCGTCATCCACCTTGCGGTGCTTATCGGTGGTAAAGTCACGCGGATTGGTTAAATGCACCTGAGCGATCGCATTTGCCAGCGCCTTGCCCAATAAGCCAGACTGCAACGGCGACTCAAAAAAATCGGGAAACAGGGTCACGATATCAAACCGCAGACCAAAGCCATCGCGAACCGGATTCATGTTCAAGGAATGGTAACTCAAAAGAGAATGGGTGATGATTCAATCTGTAATTGTGCTTAAATAATTAAGCCTAGACGTTTAAGATTCTTTTATCAGATTTTCTGATTTGCCTTGGCTACGCCATTGGTTCTGAAACCTACGGGGCAAGCTGGTTGGGTAGACTTGCTAGATCGCCACTGTACTAGATTTAGGTTCATACAACCGACTTTTTTATGAACGAGCGTAGCTATAGCATGACAGAGTTGCTAAAGCAGTTCTTGATCCGCCCGTTCAAACCAGACACGATGTTGCAAACAGAACCCACATCCCTGCGTCAAAGGATGCCTCAGACTACCAACACCTCCGTTTTAGTGATTGGCGGAGCAGAAGACAAAGTTCATGGTCGCTTAATTCTCAGTACGTTTTTCTCGCGATCGGGTGGCAGCGACGCCCGCATTGCAATTGTCCCTGCGGCCTCTCGCGAGCCGGCTGTCATTGGCAATCGGTATCAAGAGATCTTCGAGAGCATGGGCGCCAAGACCATCGAGATCGTCAACATTCAAGATCGAGAGCATGGCTACGATTCAGGCTGGCTCTCGTTTATTGAAGACTGCACAGGCGTCTTCTTGACTGGCGGCGATCAGCTCCGGTTGTGCGGGCTGTTGGCCGATACCCCCATTATGGAAAAAATTCGGCTGCGGGCACAGCTGGGCGAAATTACCCTGGCGGGCACCAGCGCAGGCGCAGCGGTGATGGGCCAGCACATGATTGCCGGTGGCGGCAGTGGCGAGTCGCCCAATCGATCGCTGGTGGATTTAACGGCAGGGCTCAACATCATCCCTGAAGTGCTGGTAGACCAACACTTCCATAACCGCAATCGCATGGCACGGCTGATGAGTGCGATCGCCGCCTATCCCGATAAATTGGGCATTGGCATTGATGAAGACACCTGCGCCATGTTCGAGGCCGACGGTACATTTCGGGTCTTGGGCAAAGGGACTGTCACCATCATCGATCCGGGCGAAATTTCCTACACCAATCAGGCCGATGTGGGTACCAGCGATCCCCTCAGCATCCACAACATGCGAATTCATATCCTCAGCCATGGCGATCGCTACGATTTTTACAAGCGGGTCATCTTACCAAGCACCCACTAAATCGCATCCTTTCATTCATCCTGCAACGCTCAATTTATTTACTTAGGCAGTCGTTTACCCATCCCACAGTTTGCTTCAATAGCAAGTGCAACCGTTTGAGGCACTTCGCCAATTCCAGCCTGCATACTGACGTTCTAGGTTCAACCCAGCTCGACCGTGACAGGCATTGATTCGTTCCCTCTCGAAATTCCTGACTTTCAGCCTAGTTTTCATTCACTCAGCCTTTATTCAGTGCCTTAGTTAAGTCGGATCCAGTAAACCGCCAAATCCATATCCCACAGGTTCTACATGGCTTTCATATTCACAAAAGTCGGGATGAGACCAACAAGACTTGGAAGAAATTGTTCACCACGAACGGTTTGTAGGATCTGACAGATCTGAAACTAGACTATTGCGCCACTGTTTCTGCTCCCCAACTGACTGAGTTTGATTCGCTATGAAAATCCTTAAAACCCAGACCCTGCGAGGCCCAAACTATTGGAGCATTCGCTACACCAATCTCATCCTTGTGCGTCTCGATTTGGAAGCGATCGCCAATACCCCTTCTAACGAGATTTCGGGATTCTACGACGGGTTGGTGGAAGTATTGCCCAGCCTTGTAGAGCACTTTTGTTCGCCAGGGTGCCGAGGTGGATTCCTTAGTCGGGTACAGGAAGGCACCATGATGGGCCACATCGTGGAGCACGTTGCGCTAGAGCTGCAAACCTTAGCGGGAATGCCCGTCGGCTTTGGCCGAACCCGCGAAACCTCCACCCCTGGGGTTTATCAAGTCGTCTTTGAATACGTAGACGAGCAGGCCGGACGCTATGCTGCCCGTGCCGCCGTTCGGTTATGCCAAAGCATTGTTGAAACGGGTCACTATTCGCCCGAAGAGTTGGAGCAAGACCTTGCCGATCTGCGCGAATTTGCTCAAGACGCAGCCTTGGGTCCCAGCACCGAAAACATTGTACAGTCAGCGGAAAATCGAGGCATTCCCTGGATGCCGTTGAGCACTCGTGCCTTAATTCAGTTGGGCTACGGCGTATACCAAAAGCGCATTCAGGCCAGCTTGTCTAGCAACACCGGAATTTTGGGTGTGGAGCTGGCCAGCGACAAAGAAGGCACCAAGCGCATGCTGCAAGATGCGGGCATTCCCGTACCGCGCGGCACCGTTATCTACTACTTCGATGAATTAGAGCAGGCCATTGAAGACGTTGGTGGATATCCCATCGTGATTAAGCCGCTGGATGGCAACCACGGTCGCGGCATCACCATCAACATCACCACTTGGGAACTCGCAGAAGAAGCCTACGACGCCGCCAAAGAAGCCTCCAAAACCAAGGCTGTGATTGTAGAACGCTACTACCGTGGACGCGATCACCGCATTTTGGTCGTCAATGGCAAAGTAGTAGCCGTGGCGGAGCGAGTTCCGGCCCATGTGGTTGGGGACGGCACATCGTCCATCCTGGAGCTAATTGAAGCCACCAACAGCGATCCCCGACGGGGTGCCGGACATGACAACGTGCTCACGCAAATTGAGCTGGATCGGGCGGCATTTCAAATCCTGGAGCGCCAAGGCTTAACCTTAGACACCATTCCAGCCGCAGGCCAACGGTGCTACCTCAAGGCCACGGCAAACTTGAGCACAGGCGGCATTGCCATCGATCGCACCGATGAAATTCACCCCGAAAACCTGTGGATTGCCGAGCGCACTGCCAAAACCATTGGCCTGGATATCGCAGGGATCGATGTGGTAACCGAAGACATTTCCCGGCCCCTGCGGGAAGTGGATGGGGTAATTGTTGAGGTGAATGCAGCTCCCGGTCTGCGGATGCACTTTTCGCCTAGCGAAGGCGTACCCCGCAATGTGGGAGAGGCGATCGTAGACATGCTGTTTCCGCCGGGAACCCCCACCCGCATTCCCATTGTGGCGATCACAGGAACCAACGGCAAAACCACCACCAGCCGTCTGATTTCTCACATTTACAAGCAGACGGGCAAAGTCGTGGGCTTTACCACCACCGACGGCATCTACATTGGGGACTACCTGGTGGAACCAGGGGACACCACCGGCCCCCAGAGTGCTCAGGTGATCCTGCAAGATCCCACGGTCGAGGTGGCCGTTTTGGAAACGGCACGGGGTGGCATTTTGCGCTCCGGGGTGGGCTTTAAGGAGTGTGACATCGGCGTTGTACTGAATGTGGCGGCGGATCACCTAGGAATTGGCGATATTGACACCGTGGAAGAACTCGCTCACCTGAAGAGTGTGGTGGCCGAAACCGCCAGCCCCAATGGGTATGCGGTTTTGAATGCAGACGATCCCCTGGTATCGGCTATGACTCAACGGGTGAAGGCGCAAGTGGCCTACTTCTCGATGAGTCCCGATAATGAGATTTTGAAGCGTCATACGCAACAGGGCGGACTCGCAGCGGTGTATGAGAATGGCTATCTCTCTATTTTGAAAGGAGATTGGACGCTGCGCATTGAGCAGGCGGCCAATGTGCCTTTGACGATGGGCGGCAAGGCTCCCTTTATGATTGCCAATGCGCTGGCGGCCTGCTTAGCGACCTTTGCGCAGGGAGTCCGCATTGAAGCTATTCGCATGGCGCTGGCGACGTTCCAGGCATCGGCCAATCAAACGCCGGGACGGATGAACTTGTTCAATTTAGGCTCGTTTCATGCGCTGGTGGACTACGCCCACAATCCCCACAGCTACGAGGCGCTGGGAGGCTTTGTGCAGAATTGGGATGGCGAGCGGGTCGGCGTTGTCGGGGGTCCTGGCGATCGCCGCGACGAGGATTTCATTACCCTGGGTCGCCTTTCAGCCGCCATCTTTGACCGAATTTTGGTGAAAGAGGATGACGACACCCGCGGTCGCCCCCGAGGCGATGCTGCCCGACTGATTGTGGAAGGAATTCGCCAAATTCAGCCCAACATGCGCTACGAGATCATTCTGAACGAGACAGAAGCCATCAATACTGCACTTGATCAAGCTCAAGAGAATGGGCTTGTAGTGATTTTGCCTGAAAGCGTACGGCGCGCTATCCAACTGATTGAGGCACGACGCCCCTTAGATGAGGCGATCGCCCTTCAATCTGTGGAGTTGTCGGAAGCTCCCGCAGAAGCCGTTACCGGAGAGGTTGTGGCCAGCACTATTGAGCCGCCCAGCAGCCCTAGCACAACAAACGGCTCTACCCCAGATAGTTCGGAGCTAGAAAAATACGTGCCCGGTGCCTAAACTGACTCGGGGTACATCATTTGCAGAGATTGGCAAAAATCGTGAATCCAAGCCAAGCGGGGCACTGGTTATAAACCTAGTGCCCCGTTTAATGATGGAATCCAGTTCGCCTGATGCAAATTGAAGACGTGGGATCGCCTTCTTTAGCCTTCCGTATCCGTATCCGACTCCTCTAGCTCATCAGGCTTGTTCATTTCTTCTTTAAAGCCACGCAGCGTTTTTCCAAGCGCTCCGCCTAGCTCTGGAATCTTTTTGGGGCCAAAGATGAGCAACGCCACGACTCCAATGACCGTCACTTCTGGCCAGCCCAAACCAAACAGCATGGAACACTCCTGTTGCAAATCCTTCCCTCAACTATACAACGGGAGTTCGACTGCCAATTTTCACTCAGAAAAAATCTCCCTTCCGTGAAGATGAGCCAGCCACCATCGTCGTATCGGCATTTCAGAAACTTGGCGATCGCTCTATGGCACCGGAAACGGCCCTGCTGCATCCAAAACCCACGCACTGGGATGCTGGGTAAAGCCAATCTTGGGATAGTAGTTGATGGCCTGGGGTGCCGCCAGCAAAATCAAGCTGGCGCGATCGCCCAACCGTTCCTTTGTTTTTTGAACGAGCTGAATGCCAATGCCCTGCCGCTGGTGCGATTGCCGTACCGCCAAGTCCGACAGATAAGCCACATAGACAAAATCCGTGAGCGATCGCGCAATGCCCACCAATTGCGCTCCATCCCATGCAGTCACTACCAAATTGGCATTCTGCACCATGGCCGCCATCACAGAGCGATCGTCAATGGGGCGGCGATCGCCCAGCGTTGAGGCCACATACAGCTCAATCACCGCATCTACATCTAAATCTTTTCCATCGCGAAACTCAATCGCAGCCATGAGTTCACCTCATTTCCCTCATGTCTATCCCCTTAGGCTTCTATCCACTTAGTCTATCGTCGAACCCGTTGCCAGCGACGCTCGTTGGCAACCCATGCTCAACAGAGGTGTCCCAATCCAAGCTGTCCCAATCCCAAGCTGCCCCAATCCACCTATCGAGCACCATCGCACGGTTCCACGATTGATTACAAAATCTGTAACGTCTCATATGCTGTTGAGTGCGGCTTTTAGACTGAAGAAGTAGCCCCAATCAATGTGAGGAGCCCTATGAAAAAGCTTGCTTATACCCTCGTTATCGCCGCAACTGTTGGATTGTTAGCCGCTTGTGATGGAACGCCCACCGCTGGCAACAGCCCCGAACCCACGCCACCCACCGCCACTGCCACCGCCACCCCGACCAGCGAGCCCACCGCTCCATCCGCCACTGGCAACACCGCCCAAGGCAACACGATCGAAATTGGTGACTACGGCTTTGACGATATCGCGCGGCTAGATGCAGCAGGCTGCGGCATGACGCTGTGGCGCGCCGAAGAGTCAACAGCGAGTGCTGGCGATCGCCGCTTTATTTTGCTGAACGGCCTGGATGACGACTCCATGATCATGCGCATTAACGGAGAAGATGTTCGCTTTAACCGCACTGCCGCCAGTGGTGAAGAATTTTATGGTCAACGCACCTCTCAAACATTTGTCAGTCAAAATGGCGGAATCACCGTCACAGCCAATGTAGAACTGGGTGAACGGGGAGAAATTGAATCGGTTGCCATTCGAGAGGGAACCGTCCGCGTTGAGCAAGGCTCAGCCGTGGTGGAGATTCCTGTTGCTGGCGACGCTGGGTGCTAAACCACACTCCCCCTCTCGTTTAATTAGGAATCCGTTATATGCGAAAGCCGTTGCCTCGAAACGTTCAGTCTGTAGCCTGGGTTGCTGTCGCTGTCTTGGGTGGCATGCTCGGCACACCCACCGTTGGTTTAGCCCAGTCAGCCGATGCTGTTATTTTGCAGCAGACAGGTAATCTAAAGCCTCAAGAGAGTACCCATATATTTAACGGCACCGCCAATCAAGCGGTGGCTATTTTTATGGCGGATGCGGCGTTTGACGGTTCGCTGGTGCTGCGTGGCCCTGACGGAGCCGAGGTTGCAAGCAATGAGGACTATGGACGGAGTCCCGATCCCACCATTGTGGTACGGCTCCCTGCTACCGGGGCGTACACCATTGTGGCGCGCACAGCCTTTGGGCGAGAGGGCGGTACCTATACCGTACGAGTTCGCGAGGCCACTGCCTACGACTTTGCCTATGCCGATGGCAGCACCAAATTTCAGCAAGGAGACTATGCTGGGGCGATCGCCTCTTTGCGCGAAGCCATACGCTTAGATCCCGACCAGCCCGCCCCTCACCTCGATTTGGCCGAGGCCATCTACGCCGAGGCCACCCGTCTCCAACCCGATGAATCTCGCGCCATTGTCGAGCATTACTTGCGCGCCGCTGACCTTTACGAGCGCCAAGGCAACATCGAACAAGCCACGAGCCTGCGCGAACAAGCGAGCTATTACGAGCAGCAACCCTAGACGCATTCTCAATTCACCCTCAACCCATCCCGTTAAAAACGCCAGATCTGCCCGATGGGCAGATCTGGCGTTGGTGCTATGAGCATTAACCTGTGATTCTAAGGCCAATTTTTTACTGCAAGAGTCGTCTGGAGGTTGCCCGAGTTATCACAAGACTTTCTGCATGGAATGTTGTGCAGCAGAGCCACACAACATTCCATCGTTCAAAAACCATGCTTCAAGCAGCGATGGGTGTCGGAGGTCTCGTGATCAGCATGTTGAGATGGCAGGGATTAACCGGGCTGCACTTGAGCACCATGGCTACGAGGGTCATCGCCTGCGCTGGATTTTGGCGCAATTGGAGCATCCACTTTGGAAGTTTGACCACTCGCTTTGGCAAAGGGTAGGGCGGCACCAGTGGCGATCGCATCCAAATTTGCTGCCATAACTGGGCGCGGTATTTCACCAATAATGTTGGCGATCGCTTCCCCATCCGCCGTCATAAATACGAAGTGTGGAATGCCATCTACCCGGTAGTTAAGTAGTTCGGGCAACCACTTGCTATTGTCCACATTGAGCATGACAAAGTTGATGCGATCGCCATACTCCTGTTTCAGGGCTAGCATATCGCCTGCCATTGCCTGACAACTGGTACACCAGTTGGCATAAAACTCCATCAGCGTAGGCTTATCGTTTTGCTGAGCCACTTCCAACGGAGTCGCTTCAGTCGCTAACGCTTCCAAGCTGCCGGTTCCCGTTTCTGTATTCAACCCAAAAAAGATAGCCACACTCAGGGCGATCGCCACCATAGCAATCAAAAAATTTCGAATTCGCGTTTCTGCACCGCTGGTTTGCGCTGCTGCGGAAGAAGCGCTCGAACCAACCGTCAAATCAGAAGAATTTTCAGCCATAGATACCAATCGATACCAGCAGAAGTCTTTACAATCTAGGGTAACGAGCGACAGCCCATTTTGGATCGAAATTGCTCAATCGCCAGCGCAACCTGTAAGCCCTACACGGGTTTTCTTACAGCTCAGCTCACTTACGAGAGCGCTCAGTCTACATCGCGGCAAATCCCCAGATCTACACCAGATCTACAATTGAGATCTGGCAGAGATCGCAGTCAGCAGTGCTGCAGCCGGGTTGCTGCACTGCCCTCGTGATTCATGCGTCGTTTTTGGTGCCACTTCTGTGAAAAAACGCGTTACGCTGACCTTCCCAAAACGTTCGGTTCACATGCCAGTCACCTATCGGCTCGCAAAGGATTTCAACGTTGCCGCAAATATTATTCGCGCTCAGGTGGCTCCTAACCAAATTGGGACTTTAGTGGTGGAGCTGTCGGGCGATATTGACCAGCTCGATGCCGCATTGGACTGGTTGCGATCGCTTGATATTGAACTCTCTACCTCAAGCCGCGAAATTTTGATTGACGAAGATGTGTGTGTACACTGTGGCCTATGTACAGGTGTATGCCCGACCGAAGCCCTCACCCTACGTCCTGATACCTTCATGCTCAACTTTACGCGATCGCGCTGTATTGTCTGCGAGCAGTGTATTCCAACCTGTCCGGTTCAAGCCATTTCTACCAACTTGTAACCAGCGTGAACATCTCTGTCAAAGCGGCCCCATTCATTTCACTACTGCTGCTGCTAGGAGCCTATAGCTCTTTTAGCTGGCTGTTATACAACCTCACCGTGCCCAAGCTCGCATGGATTATGGTAGCCATTTTCGCGTTGGGACAAGCCCTCTTGCTCACCACATGGTCACAAGGGTTACGCGGCTTTCTCTGGCGTTGGATCAAGTCGGACTTAGGCTACTTCTCCATCATTCTGCTGCTCACCATATCCATTGTGTTTGCGATGGTGTGGTATAGCGTTTTTGAATACATTTTGCTCGTCCTGGCAACCGAAGCCTTGGCCCGGCTGGATTTGCAAAATGCTGGGTACAATCGCTGGCAGTCGCTTTTTATTTTGACCGTGGTATCAGCACTGGGCTTGGCCGTAGGCTGGACGGCCACATTTATGCTGCCTGCCCCCACCGTCGTTGGCTAATGCAAGGCTTGTTCTAGCACGAATGGCACGCACAGCCATCCATCCCGTTGCGTCAAGCATCCTCACGACGATGCCGTTTCGACCTGATTCAGCAATCGCTCAAAGCGGCGCTGGGCCACGTGCAATGTCGGCTCAACCGGAGTTTGGGCGTCGGGGTTGGCCGCATCAGCCGCGGACCCAACCGGGGCACCCATCGTTTTAACAGTGCCGCGCAATCGGTGCGATAGCAAAATCGCCAATGCTCGATAAAACCGACAGCCAAACCCTTCATCTTGCTGTAGTTTTTCAGAGAGGAGCGATCGCGGAATCGCCAAAACCATAGAATTTTCCAACGTTTGTACGGTTGCAGAAGGCGGTTGTGAATCAATAAACGACATTTCGCCCACAACATCCCCGCTAGACAGGCGAGCAATTTGCCGACCTTCTAGTGCCGAAATCGAAACCACAAGCGTTCCATCTAGCAAAATGTACAGCGTATCGACCGGGCGGCCCTCGTGAATGAGAATCGTACCCGCTGGAACTTCTTCTTTTTTACCGACCTCAACGAGCCAATCCAAATCGGCATCGTTGAGCTCTCCCAGCAAAAACAAAACTTTTTTCATTGCGCCACGTCCCTAGTGTAGAGTCTGCCATTCAGACCAGTTCGCTACGAGATCACTAACGCACCCTGAACACCAAGAGCCTGTGGCCCCTGCTCGTAACCCCAACTATCTTTTATTACCAAATCATTACAACGGTAATCCGCAGGATAAAGGAGTATTTTGTTGAGCTTTACACAATGATAAAGACAAAGCAAGCTGCTCTGCAATTTGGAACCGAAGCCAAAGTCCCCACGATGCTTGGCTTGACTTGGCCTTGGGGATATTGCGACCTCAGGCTGGCCTGTAAACCTATGCATTTCATAACAGAGATAGAACACACGAAAGCGAAGCTATAGATACAATTGTGTGTTGGTACTTTTCGCTGGTTAGGGGTTATCTAAAACGGTGCGGCTCGTGTGACGCTACGTTTTAAGCCACAAGCGAGATCGTTCGTATTCCACAGCGAGTCCCAGCTCTCGGTCGCCCCAGGTTCATTTCAGAACCGCTCGGTACAGTGGTTCTTTGTCTGGCACAATCGTCGCTCTATCGTTACAGCTCCTGTGATACACCAGTAGCAAAGGTTGAACCAGTGCTCATTGGCTGAGCACACCCGCTCTCGCGATTGGTTCTCTCACAACAAGCATCAGCTTTCGCAGGATGGTTGAAACCACAAGTCGCGCCGGTCTGCAACTGATAGCACCATTGAACAGTCTTGTTTCAAGACTCGTAACCAACCCCATCCTGCTGCCGTTCCCTCTTAATCTAGAGTTATGCCCTCGATCGCCAAGTTACCCACGTCATACCAGCCCCAAGATGAGCTGCCGTTGGCTTACCAACCCGATGCGGCTCAGCTTGACAATATCAAAGCGCATTTGGATTTGATATTGCTCGCTCTAGAGGCTCTGGCAGATATTGGTTCGGATGCGATGCTGCGTGCAGCAGAAGAGCTGAAGCTGACGGAGGTGGTGGCAGACCGAGTAGCACTCTGGCGATTGCGGCAGTCGAGTCCCTTACGCAAGGGGCAAGGGCGCAAACGGATGGATATTGAGGAGGCGCGATCGCTTGTGATGATTATTTGCCATTTGGCAAAGCAACAACAGGAGTTAATCCGTCGTGCTGTTACGTTGTTGGAGCAGTTAACAGAACAAAATCGTGCTCCGTATGAAGCCGCTCTACTAGGCGACTACATCGATAACTTTAACAACACTTATCAAGAGCGGATGGAAGAAGATGAGCATTCTTCTCCAGACCAACTCACCTACTTGTCTCTTAAACTGTTGATTGATTTGTTGTTTTATAGTGCGCCCAATGGTTCGCGGCGGCTCTGGTTGGCCTTGCTCGATCGAGCGAAATAATCAAGCTGGCGATCGCCTCTCAGTATTGCTCACAAAATTTGTCTACTCTGCCCCGATTGCTCGTTCTGCCCCGATTGCCTGCTCTGCCCTGATTAATATCAGCCTAGACAGGCTCAAGCAAGCAAATTTTCTATCCCAGTTCCAGTTCATTCGCTGTTGTTTTACTCGTTGTTGACCTAGTTGTTAGCCCATGTCCACTTCCGTTCTGCGTCGATACACTCCACCGACCTGCACCCTCGAAATTGCGGCTGCACGGTCTGCGCTGTCTAGCTGGACGGATCGGACGGTGATGAAAAACCTCCGGTTTAGCCTCAGTTTGGATGACCCCAAATTGCCTGACCATCAGCAGATTGTGGTATCTGGCGATCGCACCCAGCTCGAGGCCCTCAGCGATACGGTGAGAATCTATGTGCAGCAATTGCTAGAACCAGATGCGGCGCGATCGCATCCAGCCTTGCGACAGCTATCGCCCACCAGCACCCTGCTGGCAACCGAGCACCAGCCCACCACACTGCAAGCCCCTCAACCCCAAATGGCCATGGCAGGGCGTACCGCTGTGGCTCCTGCGGCCTCGTTTACAGGCATTCGGCTAGAGCCCGTGGGGCTGTTGTCTCATATTCTGCACTTCGGATCGCTCGCCACTGGCGATGTTCCCGCTTCGGTTCGGCTGAGTGCAACCCAACTATTTGACTTGGCCAATGCGCTCGATGAGTATGCAGCCGAGGCCATGGCGTTGCCTGGGGCAGAGCGCTCTGGCAGCCTCAGCCGCGTTGGTTGGATGCGGGCCGCTGCGGTGCTGGTGCTTGCCTTGGGCGTGACGGGCGGCGTCACCAAGTTTGTGATGGATATTAGCCAATCCCCAACGGCCACAGTTGCAACCAGTGAACAAACCGCGCCCCAATCAGCCCGACTGGAGTCAACTCCTGCAAATGGGGCGATCGCCAACACAACTCCACCTCAAACAGCACAGGCCACCCCTACTCCCAACGGCTTCCCACCCTTGCCACCGCCCGGCACCCGTATTCCCGTCCCCCAACCAGTGCAGCCACCGGCTGGCAACCTGCGACCCATCCCCAGCCAACAACCTGGAGGATTTGCCCAAGCACCACGGCAACCAGTCCCCCAACCCCAAGCCGTCCCAACTCCTCAAAATCAAGTTGCACTGGCCCCAGCAAACAGACCCGCCCCCCTACAGGCAGCCTCACCTTCTCAAGCCCGCCAGCTTGAGCCTTTTACCCAAGGTGACTTAAATCCAGATGCTGCATCTACGAGGCTAGGCACCCCAGAGAACGCTGCCTCTGCGGAAGCGGGTGGCTCTGCCCCAGCAGATGCTAGCATTGCCGCCGCCGAGCCAACGACTACATTTCGGCCTCGCACAAATACCAATCCCCAGCTGGCCGAAGCCGAAAGCTACTTTCAGCAGCGTTGGCAACCCCCCGAAGCCCTTAACCAAACCCTGGAATATCGCGTACTCGTCAATGCCGATGGCACCGTACAGCAAATCGTTCCATTGGGCCAGGTTGCAGGCACTTATATTGACCGTACCGGAATGCCTCTAATCGGCGAAGCTTTCGTGTCGCCAACCCCAACCGGACAAGAGTCTTTAATCCGAGTCGTGCTAGCCCCCAACGGCAGTGTTCAAACCTTTTTAGAACCGCTCAATTAGCGCTCCTGGGTTGTGTTTCACAGTTGTGTATGTGTGGGTAGAAGGGCGGTGGAGCCGCCTTCTACCCACACATACACATATCTAGAACATTACTAAGATCCTACTTTCAAACTCAGTTCGACCGACATACATGCAGCGAAATCGGTAGCGACGAGCTTTGTGACTCAGCGTTAAACCTAATGTCTGTTTCGATTATGGGCATTTTTGCGTGCGTATTGCGCACGCAAAAATGGGCTTTTGTGAGGTTTGCGCGGCGCGCAAACCTCACAAAAGCCCTTAACCAAAACTGACGTTAATCAAGAACAACTCCAGGAAGAACTCAGCCTCCCTTCGGACCGATCATTTTACTGCATCTGCTTCTCTTTCTGGCGCTCTTCAGAAAACGCTTTCAAGCGAGAAACAACGTTGTAAGCATCAGGGCCGGGCTCATCCTGGGAGTTGGCTCCATCTCGCTGACCACCAATGGCTTCCCATGCCTCTAGGCCACCTTCAATCACGGCAACCTTCAGGAAGCCTGCATCCCGTAGCATTTGAGCAGCTCTCGACGCTTCTTCATCGCTGCTACCGTAAACGTAAATATCGCGTTTGGTAGCCAGATTATCTTGCATACTGTCGGGCAAGGTATCGATAGGAGCGCTCATCGCACCCTGAATACAGCGGCTACGGAAAGATGCCAAATCACGCACATCCAAAATGGTGAGGCCAGGTTCACCCCACATTAGCCGAGTTTTGACCTCAACTGCTGAAACTCGGGAGCTTGAAACGGAAGCAGTTGGTGTGGGAACAGGTGCTTTGTTGGCTACGTTTTCCTTAAACCCATCTTTGGCATTTGCCACAGCATTTTCTTCACGCTCGTGGGCAGCTTGGAACTCATCGTGAGCTTGCTGTGCATTGCTTTCAATGGTTTCGGGGTTCATATTTTCTGGATTAATCGGATTGTTATCCATCATGATGTGATGTCTCCTTATGGTCTTTTCTCATGTATCAGTTAAAGTGTAAAGAAAGCATCAACTTTTATTCCTCGCTCTACAGAGATAAACTTAAGAGTTGGCGTCAAGAACGAGTTCTTTTTGTTAAAAGTTGCATCCACAAACGGTTTAGTTATTCTTCAACCAGTTAATATAAAAAGCCTTCATACCTGAGTCATACTTCTATAGTCTGTTGATTAAATCTTTTTTCAACATTTATTAGGCTGATACTTTCGGTTGTGTTTGATAGATGAGGCAGTGGATGTGAACAAGGAACAAGGAACACAGTCTCTTTCCCAAATCCACCATCCATACAGCTGACACAACACCTAATGATTCCGCTGCCTTGAGTTTGGGCTGAGGCAACGATATTGCCTTGAAAAGCAAAAAACTCGTTGCACCAATTTCTTGTGCAACGAGTTGTAGAGAGTGCAAAGAATTAAGGGTAAAACGCTACTTGCTAGCCGCAGCCGCAGAGCGCACCGTTGTTGCCGACACCTCCAGCGGCATGTTCAACACCCACTGCTTGCCTTTGTAAAACAGCAGTTGATACACGTGCAAGCTGCCATATCGGAACGAAGCCTCGAAGGATTGCAAATATAGGTACCACATGCGGTAGAACCGCTCGGTATATTTTGGATCGAGCGCTTGAATGTGATTCCAATTTGCGACAAAGTTGTCGGCCCAGTACTTGAGGGTTTCGGCGTAGTGGGGCTTTAGGTTTTCGCAGTTAGCAACGGGAAGCTTGGCAAGGCGTAGCTCGCGCGACAGTTCGTGTAGCTGCGGCGCACAGCCCCCTGGAAAGATGTATTTATCGACCCAGGCACCATTGCGCTCGTTGCTTTCGGTGACGATGGTGTGCAACACGCCAACACCGTTGGGCTTCAGCAGCTCAGCTGCTTTTTGCATGAAGGTACCAAAGTTATCTTTGCCTACATGCTCAAACATGCCAATGCTGACAAACTTGTCGTACTGGCCGGTGATTTCGCGATAGTCCACAATTTCGATGGAGATGCGATCGCTCAATCCTCGTTGGGCAATGCGCTCTTTGGCCAAAGCCGCCTGCTCCAAACTAAGCGTAATGCCCGTTCCACGAATGCCATAGTTTTCTGCGGCGTACACCAGCATGCCGCCCCAGCCACAGCCAATATCAATCAGCGTTTCGTCTGGTTTTAGCGCGAGCTTTTGACAAATCAGCTCGTACTTTTGCCGCTGCATTGTCTCTAGCGAATCGGTTTCGTGAATGCGGTAACCGCAGGAATAGGTCAGGGTTGGATCCAGAATTTTTTGATAAAAGTCGTTGCCCAAATCGTAGTGATACTGAACGTTTTTGCGACTATTTTGAATCAGCGTTGGCACGGTTAATAGCCGCTGAGTCAAGACTTTGAAAATGAGCTGTGGCGTGACCAGGGATGTTGCCTTGGAATACACCTTGTTGCGATAAAACAGGCCAATTAATTCCACTAAGTTGTTGGAGGCTTCATCCCACCAGCCATCCATGTAGGCTTCGCAAAAGCCCAAGGCGCCAAAGGTCAACACGCGATCGTACGTGTCAGGATTGCGAATGATGAGATGAACCTGCGGCTGCGAATCGGGATTGCCAAAGGTCGATATCTGCCCTTTTGGATTTGTAACCGTAAGATAGCCATCTTCAATGAGGCTAAATAGCCCATTTAAATACCGCTCACCTACTGATAGCTGCCCCATTATGCAAACCCTCCTGTAACCAACTTGCAGATTCTAATATGGCTGCCTGGGAGTGTGGCGCTGGGGTGTGCCGCCTATTGGTAGACCTGGGGAAGAAGAGGTGAGCGATCGCACCTGACGTTACTGCCACACAAGCAACTCCAAGACCTTATGGCTTGGCTTCGGCCCCTTGAACATTTCCTTGATCGGCGGTTCGATCGAGGCCATCCCTGGAAGCATACACATAATGCTGATTCAACGGATAGGGCGAAAAGGGACTTTGCTCGGTGAATACATCAAATCCGTGAGTGTTGAGCAGGGTGCAAATCCGCTCCAAGCGGCCATCAATATCGTGAACTTCCAGCACCACTTGCCGAATCTTGGGCCAATCTTGCTTGCCAATGCCTGCCAATACCGAGTATTCTTCGCCTTCCACATCCACCTTGAGCAGGTCGATGGTCTCAAGGGCCAAATCTTGAATAACAGAGGAGAGCGATCGCAACTCTGCCTTCAGTTTCTCCCCTTCAAACAAAAACTCCACCGTTTGTTGGCCCAGCGCATCGCCCAGCACCTCCAAATGCTCTTGCTTTTCCTGAGGATGAATGGTGGAGTTTCCTGGCAGGTTAGGGTAGTAGGTAAACTCCACTTCAGTTTGATTGTGGGTGCTAATGCCATAGTTCAACGCTGTGACGTTTTTAGCCTGATGCAAATCCAAGTTGAACTCAAGCACCTCAAAAGTCGGCAGCATCGGCTCAAAACTATAAATTGTGCTGTGGGGATAGTTTTGGCTTAAATACACCGCAAATAGACCAATATTTGCCCCCACATCAACGATACAGTCGCCATCCTTCAGCGAAATTCCACGCCGCAAGTAGTGCTTTTCGGTAAACACTTCGGCGTAGATCCACTCGGTTTCTTTGGCCGACAGGCAAAAGCAATCCAATCCATTGGGCAACGTAACGCGCAGCATGACCACCCTCATCGGTCAGAGTCCGTCATTACTCTACCGGACAGTGGTTACGCTAAAACGCGGCTTATTTTTTCTTTTTCTTCGCGTCGGCTTTCTTTTTCTCGTCAGATTTGGAATCCAGCTTGCTCATTTTTTTGGCTGCTTTATCCAATGAGCCTTCGATCTTGGCATTAAAGCCATACACTTCGCGGCTCCCGGCCAAAGCTACTAATGTGACTTCTTTTTCATCGCCAGGTTCGAACCGCACTGCGGTGCCAGCCGGAATATCCAACCGCATGCCCAACGACTGCTCGCGATCGAACTGGAGGGCGCTGTTCACTTCAAAAAAATGGAAATGGGAGCCAACCTGAATCGGGCGATCGCCCGTGTTGGCCACGGTAAGCGTAACCGTAGGACGACCGGCATTGAGTTCAATCTCACCGGCATCAACAATCAGTTCTCCAGGAATCATGAGGGTTCACCTAGATAGAATTCTCAACAGCGAATTAGCGAATGGGATCGTGCACTGTCACCAGTTTGGTGCCATCGGGAAACGTCGCTTCTACCTGCACTTCGTGCACCATCTCTGCAATTCCATCCATCACATCCTCTTTGGACAGTAGCGTGGTGCCATAGGTCATGAGTTCGGCCACAGTCCGCCCCTCACGCGCCCCTTCCAAAATGGCAGCAGAAATGTAGGCCACGGCTTCTGGGTAGTTGAGCTTAAGCCCTTTGGCTTTGCGACGTTCAGCTAAAAGTGCAGCGGTAAAAATGAGCAGCTTGTCTTTTTCTTGCGGAGTCAGTTGCATAGGTGTGGTTGGTGAGTCGGGCGCAACCTGAGGGAGATCAGGGTAAACAAGGGAACGAGATAAAGATAGCAGGCAAATGGGATGAACCCGGCATTGGTGCCCAAAATTGTAGCGGGAACCAGCCCTGCAATATTCCAGGGAATTAACGGAGAGATTACAACTACCGTATTTTCTAGGTCAAGCGCCAGATTGTCGCCATTGGGCTCGGTTTCTTCATACTTCTTCTCAACGATGTGCTGAGTGAGCAGAATGGCGATGGTTTGGGTGCAGCCAAAGGCGGCGGCTGCGGTGCCAATGATGCAGGTGCCCAAGAAGCGATCGCCCTTCGTTTTTGCCCGCTCCACCACGGGTTCGATGCGATGCAGCACCCCAGTCCCAGCAAAGATGCCCACAAATGCTGTAGAGATGACCACCACCAGCGACACCCGCAGCATGGCCAGCAAGCCACCCCCTAGCAAAATCGGGTTCAACGGGGAGGACTCGGGCAACCGAAAGCCCAACGTAAGGAATTGGGCAATCTGAAGCAGCGTGTTGTGTTGATAGAAGTAGGAAAGGGCGATCGCCACAGCCGTACTCACCAGCATGGAGCGCTTCACCTCGATCTGCCGCAGCGACAGCACCAAAACGATCCCCGCAGGCAGCAGAGCCAACGGACTTACTTGAAACTCTGCCGGAATATCCGTGAGCAAGCTCGACTGGGTCAGCGAAACCGGACTCAACCACGACACAACGGTATAGATTGCGATCGTTGCCGCCAGCGGTAGCAGCGAACTCTGCCACATCCGCCGAATGTTGCGATATAGATGCGTCTCTGTGGCGATCGCCACCAACACCGCACTGGATGACATGGGAGAGGCGCGATCGCCCACATAGGCTCCTGCAATAATCGCCCCCGCCACCAGATGGGTCTGCATTCCACCCCCATCTCCCGATGCCATCATCATAAGCGCCACACCAATGGTGCCCACCGTGCCAAACGACGTGCCAATCAGTAGCGACACGCCACTACTCAGCAGAAACGCCACCGGCACAAAGCTGCGCGGATGCACCACCTGCAACCCGTAATACATGATCGCCGGAACCGTTCCCGCCGCCATCCAACTCGCAGTCACCGCCCCTATCAGCAGCAGCACCGAAATCACCGGAAAGGACTTTTTTCCACCCGCGATCGCCATCCTGCCCAACTCCCGCAGCGTAAATCCATGCCGCATCAGCACCAACATGAATAGCGCCATCGACACCAGCAACGGATAGGCCACGAAAACACCCTGAAGCGCACTCCAGAGCAGCAGACCAAAGGACAGGAGAAGGGTGACGAGCATGAGGAAGGGGAAGAGGGAATCGGGAGTAGGAAGTGGGGAAGGGGCTAGGAGTTAGGGGTTCGGGAAGGCTGGAGTCGGCTTCTAATGTGAGGAGGCATGGGAGACAGAGATAACCAGAATTCATCGCAAATCCAAAATCCAAAACCCTCACAGCATTCAGACTTGCCTCACTGTAGAAACCAACCGGGGTTGCCAACAACGCACAGGGTGCATTTATTCCATTCATATAATCGATGGATATAATTCCGGGCATCGGTCATGGTTGAGGCGTAGCGCAGTGGGCATCAGAAAACCGATGGGCCAATTGAGTGATAGCAATCTCAAAATTTCGCAGTTGCGCTCGTTTGTCGCAGTGGCGCAGTCCGGTAACTTTACCGTCGCATCGCTGGATTTGGGTCTATCACAATCCACCGTCAGCCACGCGATCGCCACACTAGAAGAAGAACTGGGTGTGGTACTCATGAGCCGAGGGCGGCATGGCGCAACCCTAACTGCGATCGGTCAAGAGATATTGGTTGACGCTCAACACATTCTGCAACTGCTGGATTCCATGCACCAAAAGGCAAATCGCGATCGCGGCCTCGAAAGTGGTCAAGTGCGGATTGCGGCCGTTCGGAGTGTGGCAACTCATTTGCTTCCCAAAGTCATTGCCCGATTTCGGCAAACCTTTCCCAATATCACCGTCACCATTACCGAGCATCCGGTCTATACCGTGGTCGAACAGGCGCTCAGCGAAGGACAAGCTGACATTGGCTTCACCATTTTGCCCACCACCCACAACCTGGATGTATGGGAAACATTTCGGGATGAATTTGTGGTGCTGCTGCCGCCAGAAAGCCTAACAAACGACGCACCCCTCACTTGGGAACATCTTTCCAACCTGCCGATGATTACCACACCCTCGGCACCGCCCCACCGTCACACTCGCGTTATTACAGAGCATTTGGAGCAATTTGGTCAGCAGCTTAAGGTCGCCTACGAAGTGCAGCAAGATTCTACGGTGATTAGCATGGTGCAGCAGGGCTTGGGCGCAGCCATCATGGCCCGTCTCGCTGCCGAACCCATCCCTCCCGATATCCAAGTGCGCAGTTTGCCAGTCCCGTTAGAACGAGTCATGGCGATCGCCCTTCCTGCCGATATGTTGCTCTCTCGCGCCACCTTTGCCTTCCTCAACGTCCTCAAAGCAGTGTTTCAAGACATGCAGCTCATGGACGTTCCCACCCAGCGATCCCCAGGAGTTGTATCATCGCAACGTTCATAACTCACCCGTTCACATCCCATCATGAAATCTGGATTTTGAATTCTGTGTGATGGAGCAGTCGTGGGAATACTATGCAAACACTGTTTCAAAACTTCCATGCTGCAAGACCCATCCAGCCCAAACGGCCTATTCTCTCCAACACAAACCTTGTTTCAAAAGCAGCCAGAGTGCGATCGCTGCTGCTTTTACACTCGCAATCCGCTGCTTTACTGTGCCGTACATCCCATGGGTAGCGATGGCGTTTGCTCCACTTTTGAAAACGACCCAGCCGTTGATGCAGAAATTCAAACCTATCAGCAAAAACAACAGGAGCAATGGGCAAAGGAAAGCAATTGAACCAAGCTACGTTGTCAGCAACATTCAACACCAGTGAAATTCAACACAACATCACGGGGCCATCGCCTATCACTCCCTAAAAATAAACCCTCTGAAAGTTCTCACTTTCAGGGATTCAGTTTAATAAGCGGGCACGGGGAATCGAACCCCGATCATTAGCTTGGAAGGATAAATACAATCCTTATACATCAATGCTTTTAGCGATCGCGCACAAAAATTACACCCAATTTACACCCAAAATTTCAGCTTTACCATTGCTTAATATTTGAGTTTGAATATCTGACACCGGGTTCCATAGTGATGGAACTCCTGTTTCAAAGCAGGACGATAGGCCAACTTCATTTCTCTGTTGTGGGCTCGACCTCAGATTTGCTTTTCTGTCGTTCTCTTACAGCGGCTTCAAGCAAATAGCCCACGAGATTGCTTAGGCTACGCTTTTCATCTGTAGCCCACTTCTCAAGCTCCTCATAGACCGGATCGGGTAAATAGGCGGCTAGTCGCTTCATTTCCATCATCATGCCTTCACCCATCCATCAAACCACTTTTAGCCGTTGAAGGGTCACTCTAGCCAAGACTAGACCTTATGTGGCCTAATATGACACAAATACATATCAAATAAGTGCTAACATCCAAAATCAAACCCCACCCGCTCGTTTGGAAGGCGTACGGATGGGGCTATCCCACAATGGAGATAAACCTATGATGACAGATGTAAAACGGGCTGATTGTTCGGTTGATCCAGCTTTAGCCAAAGTGCTGGCTGAGGAGATTCCTCAACCGTTGATCGATTTGCGCGATCGCCCCTCACCTGAGATTTTGCGGGTGCTGGCGATCGGCTCTCCTCAGGTAGTGAACAATTTCGTGATGTCTTTATTCCAGCTTGGTTATGCTCGACCAGAGGAATGGTCGAGGCAGTTGCCCACGATTAACCCTGGTGAGGTTATGCGAATCCTAACCAAGCGAATCGTAACTTCTGAGTAAATGGGCGAATAACTGCTTTTGCTGCAAGCCCAGTCTATTGGCTGGGCTTTTTTGCGATCGAGCCTTTGGCTTAGTCCAAAAGCTTGAGCAGTTGAGTTTGGCTGCGCCAAAGTTGAACTCTGCCGTTTCTGTAGACCTTGGCGATGAAGGGAGCTTGGTTGCCTTTCGCAAACTTCTCTAACTGGTTAAGGGATTTGGCAAACAATGCTGCCATCTGCTGACGGGTAAGGTTGCCCGAAACCAATGAGAAAACTTTGACATTGGCACTGGCGATCGCCCTCAACTCCAGTTCGTTTGTCCCGAGTGCTTGATCTTTTGTCAGCACAATCCAGCCGCGATCGCCTACGATAGGAAGCCAATTGACATCGAGCATGTTTTGGGCGAAGTGATCGCCATGATGCTCAACTTTGGCACCCGCCACAATTAACGCACTTGCAACTGACTTACCAAGGCACCAGTCAATAAAAAAGGTAGGGCGATCGGATGCGGTCACGCGGCGCGATTTTGAGCTTCAAACTGAATAGCGGCTCTTACCTGTGCAGGAGTGCAATCGAATTCGTCTGCAACGTCTTCGATTTCATCCCCAGCATCGATAAGGCTAACGATGGATGCTGTCGGAATGCCTGTCCCTGCAATTACAGGCTTACCAAACCGAATGGCTGGATCAAGGAAGATCACCTTCTCCGATTCGGGTACGGACTCAATCAACGGGAAAAAGCGAGTTGCAATTCCCTCTTCATCCCACTCAACGCGAGTCAGCAGATGCTTTAAGGTTTCACGCATGGCAAGCTGACCCGAGCGGGAAACGTTTACCAGCCGATCCATTTGGTCTACAAACAGGTCAACTCCATCGGTTTGAAAACGCTTCATGACGAGTGGGTGAGCGGTATCAAACTGCTGGCTCATGTAGTCCAAAGCTTTGCGAACCTTGTCTAGCTTGACTCCATGAGTTGCTCGAATAATTCGCAGGACGTGAGCCTCTACCAAGTTGGTAAACGAAAGCTGAGGCAAGTTTGGATCGGGACGCTGAATTAACGGTTCTAAAGCTGGCTGATCGTTATTGTCAGCACTAGGGCGGCTCTTCAACCACGATCGCAGCGTTACAACGGGGATGCCCAAATACCGGGCAGCATCCGTAACCGGATACGCCGGAGTATTGTAAATATCCTCATCCCACTTCACCATCAGTTGCTTACGCTTTCCATTCCCGGCAGAACTTTCTCTACATTTTCTCAAATTTCACTTGTATTAATAGTGTCTGTTTAGCTGAATTATATAATTGCACCTATTTGATTAGTGCTAATATACTATCTTTACATGCGAGCCACGTTAAAAAATAGCATCAAACTAGTGTCTAAGGCATACATTATTTATTGCGACGAATCCATTAGCGAAGGACGTTTTTTCTCAAACTTTTATGGAGGAGCATTAGTTCGTTCTGAGGATCTTTTTGAGGTGGAGACGATCCTTAACCAAAGAAAATCTGAACTAAATTTACAGAAGGAATTAAAGTGGTCAAGAGTCAGCTCCCAATATCTTGAAAAATACCAAGATTTTATTAACACGTATTTTGATTTAATTGCTTCGAACAAAATTAAAATCAGAGTGATGTTCACGCAGAATCGATACAAACCAACTGGATTGAGCCGTGAACAAACGCAAAACTCGTATTTTTTGCTATATTACCAATTTTTAAAACATGCTTTTGGGTTGTTATATTCTAATCCCAAGCAGGAACCAGTTACACTTCAAATCAATTTAGATCAGCTACCTGACACAAGGGAGAAATCAGCTACTTTTAAACAATATCTGCTGGGATTGAACAACAACAAGCAGTTTATAGAAGCTAAGATTCGATTAAAGCTTGACCGAATTTCAGAAATTGATTCATCTAAACATACGATTATTCAAGGTCTAGATATTATTTTGGGTGCAATGGCTTTTAGGCTTAATGATATGCACCTGGAAAAACCTGATGGAAGCAAGCGTAGAGGCCAAAGAACAATTGCAAAGGAGAAGCTGTACAAACAGATCAACCAGCGAATCCGTGAGATCTATCCTGGATTTAATATTGGCGTTTCAACAGGAGATCAGAACGATATTCAGAACCGATGGCGGCATCCCTATCGGCACTGGCTGTTCATTCCATCCGAATATGAAATTGATACAAGCAAAACAAAATGAAACCCCATTGTTGCTATGCCGTGGGCCGATCGCCGAAGCGATTGCCTTTAGCGTATCCCAAGTGGAACTTAGGACTTCGCAAACAATAGGGTCTATATAAATTATCACACAACTGTTTTGATGGCACATCAGTGCTATATCAGTTAACTAGGTGCCCATGGGCCAATGATGGATTCGCCACGGGATTCTTTTTCCGCAAGTTCTAGGTTGAGGGCAAGCAACTTTTCCAGAATGTCATCATCGGGGCCAAAGCCATAGGCTTGCATCACCAGTGCATCGAGCTGTTTGTGGAGCTTGTAGAGTTGGCTAGCAGGCTCATGAAAGTAGGCATTGTAGAGTTTGGTAATGCCCCACTGCTTTTGCTCCATTTCCTTGCTGCGATATTCATGAAGGGCGATCGCCCCCGCCCGAATTTTCTCAACCAAACCCTTAGATGGTATTTGAGGAAAAGGAAAGGTTTCAAAACATGAGTTATGGGTGTAAGCAATATCAGCTTTCAGGGTGGATTTTTGAGCATGCAACCACACTCGATGCATAGCAGAATTTAAGATGCCAAATATGTAGAAGTCTTGAGATAGAATAACTAACGTTTTATCTCCAGGTAGCCATTCTGTTGGAAACTTAATGAAAAAAGCCCATTTTGAAACACGTGGAACTGCAAAACAATAATCTAGCTTTCTTAGAGCTTTTCTCATTTCTGGCCGATTTCTTTCATACAGCCACCAACGTTCACTAATCTTCTGATACTTGCTTGTCTGTCTGACTGGCTTAACATAAGCTTCGATATGCCTAAATGGAGCAGAATAACTGCTAGCTTCTTCAATAGACCTCCAATCAAAATCAACAATCCATCTATCAGGAATTCCATGAGGATTAGCAGCCAAGTTCTTTCCCATTGAAAATTTCTTAAGCACCTGGCTGTTGGACTCTTTTTCTAAAATCCATTCCACTGCTTTATTCTCAGAAACAATAAAGTCTTTTCCATAAGGCTTTACTCCTTCGAAGCAAGTATTCTTATTAGCTTCAATTCTGTGAGCGCGAGATACATCGATTGAAGATTGAAGAGATGAATTAATACTTAGAACTTCTTTATTATCCAAATAAGATATTTTGACAGGATGCTTACACCAGTTAACTAAACTGACATGAACATTGGCGTCTCCAGACCACGGCTGACTGGATGTTGCTTCGTAAATCCATCCATTGTGATTGACAATGTATTGCAAGGCAGCACTTCTGCTTTGGCCCTGGCTAATTGTATTTGTTCCAACTAAACCAGCTCTACCATGTTCATGCAATTGATTGTGAGCAAGACGAAACCAGTAGGTGCAAAAATCCACCTGTCCTTTAACCTCTGGAAAAAAATGAGAGATTTTTGTAAGGTACTCTTTGCCAAGCTCTTGACGGATTCGATACCCACCAAGAAATGGCGGATTGCCTATAATCGCATCAGCTTTGGGCCAATCGGTGAATAGTGCATCTTTGCAGACGATATTTTGATCGAGTGTGTCCAGTGGTAGCGCAGGCTCAAACAATCCCAAACGATCGATCGCCACTTTTCGTGCAATCATCAGCGTTACTCGGGCTAGTTCCACCGCAAAAGGATTGTTATCAATCCCAAAAAATTGCAGCGGAGTGACAAAGCTAAGTTGCTGTTGGTCGCGGGGCGATCTACGCCGTTCTGCAATTTTGTCGAGCAAATCTTGCTCAATTTGCTTGAGTTCCTGATAGGCAATGTACAAAAAATTGCCCGATCCACATGCCGGATCTAACACTCGATAGGTTTGCAATTCCAGTTGCAGCGCTTCCAGTTCTGCGATCGTATTTGCCTGTTCAATTCTCTCTTCCCAATAGCGCGAAATCGTTGGGCGAACGATCTTCATAATGTCTGCCTCGGCAGTGTAGTGAATGCCGTGGGCGTGGCGTTGTGCCTCATCAATTGCCGATTCAAAAATATTGCCAAAAATTGCAGGACGTACCTTGCTCCAATCCTCCAGAGAGGCAACTTCTAAAATTTTTAGCTCTTCTCGCGTCAGTTCAATTTCATCAATGGTTGCAAACAGCCCACCATTAAAATAATCCACCCCTTGAAAGCGTCCAGCAGGCGTAATGCCCGGTGTATTCATGTGGCGAAACAGCCCCGTTGATATCACATCAAACGAGCTTTCACCCGCGATACAATCCTGCACACATCGCACAAATAGGCTGTTGGGCAACAGTCCCCGATCTTCGGCAAACATCGCCAACACGCATTGCAGCACAAACCGCTGAGCAATTTGGCTGGCCTCTGCCTTATCCAGTCGTAAGGAGCGCATGAGGCGATCGCACAATGCCGGATACAGGTTTTGCCCCAACCGTCGCGCCGCCTTTTCTGTCACCTCTACCTGATTGTTCTTAAAAACAGGCTTTCGCTCGTTCAGCTCCATAAAGCCAAACACACTGGCGCGATCGGGCAATTGCGCCAACGCCACCATATCGATCGGCGTATCGATCTGGAGGTCAAAGTCATAAATCCAAAACTCATCAAAATTGCACAGCATCACATAGCGAGGCCGATTTGGAACTGCCCGTTGCCAATAGTCAAACGCTTGGGAGTAATGCTTGCTCAGATCGGCTCCCCGCTTCTTCATCTCGATCAGTACACGGGGCTTCCAAACTAAATCTGCAAATCCTGTTTTGCCCTTCTTACTACCCTTCTCAATCCGCTTCTCGTAGGTCGCCCCGGCTTCCATCGCTCCCTCATGCCCAAACGCCCGAAAAAAGCGATCGAGGAATGTTTGGGCTTCACTCTTTTCATCTCCAGTGATGTGGGTTTTGCAGAATTGGACAAACGTTTGGAGGCATTCGGCAGTATTGCTCATCGGCAGTCAGCAAGGGGGGAGTATTCGCTTACTCAGTTTTGGCAGAATTTCTACAAAACCATCAATCGGGGTTAGCGTTTGACGTAATTTGTGCAGAAACGCAACATTTCATCATGGCTTGGAACAGAGCGTAACGAGCTGTAGCCTGGGCATTTTGACGGCTTGTGGTGCTGTTTCATAGCAATTTAGGGAATGCTCAATACGGGCATTTGCCTCAAAACTTGCCACACCTTTCGTCTGAAAGGATGGCAGGGCATTTGCTGATGATGTTTAAGAGCAAGAAGTGAAGCGCTAATGGCTATCGATCCTTATGAGCCAGAATTGGCAAAACGGCAACGGGCATTTCAAATTGCCACGAAACAGCTCAACGAGTTGTTGAATTGCAATCTGAGTCTTGGCAACAATGGGAGCCCAGAATTTGTCGACAGATTTAACAACTCAGTAGAGGCTCTGAGGGATTACGAGCACTACGGTAGAGAGTTGGCTGAGTGGATCGCCCAGAAGCAGTAGGAGAGAGCGATCGCTCAACGGATCAACAGCTAGCCAAACGAACCCATAGAACCCGTAGTTTGCCGTTGCCGCTGTATTTGGTCTAGCCGATCGATTGCATCTTGAAGCGATCGCCAGATATGACGCTCATACCGACTCAGCCGTTCAATATCCTGAGGAATGGCTTTGGATGCGATCGCCGCTGTTTGTGCTGCTTGCGAGAGCCAGCGCACGTCACTCAAGATTGTTTCAACCTCTCCAACCCGCTCAACACAAGTTTTTTGCAGCTCTGGAACCAAGCAACGAAAAACGTAACCTGCTCCTGCAAAGTCCTCACAAGACTGTTTCCAACGGATGAGCTGGCTCCAAGTATGAGTCTGGTTCAAACCCCGTCTTAACTCCTCTGATGGCGGCAAGGCTTCACTTGGAAAGTGCTTAAGAGCCTGAGAGATCAACCGATGCAATGTTTTCAGCAAATCACCCGCAGCTTTGGAACCTAACCATTTTTGGAACCCGCGCTTCGGGATGCCCCATATAACCTGATCTTCAATACCAGAGAGTAGCGTTTTTAAGGCAGCCTGTTCTAACTCCAAAACAGCGATCGGGTTTTCTAGAGTACCTGTGTAGAATTTGTGACGAATGGTTGGGGTTTTTTCCTGGCGTTCCTGCTTCAGCATTGCGGTGTTGGCAATCGCCGCCTCACATCCCCACACTCGATGCAATCGTTGCCATCCCATTGCCACTTGCTGAACCAGCAAATGCTCTATAGGGCTTTGCGGCTGATATTGGTCAATCAGCCCTTGCATCATGCCTTGAAAGGTTCCCAAATCCTCTGTTGCGAGGATAGGCGGCTGAGTTGCCAGTAGCCCATGTTTCGTAGCGTTGCGAGATGCGATCGCTTTTCCTCGCTCTGTAATCGCGCCTCTTGATTTCGCACCATTCAGCCTTGATTGTTCAGCTGAGCAAGCCATATTTTTAACTCCTGGCTATTTTGAATAGTGTTCTAGGTTAGAGAGCGATACCCAAGACGCTTGATTGTCTCCATACCACTTCAAGTAGGCAGATTCCCCTTCAAGCTTCTCGATATTGCCAGTCCAACCCCTAACTCCTTTTTTAGCCACGCGATCGCCCACGTGAAAGGTTGTGGAAGAAGTAACCGTTCCAACCGTTCCAGAAGGCTGAACTGCTTTAGCCATCCGGTCTTCAGGTAGAACACTGCTTGGAACAGATTGCTGAAGCTCAACCGTTCCAGAGCTAGTGTCCCCTGTAATGATTGTGTTTTCTACGTTTGAACTGCTTGGAACGGTTGGAACAGATGATTGCTCTAGATTTTCCTTTGGCTGATGAGTTCTACGTCTCCACACCCGCTGTTTCCGCCCCTTGTGCTGTTTAGGACTGTGGCAGGGCTCCCATTCAAGTTGGGTCAGAACATTAGCAACACGATGCTTACAGACTTGATCCTGCTTGTTCAGGTCAATCTCTAAAGCAGCTTTCAAGATTTCTGACGTAGAGACGCAATCTTTATCTTCTACATACAGAGCGATCGCTTCTCTCCATGAATCCTGTACTTGATACAGCTCGCGAATTTGGCTAGCTGCGGCCTCTTCCAAACTCGTGAGCCACCACTGCTCGCCAGACTTATTATAGCTCGGTAGCAGCTGCCCAGATTTGATCGCGCTCGGCTTCAAGCTGCCTCAAATCAATAGGTTTGAATACAGGTAGCACCCAGAATCGCCGATTGCCTGTTGGGTCTGCCAAAAATTCAAACTGATTGGTTGTCCCGACAATCACCGAGCTTCTACGCAAGGATTCAATAGAACGTCCATAGGGTTTTCGGATCTGGTCTACAGGACAGGAGAGAAATGCTTTGATGTGGCTCAAGTCTCTCCGCTTGAAAACGGATTCAAGTTCTGCCCATTCAATCATCCAGTTTTGGTGCAACACCAGCCTAGAATCCTTATCAGTAATACTGCCAAGGGAATCATCAAACCAAGCTTGACCCGCTAATACTCGAAAGAAACTAGATTTTCCAACACCTTGTTTTCCCTGCAAGATCAAAACGGTATCAACCTTGCATCCAGGTTGATAAGCACGGGCAACCGCTGCAATTAGAAATCGTTGAACAAGAGCTTGATATATGGGCTCATCTGTCCCAAAGTAGCGACTTGCTAAGCCCTCTAAGATAGAAGTGTTTTTACCAAATCTTTGATGGCAGCTTTCCAAGTATTCAACTACGGGGGAGTAGGTTGACTGCTTAGCAACTTTAGCGACCAAATCGGCAATGTCCTCCCTTCCCGATTTAAGAGGCATTTTCCAACTTATAACCAGTTCGACCTTAGCAATCCCCAAATCGAAAGGTTGTCCATCTAGCTCTACAGATTTAGTTAGCAGGTTGTACCGAAGGCGATCGCCTAACCTTGCCTGAATCAGCTCAAATTCTTGAAATAAGCGAGGTTTCTGTCCTTTTTCTGAAAGCTCCTCCTCTAGTTCAGTAGGTTTGGTATTAGATTTGGCAGGTTGAGTGGCTACATAAACAAACTGCTTGCTCCGAGCCTGACCATCTGCTCTAAATCCTTTGGGTACTTTTCCTCCTTTATTACAAAGCAGCCTTCCGGGGCTCCAGTAGCAAGGTTTATCTGTTGCTCCACAAACAATGCAAGGAGTCTCAGTAGAACAGGGAATGGGAGTATGCTGCTCACTTGAGCTTGGTTGCTGTGTCATCTACCCAACCTTCCTTCCTCGCTTCAAAGGTTGATTCGATGGCAGCGTGGCGAGATAAACCTCGATAGCTTTCTGATGAGCCTTGGGATTGTTCTGGTTGGCAATCCAATCTAGAACTAGCTCCCGGTTATAAAGTGTCTTTCGTGTCCCAACCCTGACCCAATGAATCCCCTCGATCCATCTTTCAGTTAGCCTAAACCGCTTGAGACTGGAGGCTGAGAAGCCCGTTTGCCGGATAATTTCCTTTTTGGTGCAATACATTTTGGATTTGCCAAAACTGAAGTGGGACAAATCACCACGGTTAGCTTCAGCAAATAGCCTGCAACGCGACAAACGCAAATTTAGAGATTCACAGGCTACGCCTTAGCCGAAACCGGGCGAAACATTTTGCAGAAATCTCTAAGCTGCTGGCATCGCGCCTGCTGTCTAGAATCACTCAAAGACACTTAGGAACCGATTAGAGCAAGGCTCTACTGAAAATCACTTTCAGCGGTGCGAATCACTCGCGACACTACAGTTCTACTAAAAGCCAACTTGGTTATACATTAAGAGGAAACTACTCCTTAAGTAATCCAGCATTAAGCTAGACGTTCCTGATTGGCTTTAGATGGACACAGTCTAGCTCAAATAAGCCCTCTTGGTCATTGCCAAGAGATTATTTCAGAATCTTTTAAGCTTCAGTTGCGATTGAGGGGCAATTGTTCCCTCAATCCTCAGGTCGTAAACTCATCATCTTGAGGAAGTCGGCATAATGCCGCTGAATCATCTGCACACTGGTATCACACCACTTGGCAATCACAGACTCAGGAACGCGCTTCAAAATCTGGATGGTGATGAATGTATCTCGGCAGGAGTAAGGGGTTAGCCAGCCTTGATTGGTTCAACAATCCGCTTCCAAGCATTGTTGTAGAAATTGTTGTAGTTGATTGGCTTGCTTTTGGGTGATGGGAAAACCAATGCACTCGGCTCAACCTTTTCAGGCTTAATGGATAGGAGCAGCCCTTTCAAGCGATTAGAGCAAGGGAAGATCCGCTTTTTATTGTTCTTCGAGCCTTCTACTCGAATTGGTTTACCACGTCCTGAGGTTGTAATCGATTCTGCAAACCTCACAGATTCACAATCCTCAGCAACATTGCTCCACCTCAAGCCAATCGCCTCTGAAGGTCGGCATCCTGTCAAAAACAGAAACTCCACAAACGGGGCATAGTGGCTGTATCGGATACCTGTATAGCCCCGTCCGTTCCAGTTACCCTGGTGATCCTTGAATGCTTGAATCACCCGCTCCCTTTCCTCTTCGGTAAAGGCATTAGGTTTAGGCCCCACCTGATAGCGGTATTTAGGCATTTCGCCTGCCATTCCCTCATAGGGGTTGCCTTCAATCAGCCCATGCTTCATCGCCCACTTGCAGGCAGCGTTCAGTTGCATCAGCGTCTTTTTCGTTTGGTAAATAGTTGTCAGCTTTTCCAGTTCCGCCTTAACCCGCAACGGTTCCATCAGAGTCACGCCACCCAATTGCTCAAACAATCGAGCAAAGCTCACATAATACAGACGGGTCGTTTCCTTCACACTGGAAGCTTTGTAGCTGGTGTACTGCTCCCATAGCTCCTGAATCGTGGGTGTAACTTTGGGTGTAACCTCTTCAGGAGCCACAACCTTCAAGGCTGATTGTGGCTTGTACTTCTCCAATGTCTGATCAAAATGCCCTGCAAGGATGTCTAGCTCAATTTCCCGAGCTTTCATCTCAGCGAGTTTGCGATTTTGTGGCGTATCCGCAAACCCTAGCGATAGGTAATGACGCTTCCCCGCATACCGAAACCGCAGCTGTAGCCGATCGTGGGAACACAAGATCGAAACCGAACCTTTGGAAACCTTGCCAGTTGGGGTTTTGGAGTACATGGGTGTGAACCGCTTAGTACGTTTGTTGTTACACCCAAATTACACCCGATTTACACCCAAACTGCCCAATCCTGACCCATCTTTATGCCAAATTTTAGAACGATTGCACTATAGTTCAAGCGCTCCCCAAAATGCTAGAAACCCCCGAAAGCGTTAGCTTTCGGGGGTTTCAGTTTATTAAGCGGGCACGGGGAATCGAACCCCGATCATTAGCTTGGAAGGCTAAGGTTTTACCACTAAACTATGCCCGCAAGGCCAATGTTAAAAACGCAGGACATGTTGAAATTCCGCGCTCATTCATGGGCATAAACTAAGGTAGCACATGTTTAGCAGATTTAGCAGAGATTACACTCTGTTTTGCTCGAAAGCAGCAATTCTCAGTATGGGTTTCACAGACAAGTGTTAGTGCCCGACGGATGCGCACCCCTGGCTGTGAGCCCCAGAAATAGTCCGCCACAGATAGGATATTTCCGGGTTGGATTTCAGAATAAATATCGCTGATTCGAAAGCGTCTCCGTATTCTCTCCTGGACCATACGGAACCCCCGGACGCTTTTAGGGGCTATTTCAATGGGTGTATGTAAAGTTTCTCCAAATTTTGCTGGGGCCAATGTGTAATCCAGGCTAATCAAAGGGTCTAGGCCACCGAGTAAAATCCGATACTTTACGGAGGACTGCACCTCACTGACAAGGCTAGGATTTTCCTATCAGGGGAGTTGAGTTATGCCTATTTTCCTGGCTCGACGGGGAAACGGTTTATTTGGTTAGCCCAAGCGAATTCCTGTTGTAAGAATGGCTGGCTTTTAACACGACTACATAAGTACCGCCTGTTCTTGAAACGGCATCGAACGCTCCAATTTCAGGTGGGGCGGGTTTCAACCATAGGTTGTTTTTTTCGGACTAAGTATTACATCCTGCACGGGATTTCCTAGAGGACTCATCGTTATGAATCTGAAACAATTGTTTGCGATCGCCAGTTTGACGGTTGGTAGTGCCTTGGCTTTGGGCACTGCACCCGCACAAGCTGCAGGAATCACATTCTCGTCGTTCAACTTTGGCACCAACTTCACAGGGTCAGATCCGAAGGGCAATATCATGCTGAACTCGGTGACTACGGGCGATCGCACCATCACCAACTTCCACACTGTGAACAGCGTCAACATTATCCAAAACGACCTGTGGACGGGTGGCAACACAGGTGCTGCGAGCGCCGATAGAGGCGATAACGCAACGATTGGTGTCAAGGCTGAGAACCCCACCAATAACAACCTTGCAGCCGCGTTGGGCAACCTCAACCTGACCAGCATCATCGATACAGAAGACGATGGCAGCTTCACCATGGATCTGTTCTTTGACACGGCGATCGACCAATTCCTGTTCTGGGAGCGCGGCATGAACAGCCGACTCAAGGTTCAGGCCATTGGATCGGGCGGTAGCATTTTGGCAGAGTACTTGCTGGATAGCCGCTCTTCCGCCAAGCAAGCGACCAATGCGGGCTTCAACATGAACACGACCGAAGTGGGTGAGCAGTCGGTTGGTGCCCTTGGTCTATGGCTCAATGGTGCAAAAACCAACCAGTTGCGACTCATCAGCCAGTCCAACTACAACGGAGCAGACTTCAAAGTGGTGGGTGCCCAGGCCGTTCCTGAGCCTGCAACCATGGCAGGTACTGCGTTGGCATTGGGAGCACTAGCCACAGCTCGTCGCAAAAAGCGCCAGGCCGATGCCGCCAAAGGTTAGTCGTGTAGTTTTGAACTAGCCAGACACGAGCAACAAACCGGAACCAAGCGTTCCGGTTTGTTTTGCATTGGGCGATCGCCATTCTCTAACTGCCGATATAGACTTAACAGCAGCTATACCGCAGCGCGATCGTACAAATCTGCCACAAATTCCCCATACCCGTTGTACAGCCGAGAGGGTACCTCCTCCCATGCGTAAGGATTGCCACCTGGCCCAACCAACCGCTCGCTGGCCTGTGACCAACGGGGATGGGGCACATCCGGTTCAACATTCGACTCAAACTTGTACTCGTTGGCGCTAATGGTGTTCCAGTAGGTGGCCGGCTGAGCATCCACAAACTCAATTTTGACCACCGACTTCGCCCCCTTAAATCCATACTTCCATGGTACGACCATGCGAATGGGCGCTCCGTGCTGCTTGGGCAACGTGTGGCCATAGGCTCCAATCGCAAAAAAGGCCAAGTCGTTTGCCATCTCGTCTACTCGCAGGCCCTCGGTGTAGGGCCATGGCAAAAATTGAGAGGGTGGGAAAGAAGGGCCAGTTGTAATGTCGCGATCGTAGAATGACGTGAAGCGGACAAACTTGGCGGTGGAAAGCGGTTCTGCCGCTTCTAGCATGAGCCGCATGGGAAATCCCAACCACGGCACCACCATGGCCCACGCCTCTACACAGCGAAATCGATAAATGCGTTCCTCTAAGGGAAACTGCATGAGGTCGTCGAGGTCGTAGGTTTTAGGATTTTTGACCAGGCCCGACACTTCAACCGTCCAGGGATTGGTGGGCAGTGATTGGGCAGCCGGCCAGATGTTTTTAGAACTGCCAAATTCGTAGAAATTATTGTACGTGGCGGCAAATAGCTCGTTGGTGAGAGGTCGGCCTGCATCGGTAAAGTTGGGATTTTGGGGTGCCCTCAGGGGAATTACTCCCTGCAAGGGATCGGTCGTTTGGCGAGTTGAGCGATCGCAACTGGTTAACGGCAGCACCGTACTCGCAATCCCAACTCCAACAACGCCCTTGAGAAACCGACGACGGTTGTAAAATGCAGCTTCATGAGAAACCTTGAACTCGGGCAATTGCCACGGCTTGGGAATGTGAATAAAAACCATACGAGTGCGATCGTGCTACAAGCAACTGTTCTTAATATGCCATTGCCCCTGGTAGAAGGCTAGTTGAACCCATCGATGCTGTTCTAGACCAGGGAAGCACAGCCAACTCATACACCATCGCCAACTCAACAAACATGCATTGAGTTCACTCTGTATCCGTTACGACCCTGCAGAGAGGCTGCGATCGCTAATGAACTCCATAAAAGAGGGTAGAGGCTGATAGCGCTGGGCGATCGGCTTTAGCGATTGACTACGAAGGCTGACCCAAATGCTACAGTTCATGTCTGTGGCCGTTACAACAACCGTCTCGCGAATCGCCATCTTGCAGGCGTAATGGTAAACGCGAGCTCGCAGCTTCAGATCGGCAGAGTGAAGCCGATAGTACAGCTCGCCACGGCAATACATCCCCTCTTGAATACTGTCTTCAAACCAGAACTTGAACGGTGAGATCGAACCTTCGTCGATAACTAGCGGTAACACAGAAGCTGCTCTCGGTGCTGTAGATAGAGGGTAACAGAAGAGATCATAACGGTTGGAGAAAGGGAGACGCAGAACGATCCATCCAACAGCAGTTCTTAAAATTTAGGCAGCAGATAGCGGTACACGATCGCCAAAACCGAAGGACGGGCAAGGGGCAGATATCGATATCGATCAGGTCAAGCACAGTACCATCCCGATGTTTTGAGGTAAGCCTTTATAGGCTCTACGGAATTTGACCCTGAAAGCAGAAGTGAGCTAGCGCCAGTGATCGTTTGGGCTGAACCGTTTTCGCTGAACTGTTTAGGCTAAACCGTTTTCGCTGGATTGCGGTCAAGAAGGGGAGGCTTTGCCCTATGTTGGGAAGCTGTTTTCTGTTGCCCTGTTTAGGTCAGGCTATTTAAGCAGGTTTAATATAATGGTCACTCTGGCTCTAAAATTCCCGGTTTTGAGCAAAAAGTATCGGATTTGAGCGTAGCCCTGGCAACGTGCGATCGCCCACTCTCATAAACCAGCCCTTAGGAAACTTGGACAGGGGCAGAGTGCTGAGTGGGGTGTAGCCGCCACAGTTCCTCAACGGTGACAAACTGATAACCCTGGTCTAGCAACAGAGGAATAAGGCGCTGGGCGATCGCCACCACGTCCTCTCCACCGCAATAGCCATCATGCAACACAATCAAGGAACCATCGCGAGTTTGGCTTAGCACGCGCTCCACCACCACATCAATGCCGGGGCGGACCCAATCTTCGGGCACCACACTCCACATCACCGGGCGATAGCCCCACTGCTGCAGCTGCACCAAATTGTTGGGAGTGAAGAACCCATTGGGCGGGCGAACATCTCGAACGGACTGTTGCACATAGTCCCCAGGCAAGTCACACGCTTGAGCGATCGCCATTTGCGTTCTTTCCAAACTGTCTTTAAGCTGGGGAACCGTTAGCCGAGGAAACGAGCGATGGGTATACCCATGCAGCCCCACCCAATGCCCTGCTTCGTACACCAATCGCGCTACCGCAGGGGAGTAGTCAACACATTGCCCCAACCAAAAGAAACTCGCAGGAACTTGGTAGCGATCGAGCAATTCCAGCAATGGTGGGGTGTGCTTGGGGTGCGGTCCGTCATCAAAGGTGAGGGCGATCGTTTTTTCCCCGCCTTGTCCAGTCCACAAGCACGAAGGAAAAGCTGGCTTCAAAATTTGGTGAATGTAGGGAAAAAACGGTGCAAGTTCCATTCTGTGTGGATGTTGTTGAGATAAAGGGGAAACCAGTTACTCAGCAGGGACAAACTAATAAATGCGATCGCGCAATTTCAGCCAGGTTTTGTACAAACAATTCCTGAGGAAAAACCGCCACTCAACACCTCAAACTTTTGGCTCTCCAGTTTTTACAACCCCATTGCCCAGCCCGATCAAATGACGGCAACAGGATGCATAAATGACCGATTCAGCAGAGCCAACCGGCCTGTCATGCCAAGCTCATGAAGCCCTAAAAACCTAACGCTCAGCACAGCAAGTTTGTCGCGCCCATGCCGATTGTACAAGGGAACTCAACACATCACCACTGAGGGGCTTGACCAGAAAACCGTCCAATCCAGGGTTCTCATCCTGAGGAAGCCAACTCGGTGCATGGCTATCGGTCAATGCAACAATCATCGAAGTTTTCGCCAAGTCACGCAAAGTTGAAATCAACCCGTGAGACCAACTCTGTTGATTACCACCCAAAATGACAAGACACGGTGTCTCTTCTCGCGCCGTTAGCACTATTTGATCAGCAGAATTGGTCACTACCATCGCACAACTCAGCCGCTCAAGGAGCGATCGCAACATCTGTAAATCCTCAGATGATTGCTCTAAAACTAGAACATATCGCTTCGACATTTCATATTAAGCCTGATGCTTGATTGCTTCTGTCTTGTCAATATAGCGATTGGTTTCTGTTCAAAACTTTGCTGAAATATTACCTACTTCGCTTCTAGCAATCGTTTGAGCTATTTCACATCAAAAATTCAATTTCCTTTTTTCTTAGCCTTCCACCAAGCCAACAAAACAGTAGTTATCAATGCTCAATATTACTTAATGCAAAATTCCGAGCCCAAGGCTGTTCGAAAGATTCCGCCTTCGTTTCTGATTCAAACTCATCCACACAGCCTATTAGTTTTTTTTAAGCAAGGGTGATATAGAAACGAAGTGAGTTTTATCTCTTCTGCCATCAAAAATTAATGAAGCTTGCTAACAGTTTTGCTTTCTATCCTAGGCCATCTACCCGCTCACTGAGCCCAACCGAGCAAGTGATGCAGCCCTCGTCTCGTGCACAACCACGTCCCAATGCAGCCAAGCTTAAATACCCATTCTGATTACGGCGAGGAAAGACATGAACGTTTAGAATCAGACGACGCAGTTTCCCCCTGAGAGCCTCCAGTTCGGTATTCCTCATCCACACTGCGGTTGGATGAACAGAGTGTGTGGAATAGCCCTCCGGCACGCCTAGCATTTTGAAACCTGAGGTTTGGATAAGCTGAAGTGCCCATTTTTGCGTGCGCGTTGCGCACGCAAAAATGGGCACTTCTAAGGTTTTTGAAGCATGAACCGTGTTGCGCAGCGGAACCAGGCGATGGTTCAGGCAGGAGGTTGCATGGGAGGCATCTGCTCAGGAAGCCTAGAAACCTCACGCAGACAGCGATACCTGAGACCACCGCGGCAAAAAAACAGCGCACCACTGTCAGTGATGCGCCAGCCGTCAACTTGTTTCGTTTGCACGGAATTGTGCTAAATCGAAGATTCGGGCGTCCAGTTGGCCCAATCTTGCGGCTTGAGGAAGACCTCATATAGCTCTGCCTCAGGAGTGCCGGGCTCAGGCTTGTAGCTGTATTCCCAGCGTACGAGTGGAGGCAGCGACATCAAAATTGACTCGGTGCGGCCATTGGTTTGCAAACCAAAGATGGTTCCCCGATCATAGACGAGGTTGAATTCCACATAGCGCCCACGACGATAGAGCTGAAAATCACGCTCGCGATCGCCATACTCATCATTTTTGTGGCGCTCGGCAATGGGCACATAGGCTGGTAAAAACGCATTGCCGCAGTCTTGCACAAAGGCAAACAGTTCCTCCCACGTGCGACCCTCAACTGGCCCCACATTTTTGCTGTAGGTTGCAGCGGGCGTGTCACTGTGGGAACCTGGGTAAGACACCGGATACAAAATGCCCTGAGTATCTTGATAGTCGAAGAAGATGCCGCCAACGCCGCGAGTTTCTTGACGGTGCTTCAGATAAAAGTACTCATCACACCACAGCTTGAAGGTGTTGTAGTACTCAGGGTGGTGGCGATCGCACGCTTCTTTAATTGTGCGATGGAAATGGGCTGCATCTTCGCGCGTGGGATAGTAGGGCGTGAGGTCAATGCCACCACCAAACCACCACACAGGCCCTGCTTCGAAATAGCGATAGTTGAGGTGAACCGTAGGAATGTGGGGATTGCGGGGATGCAAAACCATGGAGGTTCCCGTAGCGTAGAATCCATGGCCGGCCGCTTCGGGGCGCTGTACCAAAATAGATGGTGGCAAATCTTTGCCCCATACTTCCGAAAAGTTAACGCCGCCCTGCTCAAATACGTCGCCACCCTTCATCACGCGCGAGCGCCCACCGCCGCCTTCTTCGCGAACCCAGCTATCTTCCTGAAAACGACCCGATCCATCGAGTCCTTCCAGACCTTCGCAAATACTATCTTGAAGCTGCTTCAAGAAGGCGCTCACGCGCTCACGCGAGTCGCTTGGAGGCAGAGAGTTTGCAGTTTGGGTGGTTGCTTCAGAGGTTGAAAAATTAGCCATAGATCAACACATTTGTTCACACGTTCACATCAAAAGTTGGATTCCAATTCTGGATTCCCAAAACTGTGCAACCCCTTATCACCGCTTGCATCAGCCGTGGGTTTATGTGCATCCGGATCTAGCCTATCTTGGATTGACGCTCCAACCGCATTCCTTGAACGGAATGTAAACAATTTGCAATGTTAACCATCATGTTTTTTGACGGATTGCATCATTCTGTTGATAGACCGCAGCAAGCGATCCGTTTGAGATAGGTTGTGAAATGGGCTGATGAGCGAAGGACATCATCCGTTCACGCTAGAAGCCCCAAGGTCAAACGCCCCTAGCTTCTCTCGGGATTGATGCAAGCGGACACGACATTTTTAATATGGCCTTCTTGATATGTCTTAATCCGCTACGAGCTTCAACCACTCATGCCAGTTTTATACCGTTCTGCAAGTATGCAGTTCTTGAAGTTGGTTGTGTTTCCCATTTGGGATTTGTGGATGTTTGGTGTACCCGCTCATCGCCCTACGGCAACAAATATCCGTATGTCTAAAACATCACCCTGTCAGTTCACACATCATGCGCGCTAGGACTGTTCACAAATTGCCCTCTACAACACTCAAACCAAGGCCGTTCCTGCTAGAACGAAGGAGAGTTGTTGGCGAGGGCGATCGCTCCACTCAGGGTAGATTACGCCGCTCCGTGAACTCCATTACAATAAAAAGTCGGAGCATAGACGGCATGTACATCCTGGATTATCCTTGCTCCCTAACGGATCGCGCCCTAAATTTCTTGAGCACTCACTTACCGCAGCCAAGGGGTTCCAGTCTTCACTACCGTTGCAGGGCAGGAGCGCTAGGGTGGAGATCCAAGGTTGAGTTCGGTGTGTGCAAGCGTCAAGCACCAAACGGTTGGGTTGGTGTGAGTCAAGGTTGAAGGAGTGATGCCATGATCGGTGACTGGTTCAAACACCCCCAATTCAATTCCCATCGAGCTGAGGCCAAATGGCTTCAGCCGTTGGTGGAAACCTTTTATACCGTGAGCACAGCATCGGTAGATGACCTGTGGCAAACAGTCACAAACCTGGCCGATATGTCCTGGCATCCTCTCATCGCCAGTACCAACGTGCCCAAAGGACTCATTCCCAAACCTGGCTTAATCTACAAAGCATTTACTCGGCTTTTGCCGATTTTTCCGGTGCGTATTTTTGTGGAACGGGTCTTACCCCGTCAGCTTTTAACAGTTCGAATTTTGGCACTGCCCGGTGTGGAAGAACGGGTTACCTACCGGGTTGAGTCAACCCTGTGTGGCACCCAAGTGTCTTATTCGGTTACTTTGCGCGGCTGGCTGTCGCCCTTGGTGTGGTCGCTCACGCGGCGGCATGCGGCCCGAGTGGCCATCGAACTGGCACAAGCTGCAGAAGATGCAGAGCAGCAAACCAGTGTGGCCCATCGCCCAGCCCGGCGTGACAATTGCCGGGATCTATTTGCTGCGATCGCCCTTACGGTAGGGATTGGCACGGTATTAACCTCGACCTCGACGATACAATCTATAGTCCTGTAGGCAAAACCCCACGCTTGGATACCATTGGTGTAAGATCACTAACGGTAAAATTACGTTAAGAATTAAGACAGTTATTTCACTTTCATTTAGGGCTTGGCGCAGTTGCTTCCAACCAGAGCTGTATCCATAAAAAAGCTCCAAAACCAGGGTTGAATCCAGGGGAAGCATGGCTTAAGGCTTGCGCTCCAAGCTTGGAAATTCAGCAATTTGGACTGAAGCAAGCGAGCGACTGTGTAACAAAAAAGAGCAGGCTATCTTAGCGGACGTCAACCACCTGCAAATCACATTGCGTTTACAGGTTTAGGGGCAAGATTATGGCAGCCATTCAAGATCGACGCGCTGAAGGGATGCGAGAACCTCTTAAATAGATAGGGGATGGATAATAGGCGATCGCCAGCCCACCCAACCAGATCCCCCTTTCATTGCATAATATCCACTGTTTTTTCCGCACTCTACATCCACCCTTGGTGGAGAACACTCCGTACCCATGCTAGATTCCCAATCGATTTTGAATGTGTTGCGCCCTGTGCAAGATCCCGAGCTGCAAAAGAGCCTGGTCGATCTCAACATGATTCGCAACGTAACAGTTACTGACGGACATGTGAGCTTTACGCTTGTTCTCACCACTCCTGCCTGCCCATTGCGAGAGTTTATTGTCGAAGATTGCGAAAAAGCTGTGAAAACCCTGCCTGGCGTAGAAAGTGTTGCGGTAGACGTAACAGCCGAAACGCCTCAACAGCGATCGCTTCCCGATCGGCAAGGCATTTCCGGTGTGAAAAATATCATCGCCGTTACAAGCGGCAAGGGCGGCGTAGGCAAGAGCACCGTTGCGGTGAATGTGGCCGTTGCCCTGGCTCAATCTGGAGCCAAAGTTGGCCTCATTGATGCCGACATTTATGGGCCAAATGCCCCCATGATGTTGGGCCTTAGTGCAGCCCAGGTAAAAGTGCAGCAAAGCGGCCAAAGCGAAGTTCTTGAGCCCGCCTTCAACTTTGGTGTACGGCTCGCCTCAATGGGGTTTTTGATTGATCCCGACCAACCTGTGATTTGGCGCGGCCCCATGCTAAATGGCATCATCCGCCAGTTCTTGTACCAGGTGGACTGGGGCGAACTGGACTATCTGATTGTAGACATGCCTCCGGGTACGGGCGACGCTCAGCTTACCCTGGCACAGGCAGTTCCAATGTCGGGTGCGGTGATCGTGACCACCCCTCAAAACGTCGCCTTGATGGATGCTCGGCGGGGCCTTCGCATGTTTCAGCAAATGCAGGTTCCGGTGCTGGGCATTGTCGAAAATATGAGCTACTTCATTCCGCCGGATATGCCCGACAAGCAGTACGACATTTTTGGCTCTGGTGGCGGTCAGCGCACCAGTGAAGAGCTAGGATTGCCGCTGTTGGGCTGCATTCCGCTGGAAATGATGCTGCGGCAGGGGGGCGATCGCGGCATTCCCATTGTGGTGGAGTATCCTGATTCGGCTTCTGCCAAAGCGCTGACCAGCATTGCTCAGCAAATTGCAGCCCGTGTGTCAGTTTTAGCCTTGGCCTAAATGGTTTTCAGTCAACCCTCGGTGTGGAGTGTTTAGACGATGTTGCAGCGATCGCTCACTCGGTTTCGATGGAAAAGCCTTATTCAACCGTGGCAAGAGGTCGATTGGCTCCTCATATTTGGGGCAATCGCACTCACCGTCATTGGGGGATTGGCCATTCGCAGCACCGAGCTAACCCTCAACCTAACCGACTGGCGGCAGCACTGGGTTACCGGGGCGGTTGGCTTGGGGATCACGCTGGCGATCGCGCGATCGCGTTACGAATCCATCCTAAGCTGGCATTGGATCTTGTACGGCATGACCAACTTGGTGTTGCTGTTCGTCATTTTTGCAGGAACCGAGGCGAACGGTGCCCAAAGCTGGCTCACCCTGGGTGGCTTTAACTTACAACCATCGGAATTGGCCAAAGTTAGCGTCATCATTTCGCTGGCGGCTGTCATGCACAACCGCACTGCCAAAACGATTCCCGATGTCATTCGGGCGATCGCCGTTGTCATTCCTCCCTGGCTGCTGATCATGAAGCAGCCCGACTTGGGAACTGGGCTCGTATTTATCGCCATTACCTTGGGGATGCTGTACTGGGGCAACGCCAACCCCGGATGGATCATCCTCATGATTTCGCCGCTGGTCTCTGCGATTTTGTTTGTGGTATACCTACCCGCCTGGTTTGTATGGACCAGCCTGATGATTTACATTGGTTGGCGCACACTGCCTTGGCGATACGCAGGAGCGATCACCGCTGGAGTTGTCAATCTGCTGTCGGGGGGGCTGGGTAACTTTTTGTGGGATGCGCTGGCCCCATACCAAAAGGCCCGCATCTCAATGTTTATCGATCCCGACCAAGATCCCCTCGGGGCCGGATACCACCTCATTCAATCGCGCATTGCCATTGGGGCTGGTGGTTTGTGGGGACAGGGGCTCAACCAGGGCACCCAAACTCAGCTTCGATTCATTCCCGAGCAGCATACCGACTTCATCTTTACAGCCATTGGGGAAGAGCTTGGCTTTATGGGTTGCCTTGCCGTACTGGTGCTGTTTTGGCTCATTTGCTTCCGGCTGCTGATTATCGCTCAGAATGCGAAAGACAACTTTGGCTCTCTGCTGGCGTTTGGCGTTCTGTCAATGATTGTATTTCAGGCCTTGGTGAACATCAGCATGACGATTGGACTGGCTCCAGTGACTGGAATTCCGCTGCCCTGGCTCAGCTATGGACGATCGGCACTGCTCACAAACTTTATTGCGCTGGGGCTGGTTGAGTCTATTTGTAATTTTCGCCATCGTCTCAAGTTTTAATCAATGGGCGATCGCTTGATATGCCGCCACCACAACGGTATAACCAAAGAAAGCAATTCCACCCAATTCGGTTCCACACAAGAGAGTTCAAGCAAGCACTATGATTCTTCCAGGATCGGCAGTTCAAGTCATCAACGAAAACGATACCTACTATAAATTTCAGGGCTTGGTGCAGCGCATCAGCGATGGCAAAGCTGCTGTCTTATTTGAAGGCGGCAATTGGGATAAGCTCGTGACCTTCCGGCTTTCGGAGCTGGAAGCAGTCGATGCCACCGCTGGCCGCAAAAAAGGTAAGTAATTGGCATCACCTGTTAGCTCCACAAGCTTGAGGGTTTTCCTAGTTCATGAACCAAAGGGGGTTTGGGGCAATTGCCCCAAACCCCCTTTGGTGTGGATTCCCAGAACGCATCAGCCGACAGCTAAAAAAATCGTCATTTTCCGATCTCGCCCGTTGCGCATCAGCCAAAACTCGATACACTTTTAGGAACTGGTGCACATGTTCTAGAGTGTTGCGATGCGCCTTCCCCTGAGTGGTGTTCCGTCTCAAAATCGATCGCCCCATCACATTGCCGAGGTGATCGAAACCTCAACTACCGAATTTTTAGCCCAGTGCCTTGAGCCCGAAGACTTGAACTTTGCCACCATGCCGCCGTTTGGTAGCTGGGTCAAGTCTTTTGATGATGAATCGGGGCACCAAATCTATGCGCTGGTGTACCACGTAACCACCAGCCCCATTGACTCGGTGCATCGGGCACGAGCCCTAGGACTATCGTTGCAAGAGCTAAGAGAGCAACAGCCACAAATTTTTGCCATGCTCAAGACCGAATTTCGTGCGGCAATTGTGGGCTTTCAGCCATACATACGGGGCAACCACAGCAGCAATAGCCTAACAGGGCAAATCTATCAGCACTTACCGCCGCGTCCGCCTCAAATTCACCAGGCCGTTCATGTATGTAGCTCCGACGAAGTGCTGCACTTTAGCGAGAATCTTGATTTTTTGCGATCGCTCTTGCAATTGAGTGGTGCCCCCGTCGATGCCCTAACCGCCGCCGCTATGCGCGAAATCTACCAACTTCGCAAGGGCGATCGCCACTGGCTTGTTGAGGCAGGTCGTATGCTCAACCTGATTTTAAAGGATGACTACGATCGGCTCCGCGTCATTCTGAGTCAGGTCTATCTTTAATTTTCCAAGCAATTCTCTGTCTTGCATCGCTTTTGCTTATCTTTAGCCAAACGTTGGAATCCACCTATGGTTTGAAACAGAGTGCGTTGTCGATGATGGCGATCGCATCAATCTGAGAAAACTTAAACAAATGTTTCCCAAGATTTAAGTTTGCTTAAATTGAGAGACAATGAACAAAATAGTAAAATAGAATACAGAAAGAAGCCGAAGAATTATTTTATCTACGTCTTTCTTTCACCATCCCGAAGCGATGCGGCTCTTTCCTTCGCGAAAGTAGACGGCCTCATCCCACCGTGGGACAACAACTTTTTTGGAGGCGTTTATGAGATTAACCTATCGCGGTAACGGTTACGAATACGAGCCTGTAGAGACCAATCTTGCAGAAACCGATGTATTTGGCAAATACCGCGGCCAAGGGTTCCATTTCTCGTATCCTCGCCATATTCCGGTTCCTCAGCCACCCCGTAGCTTGAGCTATCGCGGTGTGCATTACGAAACTACAGAATCGGGAGCCATTCACACGGTTTCTCGCTCCGAGGCTACCTCTCTGAAGATGAATGCTCGTCAGGCAGTTATGCAAGAGGTTGAGCAAATTCATCAGCAAAACATTCAGCGTCGTTTGCAACATCGGTTGGAAGTTGCGCAGCAGCGGGGCGATGAAATGCTCGTTCGCCAGCTACAGCAAGAAATGGGCGATCAGGCTTTTTCAGCCTAGTTCATGAATGTCAGGTCTTGCACAGTTGCGGTATGGGTTGTGATCCAAGTTCTTCATAGGACATTGTTGAAACCCCTGACCCTGCTGAATAAGGTGTGTAAGCCCTGAGTCCCCAAGTTAAAAGTTTGAGTTGCGGAGCGAAGGAGATCCACTCGCGTGGAGCCTGTCTAGACAGTCGATGCGGTGACACAGGAGGCGCAAGGGAGATGCGCCTCTTTTTTTGGGGACAACGCTCCTTACTTTCCCAATTTTTTTAATGGGATTGTTTCACTGTGGGCTTATTCAGAGTTTGTTCAAATGGAACTGATACAGGAAAACGATGCGTTATTTATCAGCCCGCAAAATATCGGTTCCAGCTCTAACGCAACGATAAAGCAACGATTCTGCCTGACGTGCATCACGTGCATCAATAGACCTCCAGACTGCCTGCACGACTGGTTTTTTGAAGCTCGAATCAGACTGGTTCCAAGGTGTAGAGAAAATTAAAGGTTGCCCAGTGATGAACATCCAACGCTGCAAAATCGGGAGAGGATGTCAGTTCAGCCTCAGGGCTCGCTGCCTGAAGATCTTGCAAAATTGCCTGTGCTAGATCCAAATCGCTGCCTGCACTGGTGCTCGGTGTTTGCGGAAGGGCAATTGCCCCAGTTTGAGCAAACGGCGCATGGTTGAAGAACAAGAAGGTTTCTGCGAGTTCGATGGGCTGTGCGGTCAATGGCGCGAGTAATACTTCACCAGGGGCGATCGCCAGTTGAGCGATCGCTTGAGGATTGGGCTGATAGTGCAATGGATGTAGCGAAATGGTAGAGCCAGTGGTACTCAGGTTTACCAGCAGAACATGAACAAGGCGATCGCCAAAATTCTGTACCCGAAAATGGGTTGCCGTCTCTTTGGGTAGGCTAACAATGCGATCCGCCATGGTCATTTGAGAGCCAGCTTTGCGATCTTGGCTCAGCGTTCGGATCGTTTCTTGCTGAGCGAGCAGTTTAGCATTGGCCCCTACCGTTTCTAGTCCAACCCGAATTTGCAGTTTCGAAGTGGATGTATTGCAGGTCAACCGGAGCAATTTCAACGCTTGCAGCGATCGCAGCATCGGTGTTAAGCGAGTCACGGCCGCTTTGACGGCTTCTTCTGTTTTAACGAGGGTTCCCGGTACCGCCCGGCGGGAGGGATAAAACAGGCCAAATCCAGCCCTGTCCGGTATTTTCTCTGCGGGAGGAGGCAGCAGCGGTTCAATGGTTGCGTCTGCCAGCGAGGCCGTTAGGGTTTGGGCCTGAATCCGCGGCTTGCCAAACAAAAAGTCGGCCGATTGCTCACCCACGGAAACCGTTGCCACTTTGACTGCCGAAAAGGCGCTAGTCGCATCAACCCGTTCAATTCGTTCTAACCGGTTGTCTAACGCAACGGTCAAACCAGCGGTTCGGGGTACGAATCGCATTCGCTCCTGAACAGGTTGGCCAATCAGCGTGACTGGATCGAGTTCGATTTCGGTGGGTAAGCTGGCTCGTATGCGCAAGCCATCCTTGGAGCGCACCTGTAAGGGCAAATTGTGTGGAATTAGCGTTAGCCCCGCCGGAGGGGAATAACTCTCCAATGCCAGGGCAGACAAGCCACCCATCCATAGCTGAAGCGAGCCATCGGAATCCACGCCAGTCACGACTCCATCGGCGGCGATCGCATCTGGAGTCGAGGTATAAGCCGACGGTTCTTTTCCCTTTGCGGCGATCGCTAGCATCGGCTGCTGTCGACCGGTCGTTAAATACTGAACTCGCTCAACCAACGACGGAAAGATAACTTGCAGCGACTTTCCAGCCGTTTCTTGCCAGAGGTATTGGGTTAGGGTGTAGGTTAGCAATCCAGCGCTAAAACTACTCCACTGCGCTTCTAGAGCTGGGCGATCGACTCCGGCAGCCCACAGCCACGCACCCGGCAGCACTGTACCCGTGCGCGATCGCCCTTGCGGCAACCGTGCGGCTAACTGATCTTGCATGGCCAGCTCGGCAGGGTGGGGCTTGCCTGAGGGAATATTGGGACGCGATCGCACCCGAAAATTGCCCAACAGGGATGATCCCAAATTTGAACATCCCGCATCGAGCACCAAGGTCACATTGGAGGTGGCGAGCGATCGCACGAGCAGTTGTAGCGTATCTTCTTGAATATCGTTTAGGATGGGCTGCTCATCGTTGGGCATGACCCCATCGATCGGCACGAGCGTCCTTAGATAAGCACCGCCCTCCACCAGTTTGACCCGACTGCCCAACCCACTAAAGTGAAACACAGCCGCATCGCCCAGCCGAGCCTGCTCCACCAAATGCTGCTGAAATCCAGTCTCAATTCCCATGCGGGTGGCTTGCTCCCCAGTCAGCAAGGCAATATCGCTGGGTTGAAAGCCAAACCGATGCACCAACAGCTCACGCTGCATATCCACATCGTTGAGGCTGCCTTTAAGGGCACTATTTTTGGCAACGGTAAAGTCACTCACGGATTCTGGATACTGATTAATGCCCACAAGCAGAGCCAGCTTACGGGATGTCGAGTCGGCTAACGCCGCATGGTACCGATCTGCCAGCGCAAAAAAACTGCCTTGGGAGATGCCTAATGTGGCGATCGCCCAACCCATGCGCTGCAAAAACTGTCGGCGTGTCAGTTCCATGACTCTATTTCATCATTAAACTGTTGCTTCAGGGAATTCCCTTTGGGCAGAGATCTCCGTCTTTAGAGTGAGAGATATTACATCTTTTCTGTGAGGTGGCCCATTGGTTAGTGTATATCGCGGATTTCCCCTAAGCATCTCAGCTTTAGCACCAGCTGTACTAATGGGTGACGTTTTTTTGAAAACCCTTGCTGAATAAAGGTTCTCAAAAAACCCTGGTTCTGCCGAACATTAGGTTCAGTTCAGGGCTTTTCTACGGGCTGCGCGGTGCACACCCTTCAGAAAAGGCTATGCCTACGCCAGATCCCGAACAAACTTGGCGCTGCCATCAGGCTCCACTCCAACCCATCGCCAGCCCAAATGCAAATAAAAGCCATAGGCTCTCAAGCTGGGATCATTGCCCGTCAACAGCCAAATTTGTTGAGCACCCTGAGCCTGAAGCCATTGCTCGGCATGCTGCATCAGCCGACGCCCAGCTCCCAACCCTTCAAACTCTGGCCGCACAAACATTGCAAAAATCATGTGCTCTGTTGCATTCGCCATCGCAAACCCAACCGCATGTGTCCCTTGTTCTGCAATCCAGGCATGACAATCGTTCTGTAACATTTGGGCGATCGCCGTTGGAGTAATGCCAAGGTCAGCCAATTCTTCTCGCGATTGGTGATTTTCAACCACACTGGTACGAATTGCAAATAACGTTTCAATATCGCTTGAATTTGCATCTCGAATCATCATGGCGATCGCCCCCAACCCATTTCATTGAGAAGATGTTTGAAAAGTATCAAATATTCTGCGATCCCCCCCCCAAATTCCAGGAGGCTTCCGACCCTGTTTCTCATTCACAGTCCCCCAGTTTTGGAGGATGTAGGGGGCGGTTCGAGTTGCAACTGGCACTTTTAGAACATCCTCCGATCATTCAACGGCCAAAAGCATAAATGTCTCCTAAAAAGAAATCGGCCCAAGCAGAAGCGCTAAACCTCCAACACCATCTTTTATACCTGCTTAGCAACAAATGGTTCAATCCAATACTTGCTTCAACAACTCTTGTAGCTGAGCCAAATCAATTGCAAAACCAAACCCCTGTTTTTGGCCAACCAAAAAGCCGTATTGCAAACCCTTTAAACTCGCAATGCGATGAAAACATCGGTTAAAGTGGCCATCTTCAAAAAATTCAATAAATCGAGTTCCAGGTGCCATAAATGCAGTGTGAGTAAAGGCAGAACCGTGGGCACCAATCACCACAGCCGATTGCTGAAACATCCGAATCTGTTCTTCCAAAGAATACTGAGACATCACCACCGTCTCAAACCCAAATTTAGCAAGCAGCGTTTCTACTTCTCGCTCGTTGGTAAGATATCGAATTTTGGAATCGGCCCGAGATACATAAATTCGTCGCGACGGAGCAGCAGGAACAGGTGGCACTTTTTGGTTCCACCATTCCACTGCATAGGAAGACACATAGCTAGTTTTCGCTAATCGGCTCAAACCATGCAACTTTTCAAATCGATAGACACCATCTTCCAAAAAAGAAACGCGATCCGAGTATCCCGTAATACGCAGGCTATCTTTTACAAACTTGGAGGATGATTTCGGCACAATCAACTTTAGATGATGCAGCTCTTTGGCCATGTCATACAGCACAAGTCGGGGAAGGATTTCGATCATCCAGTGAAAGAAGTTATGGTTCCACGGCAGGGTCAACAAAACAGCTTCTGGCGCTTCGTGTTTCTTTTGAAAGGGAATCGATTCTAACTGAAGTACATATTTTGGATTAATCAGTAATTCTGTACCAATGAGCAAGTCCGAAAATACCTTTCCTTGCCACAGGTGTAGTCCTGTCGGCAATAAAACATTCACCTCATTCAAAGCAACAATTCCCGCTGTAGAGGTCGTTGTTTCCCCATTTTTGAGCAGCTCTAGGTACGCTTGAGTCCGCAAATTACTGACAAAAAATTTAGGCTCAACTGTCGGTGAATCGACTGCTGGCAGCAGTTTTTGTACAGAGCAGCCCTCCCAATGTTGCGGTTGGACAAAAGCTTGGCGAAGTCGGGCAGCAGAGCCTTGCTCACGCAAAAACAGCGATCGCAAAAATTTGCTGACCACTGCGCCCCCAGACACCTTCGTAGAATGAATGAGTCGCTTGACAAATGGGTGGGAAACCATGGTGCGATCGCCAGCAATGAAGAACGACTAACTCTAAATTTTGCTCCAAATTGCTCTAAATACTGACATCACACTCAAACGAGTTGAAGCGGTAAATTTTGAAAGTCCTAAGTAAAATCCAATCTCAATGTATAAATTAAAACAAGTAATTTAAGATGGCTCGGATATCTCAGTGCTACTGGATTTCGCAGAGATAGTACAGCCACGCATCTACATTAGAACACAGCTCTTTTTCAGTTGCCAATTCTTGTCCGCTGCTCCAGGAATAAATTTTGACATTGCCAAAATAGGGCATCAATTGCGCAAGCTGCCTTTGAGGATAAATGTAGTAGGTATTGAGTCGAAAATTGTGAGATTCATCTTTCACAATGAGATAGTCGCTGCACTGTATGTTGGTTTGGGTTAGCGGCCGATTCATCAGACGCATACATCCCAGCATCATCAAATTTACATAGGTACGAATGGGGTTGAGGCTGAGCTGATTGCGAAGGCGGAAGCTATGCGCGAATCCTTGTAGATTGTGGCTGGAAAAGCAGAAGTATCCCCCTGGCTTTCCAATTCGATGAATCTCTTGAAGGATCTTGAGGCGATCGCCATGAGAGACATAGTCAATCCCATTAAAGCTAAACAGAATCAAGTCAAAGGATTGATCGTCAAATTGACTCATGTCTCGGGCATCGCACACGGCAAATTGCGCGGCAGAGGCCGAGAACCGCTGTCTACAAGCAGCAATCATTTCAGCAGAATAATCGACCCCCGTATAGTCTTTGACGACAGGAGAGAAATGCAGCGTTGTGCGCCCACCTCCCACGCCAATGTCGAGCATCTTCATATCAGCCAGACGATCGCGCAACAGGTTCAAAATTGCAGATTCTGCGGGTTGCAACTGCTGCAACTGGGCATAATGCCACACAATTCCTGGAGACTCATAGGTTTTTTGATTGGTATCCACGTTCATAAAGGCGTAGGCAAATAGATAGGTTCGTTATCCCAGTTACAAGGAGCTGAGGTGGCTTAACAACCAGCCCAGTCACCAGTCACCTCAGTAACCGACGACGAGAAAGCTGATGCAATGAACCTCAAGAGAAGGGATTCTGAAATCATTAATCAGTCAAAAAATATACATAAACGAGATGCGTAGAACATTACAGCCTTCATCACTTCCGCCGTGGGTTAAGCCCGGAAGGACTGGTGAATCCGACATTCCGCAGGTTGCTCTGGGAATTAAAGGGAGTGGGGATAAGCTGAGGGAGACGAGTTAGGATCGCCCCCTTGCAGATCGAGAACTTGGACCACTTGGGACTGATTGCGGGTGTTATTGAT
>NZ_JBNXVR010000076.1:0-11040 GCF_050565595.1 Leptolyngbya sp. AN02str | reverse complement strand
AATCGGGCAAGCTCAGCAGGTCAGTAATCTGATGGATGAGCGCTCTAAAATCATCCAACTTTTGGGCCTACCTTACTGCCGTTACTACCTGCTTAATTAATTCCCAGCAACCTGCGGAATATCGGGTGAATGGCAAGTCAATGGCCGCTCCAGTGTGGAAGATTTCGAACAAATTGTGGCCCTCGATCTGGCCTACCAAGAGAAATGGTCTACTCAGTATGACTTTTGGTCAATCTTGAAAACTCCGGCGATTGTATTGCGGCGCAGCGGGGCATACTAAACACAAGATTGGTTGACAACAGAGAATTAAGTAGTCATAGCAAAAGAGGGAGCGCAGTCTCCCTCTTTCTCTATTTGTTCGAATCTCTATGTACTCTGATTTGCCCGACTTACCGTTTCATCAATGCTAAAACCGTCCTTGCAGGGCAGAAGCACAGCGCTCGCAAATGGTGGGATGGTCGGCAGATTGGCCAACCTGGCTGGAATAGTTCCAACAGCGATCGCACTTTTCACCATCGGCATCCACAACTCCAATCCCCAGCGTATCCGAAAGATAGTGATACTTCAGATCCGACAGTATGCCGGGTGAATTCAACAGCTCAACCTGCGAAGCAATAAACAAGTAGCGCAACTCATCCACATGGTTGCCACTCAAGCTATCCGCAGGATTAAGAACGGACAGGTGTTGCTGCAAATCAGTATCTGCAACGTACAACAATACTTTTGCCTCTAGCGATGCCCCGATCGCTTTATCGCTCCGGGCTTTTTCCAACACTTTGTTGACTTCATCGCGAATTTGGCGAATTTGCTCCCAACGGATTGCCAAATCTGGCTGCACCCATTGCTCTGCTAACTGCACCCAGCCCGACTCAAACACCGATTGATAGGGCGTTTTGTAAGGCAAAAACTGCCAAATATCTTCAGCCAGGTGAGATAGGACAGGGGCGATCGCACGAGCCAAATTTTCCAGGGCGATCGCCAGCACCGTCTGACAACTGCGCCGCCGCGCTCCATTGGCATCGCTAATATACAAACGGTCTTTGGCCGCATCCAAATAGAAGTTGGAGAGATCCACCACGCAGAAATTCTGCACCGTTTGAAAGAAGCGGAAAAACTGATACGACTCAAATGCTTCGGTCACATCGGCAAACACCTCGGTCATGCGATGCAGCATATACCGATCCAGTTCTGGCAAGTCTTCATAAGCCACCGCATGAACGGCAGGATCAAAATCGTGCAAGTTCCCCAACAGGAACCGCGCGGTATTGCGAATCTTGCGATAGACATCGGCCAGCTGCTTCAGGATGTTCTTGCCCAGCGGCACATCCGAGGAATAATCCACCGACGACACCCACAGCCGCAGAACATCCGCCCCATAAGCAGGTTCCTGCTGTTGATTTTTGCCGCCTTCAATCACGATCGCCGGGTCTACCACATTCCCCAACGACTTACTCATCTTGCGGCCCTGCTCATCCAGCACAAAGCCGTGAGTCAGGACTGTTTTGTACGGCGCGTGGCCATTCACCGCCACACTCGTGAGCAAACTGGACTGGAACCAGCCACGATGCTGATCCGAGCCTTCTAAATACATCTCCACTGGATAGTGCAAATTTTGCCGCTGCTTGGCTACGGCCGCCCAAGAGGAACCTGAGTCAAACCACACATCCATGGTGTCGGTTCCCTTGCGGTAGGTGCGGCCAGTGTTGCGATAGGCCTCAGGCAGCAATTCCTCAACCGACAGCTCCCACCACGCATCCGAACCCTGCTCTGCAAAAATCGCCTGAACATGGGCGATCGTCTCTGCATTCAGCAGCGGCTCGTTGGTTTCCTCGTCGTAGAAAACGGGAATGGGGACACCCCAGCTCCGTTGCCGCGAAATGCACCAATCCGAGCGGTCTTCCACCATGGCAGTGATACGGTTCTCGCCCTGGGCCGGAATCCACCGCACCTCCCGAATGGCCGCCAGCGCTTGCTCGCGGAATCCTGCTACCGAGGCAAACCATTGCTCAGTTGCCCGGAAGATAGTCGGCTTTTTTGTCCGCCAATCGTAGGGATAGCGGTGGCCATAGGGCTCTTCTTTCAGCAAAGATTGCGCTTCAACCAGAGCCTTGATCACAGCCTCGTTGGCATCGCCCAGCACATTCAGCCCTGCAAATGGTCCCGCCTCAGCCGTAAAGTTACCCTCATCATCCACCGGGCTCAGCACAGGAAGACCATAACGCTGACCCACCACAAAGTCATCCATCCCGTGGCCAGGAGCAGTGTGCACCAATCCCGTGCCCGACTCCGTGGTGACGTAGTCGCCGCCAATCACAATCGGGCTTTCACGATCGAAGAGAGGATGTCGATAGGTCGAAAGTTCCAACGACTTACCGGGTAGCTCTGCCTTCACCGTGAGCGAGGTGCCAAAGGTTTGGGCCAGCTTCTCCACTAGCTCTTTCGCCACAATCAAATATTTGAACTGGCTGGGCGCACCTTCTCCCAGTTCCACTACGGCATAGGTGAGGCTGGGGTTCACCGCCACAGCCAAGTTTGCAGGAATGGTCCAGGGAGTTGTTGTCCAGATGGCGACACCCAATTCTGATAAATAGGGTGCAAACGCCGCTGCCGAATCCGCCAGCGACACCATGGAAAATGCGGCAAACAAACTGCGCGAAGTATGACCTTCGGGGTATTCCAACTCGGCTTCGGCCAAGGCCGTGCGCGAACTTGGGCTCCAGTGTACGGGTTTAAGTCCTCGGTAGATGTAGCCCTTGAGCACCATATCGCCAAACACACCGATTTGCGCGGCTTCGTAGTCGGGTGTGAGGGTGAGATAGGGATGCGACCAGTCGCCCCAAACGCCGTAGCGCATAAAGCTAGCGCACTGCTGCTGTTGTTGCTCTAATGCCCAGGCTTTCGCCCGTTTGCGCAGTTCCAGTGGCGACAGATTGCGGCGCTCTTCCGGCTTCATTGCCTGAAGAACTTTTAGCTCAATTGGCAGGCCGTGGCAGTCCCAACCGGGCACATAGCGAACTTTTCGCCCTTGCAAGAGTTGGTACTTGTTGATGATGTCTTTGAGGGTTTTGTTCATGGCATGGCCAATGTGGAGCGCCCCGTTGGCGTAGGGCGGGCCATCATGCAGAATGAACAGGTCTCCAGGGTTGGTTTCAGAAAGCTTTTGGTAAATTTGGTGCTCTGCCCAAAATGCCTGAATCTCGGGCTCGCGCTTGGAGGCGTTGGCCCGCATATCGAATTGGGTCTTTGGCAGATTAACGGTGTCTTTGTAGCTTCCTGGTGCTGTCACGATCGCTCAACGGGGATGATTAGGACATTTAAGGATTGTATCGAAAGGCTAACCATTCGGCGATGGTTGAATACCGGGTTCGCGCTCCCGATGAAAGGGGATGCGGTACAGGGTATGGCTTCCGATTAGAAACTCAATTCTATCGACTAGGAGTGACTGTTGGGGGCAGGGGGTTCCGATGGCTCCGCATTGCCAAGGATGGCTTCTAGCTCATCCCCCAAGGTGATTGGGGCATTGGCCTCTGGGTTGAGTGCCTCTGGAGTCTCTACTCGGGTCGCATCGTTTTGGGACACATCCATCTCTTCAATTTGAGATGAGGCATCTTGAGGAGCGTTGGCTGGGGTTTCGGAATCTTGGGGAGCGTTGGCTAATTCCCCAGGATGGGTGGGGTGGGTGGGCGGCGCATCCCAATCGAGATCCCAGTCGTCGTCCTGCTCATTTGTGGCTTGAGTGGCAGGGTTTACGGGAATGGAGGCAGAAGGCGCGATCGCCTCTACTGATCTATCTGAGCTAGAGTCAGCATCAGCAGATGTTGTCATCTCAGGGTTTGCAATCGGCAAATCATCGGGAACGAGATCAACAGGCTGCCCCGTAATATCATCAATTTCGTAAACCGTCTCTCCATTGCCTAGCTCAAAAATATGGGCCTCGGCATTCTCGGGGGAGGTTGGCGGCTCCGCAGCAGACTCTTGAGAGGGCAAGTCAGAATTGGGGCGAGGGGCGGAGTCTGGTTTACGGTTGCCTAGAAGGGAGGCAAAGCGGTTGGGGGACTTGACTGTGGCCTGCTGCAGGCGAGCAGCTTCATCTTGCGTTAGTCCTTGAATTGGCTCATCACTATCGTCAAAGCCGTCTGGGGTATTGTCTGCATCCACAGGGACAGGAATTTCTGATTCTGGTGATGCTGCCACATTCTCGGGCTCAGCAGATGAGTTGGGTGGGGCGATCGCCTCTGTTTCTGCTGCTTCCGCTGATTGAGCCGAAGAAACCGTTGGTGCTGTCCGGCCAGGTTCTGCCGAAGGCGGGTTCGCCTCGGTTGGTGTCGCCTCGGTTGATGCAACTGTGGAAGGCTTGATCTTTTGGCGAGCAGACTTGGGCTTGACTGTCACGGGCGTGCGAGTGTTTTTTGCCTTTGGGCTCGCCGCCAGCTTGCCTGGTGATGGGGTGGAACTCCCTGCAAACAGGCCAGATATTTTTTTCGGAGCTGTGCGAATGGGCTCTGGCAGCGGCAAGCGCTCGATCTGTTGCTGAACCTGCCCCCAAACCCGTTCTGCATTTTCGAATACGACTTCGCCCACCGACTTGGAACCCGGAACCCATGTTTGCTGATCGTAGGGCGTGAGATCGCGGCGCAGCTTGAGGGTTTGCCAGCCTAGCCAGCCCAACAGCGATACACTCACCACCTGCCCCAGCAGAACCCCACCGGTAATGCGCCCCGCATACACCCACAGCACCAACGCGTAGAACATGGCAAAACCACTCCAAATGAAGTCGTTTTTGCGATGCACTTCGGGGAAAAAGAATGCGGCCATGTACAGCACAAAGCTGCCAAGACCAACCAAAAGGGCAAGAAGGTGGGCAAGCATGGGTTCTCTCCGTTGAGAGTTACATTCCCATTTTGCGCGAGATTGCAAAGTTTCACGCAGAAGATTACAGGACTTACGCAAGCTCACTAAATCTGGTGTGTTGGTGTTGTGGGTAGGGTGCTTCGCACCCTACCCACAACACCAATGCGTAAGTCCAGGATTAGAAAAGCGCCATGGGCCGCAAGCCCCAAGGCCAAAAGCAAGAATCGGTGGGCAGCAGAGCTAACCCACCGATTCTTGCCTCAAACAGCCTTTGAAGATCTGAGCTGTGGTATTTATTGCTTAACCCTTAGGCTGCGCTGGCTCTCTCCAACGAGATTGGGGTTGTTCGATAGGGGGCGGTGCTGTGGGTTCGGTTTGGGTGAGATCGCGCCATAGGGAGAAGCCAATGATGCCAAACACCCAGGCCACCAGCACCAAAATCAGCGCGTAGCCAATCCCGCGTCCCGCACCCGATTCCATCTCATCATCCTCCTCATCCAAAAGGGCCGCTTCACCTGATGCAAACCGAGAGTCTACAAGGAACTCACTATCGTCTGCTTCTAGGCTGGGGCTAGATGCAGGAACCCTATTGCGATCGCTCTCAATTAATCCTGCACTCACTGCTTCATCTACGGTCAAAAACTGATTGGTGCCAGCTTGGGGCTCATCCACCAAACCGGCGATCGCCTCCTCAGAAGTAATTGGCGGTTGTAACTCCGACGCTTCTACCATCAACAAATCTTCAACCGACTGGGCTCCGTTTTGCTCCTGGGAATAGTCAGAGAAATCCTCGTCTTCCAACAGCTCAGGCGGAATCTCATCAGTCAGGGCTTGCGTCGTATCCTCATCGCGCAACAGCTCAGGCGGAATCTCATCCTCCATAAAGTCGTAGGTTGCTTCTACATCAGCAGGCGGGCTGTACTCTTCCTCATCCATCGAAAAGTCGAAGTCGGGCGCGTTGTCGCTGTCACTGCTCATGTCAGTAGGAACAAGCGGCATCCCCTGTTCCAAGAACTCGATCGGCTCCGGTGCCCGCTCCTCGTTCACCTCCGATCCCAGAGGCATCAAGGGTAGCTCCGGCTCCAGAAAATCAAGCGGTTCGGGCGATCGCTCCTCATAAACAGGCCGCTCCGGTAAGAAATCAGCCGACTCCATCACATCCGAAGGGGGCGAAGGCAACTCGGGTTCCTCATCCATCCACCCAGTTGCAGGGGCGATCGCGCCTTCCTCAATAATCCACTCGTCCGCCTCATCCTCAACAGATGCATTGGGGCGATCGTCAGCGGTATCCAGCCAACCCGCCGATCCGGCCTCTTCCTCCACAGCAAGCTCATCAGAAAACAGCCCAGGCATTGCGGCCTCATCCACAACCAAGGGAGAGACCGATGGCTCACCCAAGCCAAACTCATCTTGCAACAGCTCATCATCCATCGTCTCGGCCAGCAACGGCTCAGCTCCCGGTTCCGGGATCTCGTCCTCGGCCAAAAAGTCAAAATCATCAACCAAGGGCTCGGTCATGGCGGCGTCTTCGCCAGCCGCCGACTCATCAAACCGATCGAACTGATCAACCGAAGGCTCCGGCACCTCGATAGGATCAAATTCGATCGGCTCAAAGGAATAATCCCCAGGCGAAATATCGGCCGTTACCGTATCGGCCTCTTCGCCAAAGGCCACCTCATCAAACAACCCTTCTGTCTCCGTTTCGGAGAAGGTATCGACCGACAGGTCGCCCAATGCCTCATCGTCCAAATCCGCATCCGGTTCAAACGCATCCAGGCCCAAATCGAGGTCATCAGTTGGCGAGGTATCAAACAGGGACTCATCCGTCAGCGCTGTATCCGCGTCGGTCGCCGCAATGTCCAAATCTGCGAAATCACCCGTCAGCTCCATGGGTTCCAAAGGAGCCTCGACGCTGTCTACCCCCAAATCTGCATCCAAATCTGGGGTCAAGTCCTCATCAAAATCCTCTCCAAACTGGGTTAGTGGCGGTTCATCAAACTCCAGCAACAGCTCATTCGAAAGATCCGTCTCCCCAGAAAACTCATTCGAGGTCGTTGCATCAAATGGCTCCGAAATATCCAGCACAGACTCGGGAGATTCGGCCTCTAGGTCAAACTCCATCGCCTCCGTCGGCTCCGTCATAAAGTCGAAATCGCTTTCATTCATCGATTCCGAAGTCGATGTTTCGCCAAATCCACTGATAAATTCAGGAGCCTCAAGCTCCAAGATGGGCTCCGTAGAAGACTCAGACGTTGAGGCGAGAAAATCCTCTTCTTCCAGCAGGAGAATTTCTTCGGCAGTGCCTTCGTTCGACGTTTCATCGAACAGCGTTTCGTCAGTCAAGGACTCTGTGGTCAGGGGGGCTGGCGACTCTGACTCTGTAAGATCCAGTAAAAAGTTGTCTTCGCTTAGGTCTGCAGTTGTTTCAAACGAAGACTCGGGTTCTAGGCTGTCATCTCCTGGCAGATCAGCCAAAAAGTCATCCTCATCATCCCAACCAGTATCCATCCCAGAGGCAGTCTCCGAAGCCGTTGATGGTTCTGGCGATTCGGAGAAGAGGTCATCCGTAAACTCTATCCCTGAAGACTCCATCCCTGGGGACGCCATTTCTGCAGGACCAGCCTCTGCAAACAAGTCATCTTCTACAAACAAGCCATCGGTGGCACCGATGCCGCCCATGGGCTGAGTCGGCTCGGGGCTGGCCTCTACCTCTTCAAAGTTGAGTTCAGCCAAGTCCGATAGATCGTCGAGTAGAGCATCGTCTGAGAGGTCAGACGTAGCGGCTACATCCTCGGATTCGGACGGCAAGCTCGACAAAAAGTCGTCATTCTCATCGTTCCACTCATCAAGTGAATTTGCAGGTTCGCTGGGCACAGGTGAACCGCCTGCAAATTCGGCCCCAAGCTCGGTTCCAAACTCAGCTCCGAACTCATCTTCAGGGCTCTCTTCGTCGAATAACAGATCCGGCGATTCCATAGACGGCTCCATCGTGGACGCCGAAGGTTCGTCTGAAAACAGGTCAGCCGCAAAGTCATCTTCTTCATCAAAGCCAACTGCCGAGCCAAAGCCACTCGTTACAACATCATTGGCTGGGGGAGCCGCCGCATCCATATCCGGCAAGTCTGATAGAAAGTCGTCGTTGGCGTCTTCCCATTCATCTACCGTGAGGTCAATGGATGATGTGGGTTCGGTTGGGGTGATGTTGTCGAAGCTGGAGGCCAGGTCGGTTTCATCGATGGAGGATGACGTTTCCCCAAAGTCAAATTCTGAGGGATCAATCTCAGGGGTTTCCAGGCTGGATAGATCGAGCTCTGTTTCCAGGCCGGAGGCCGATACGTCTTCAGCAAACAGCAGATCGGCATCGGCGGCGCTGTTAATGCCCGCCACGTCCTCATCCGATAGCTCCAGGCCATCTTCTTGCAAGTTGAGGAAGTCGCTGTCGTTATCGGTTGGGACTGAGCTCTCGCTGTCTTCATCAAAGAGGTCGTCGAAGTCGCGATCGCTCGTCGTTTCTTCGACGAGGGGTGCCGCAGCAGACGGGGTGTTGGAATATTCGCCCAAATTGAGCGGGGCGATCGCCTCAATCGTTCCACTGGCACCCAACATGAGTTCTTCAGTCCAAGCTGGACTTGATGCCCCAAACTCTTGACCCAGCACTTCGACGACCTGCACGGCTTCAATGCCCAGGTTGTCTACCCCATTTTTGACAAACGCCACCAACACCTGCCGATTGGGCACATACTGGCCTTCTAACTTGACCCGGAGGCGATCGCCCCAGCGATCAACTGTGGCACTCATGCCCCTGGGCTGTAGTGTGCGATTCATCAAGGTAGCGATCGCCTGAGGATCACCATGTTTGGCAAGTTCGATCAAATTCGGCTGGGTCATAACGCATCCAGTTTATCCATCGCACGTTGAACTTTTGCTTTACGATACTTGCAGATACAAAGAATGGTTCAAATTTCTAACAACTTTTCGTAATCGCAGCCACCTTGCGGATATCAAACGGTTCAACTTATTCGTTGTTTTTACGCTGAAAACCCTTAAAGAGCACCGTCCGGACCCATGAGTATTGGATACCTTGCCCTCGTTCTGCATGCCCATCTCCCCTTTGTCCGCCACCCCGAGAGCGACTACGTGCTCGAAGAAGAATGGCTATTTGAGGCAATTACCGAAACCTATGTGCCGCTGCTCAACACGTTTGAAGGCTTAAAGCGGGATGGGGTGGACTTCAAAATCACCATGAGCATGACGCCGCCGCTGGTGTCTATGTTAAGAGATCCGCTGCTACAAGATCGGTTTGATGCTCACCTATCGCAGCTAGAAGAGCTGGCCGAAATGGAAGTGGAGCGCCATGCTCAAAATGGCCACATGCGCTACTTGGCAGAGTACTACGCCAAAGAGTTCAACCAGGTACGACAAACCTGGGAGCACTACCAGCGAGATTTGGTCGGTGCGTTCAAGCAGTTTATGGATTCCAATAATCTGGAAATCATTACCTGCGGTGCTACCCATGGTTACTTGCCGTTGATGAAGATGTATCCCCAAGCGGTGTGGGCACAGCTCAAGGTGGCAGTTGAAAGCTATGAAGAAAATTTTGGGCGATCGCCCAAAGGCATTTGGCTACCGGAGTGTGCCTACTACGAAGGGCTAGAGCGCATGGTGGCTGATGTGGGCTTGCGCTACTTCATTACGGATGGGCACGGTATTCTGTATGCTCGTCCCCGTCCTCGCTTTGGCACCTATGCGCCCATCTTTACCGAATCGGGGGTGGCTGCCTTTGGTCGCGATCACGAGTCATCGCAGCAGGTGTGGTCGTCGGAGGTGGGCTACCCTGGCGCACCGGAATATCGCGAGTTCTACCGTGACCTGGGCTGGGATGCGGAGTACGAATACATCAAGCCTTACATCATGCCTAACGGCCAGCGCAAGAATGTGGGCATTAAGTACCACAAGATCACTGGCAAGGGCCTGGGCCTGAGCGACAAATCCCTGTACGACCCCTATTGGGCACGGGAAAAATCTGCCGACCATGCCAGCAACTTTATGTACAACCGCGAGCGCCAGGTCGAGCATTTGCACGGCATTATGGGCCGCAAACCCATTATCGTGTCGCCTTACGACGCAGAACTGTTTGGCCACTGGTGGTATGAAGGCCCCTGGTTTATCGACTACCTGTGCCGCAAGTCGTGGTACGACCAAGGCACTTATGACATGACCCACCTGGCCGACTATCTGCGCGAGAATCCCACCCAGCAGGTGTGTAAGCCATCGCAGTCGAGCTGGGGCTACAAGGGCTTTCATGAATACTGGCTCAACGTGACCAATACGTGGATTTATCCCCACTTGCACAAGGCAGCAGAGCGGATGATTGAGCTGGCCACACGTGAGCCTGCCGATGAGTTGGAGTGGCGGGCGCTCAACCAGGCCGCGCGGGAACTGCTGTTGGCTCAATCTTCGGACTGGGCATTCATTATGCGAACGGGAACAATGGTGCCCTATGCCGTGCGAAGAACGCGATCGCACCTCATGCGGTTCAACAAGCTGCGCGACGACATTTTGCAAGGCAAAATAGATTCCGGCTGGTTGCAAAAAGTTGAGGCGATCGACAACATCTTCCCCAACATCAACTACCGCGTCTATCGTCCGCTATAGCTCGCTGGCACGCATCGTTGACCCAAATTGAAGGTGAAGGTTCATCCGACTGCCAAGAGCCACGGCTTCGTACCGTGGCTCTTGGCAGTTTCAGGCCGAATGAAAGCTTATTCTGCAGTTTCTGCAGCGGCAAAGACTTGGTCAGCCGTTAAATCCAACGTGCCAAATTGGGGCGATCGCACGGGTTCCTGTCCTGCAAATGATCCAGCTTCAACATAGCCAGCCTCACCCAAACTCAGCACCACAACAGCACCAACTTGTGGGTCTACAATCCAATATTCGGGAATGCCTACATCTTGATACTGCATGCGCTTGGCAATATAGTCGCGATCGCGCTGCAAATCACCTGGACTAACCACCTTCACCACCAACAGCGGTGGAGCCATGCCTAGCCGAATTGTATTTCGACCTGAGTTATGGATAAGAAAGGGAGGGACTGGATAAGCTGAGCTTTAAGAGAAACATCAGCAGAGCCCCTCCTATGACTAGTTTAGAAGAAGTGTTTTGTGACATCGACGACTTTTGCCAACGCTT
>NZ_JBNXVR010000094.1:0-805 GCF_050565595.1 Leptolyngbya sp. AN02str | reverse complement strand
GGTGAAGTCGTAACAAGGTAGCCGTACCGGAAGGTGTGGCTGGATCACCTCCTTTCAGGGAGACCACCCGACTTTAGAGCTGAAAGCACAGAGCGAATAGGTTCAAAGTTGGTCATCCTAAGGTCGACCAAGGCCAAGGTTATAGGAGTAAGACTTGAATGAAGGTTCAAGTTTGAGACTGTAATCGAGGTAGATTAGGGAACTGTTTCTCAAACTAAGCTGGTTCGGATATGGGCTATTAGCTCAGGTGGTTAGAGCGCACCCCTGATAAGGGTGAGGTCCCTGGTTCGAGTCCAGGATGGCCCACCTTGAAGGAATCGCGACTTCGGGATGTTTAAGTAGCTGAGAGGCGAAAGAGTTGACGAAGGAGAGGTTTTTAGCGATAGGGGGGTTTAGCTCAGTTGGTAGAGCGCCTGCTTTGCACGCAGGAAGTCAGCGGTTCGAATCCGCTAACCTCCACTGGGTATATCCCGGTGACGATATGGATTGTAATTCAGCACCTTATCCAAGTGAACTCTGGTATGAGTGAACAGGAAAGAATGCTGGATGGTTAGTCCAGCAAGTGAACCTTGAAAACTGCATAGTAACTGTCAGGTAGTCATACATAGACTGCACTTATACAGAAGTGAATCGTGAGATGAAGCTTTTGGGAAGTGAGAGTTTATGAGATGAAGATGAACACCAATGAACACTGAAGAAGTGGTCAAGCTACAAAGGGCTGATGGTGGATACCTAGGCACACAGAGGCGAAGAAGGACGCGGTTACCGGCGATACGCCACGGGGAGTTGGAAGCAGACATTGATC
>NZ_JBNXVR010000020.1:0-111792 GCF_050565595.1 Leptolyngbya sp. AN02str | reverse complement strand
GGGGGGTGGGGCCCCCCCCCCCCCCCCCCCCACAACACACACACTAGAGCTGGCAGACTTGCGTAAGTTCTGTTAATTGCTAAATGGATGCGGCTGAGTTGAGTCTTATGGGTTCAGCTCACGAACAGATGTAAAAGCCATTCAGGCCATTTCATGGATGACGATGTTCTGAGAGTTGATAGAGACGGTTTTCGTAATCAAAAGCTATACTGAACGTTAAAGTCTGTGGTGCATTGCACCCGGCAATTTGTCAACCTACCCCTCATTCCTCTCACTATGAGACGAAGACCCATGCCGCCCAGAAACGTGTCGCAAAGACCTCCGGTAGAGCCGCAGAACCGAAATCCAGTCGCTGCTGCGTTCAACTACACCACGGCTGCCATTATGGCGGCGGTATTCATTTTAGGAATTGGGTTGGGGATTGCCTTTAGCTCAACTGCAAACTTTGGCCCTGAAAATATTGCCTCCCGCGAAGTTATCGACCGCAGTGCACCCAACGCAGAAATGTGTGCCCAGTATGGGGCAAGTTCCATCACGATGGACTTGCGCGCCTTCGTTACGCTTAACCCGTTTAACGTGTATGTATCGCAGCCAGCAATGCAACCCGGTTGTGTTCTCCGCAGCACCAACTGGTCCATTTTGGAGCGCCAAAATTTGGTCAGTTCTGACGATGTACGCCAGTGCCGTCAACGGCTGAACACCTTTGGCTTTACGGGTAACCTCGATCGTCCCAACGAAAAGCCCAAGATTGACTGCGTATACCAAAACGACGCTGCTAAGAATTTGTTCTTGAATCAGCCTGGGTTTGGAGAGAATGCGTTACCTCGCGAAACTGAACGGTTCTAACGGTTCTCTTTCAGAGACTCAATCTCTAGACAGTTAGATGACTCCAAGGCCAGGATGCAATTCCTGGCCTTTTTGTTCGGTTTCATCGATTTGGTGCTGACCCGGCTACAAAACAGCGATCCCACAACTCGGTCATGAGCGATCGCCACCGTTTCTAAATCGTCTGGACTTACGCATTGGTGTTGTGGGTAGGGTTTCGCACCCTACCCACAACACCAATACACCAGATTTAGTGGGCTTGCGTCAGTCCTGATCGTGTCACTGGGAGGCTCGTTCACACGATAGCCATCAACATCAACGTGCGTAGCTAGCCAAACTTCCTTGACCCGACCCAGGTTCTCATGCCATTAGCCTCCCTTCAATGCTCCAAGACTCGATAGGATAGAGAGTGATAGTGATCATGCGTTGACTGCAACAATGGCCAGGAGCATAGCAGTATGGATTTAGTAACCCTACAAGGTTGGTTAGATAATGCATCATTTGCCGTCTTGTTTGCCACAATGCTGGTGTACTGGACAGGGGTTGCATTTCCAACTGCACCCTATTTAGCAACGCTAGGTTCTACTGGCATGGCGATCGCCAACCTGTGCATGGCAGCATTGCTTGGGGCTCGGTGGATCGAAGCTGGATACTTTCCCCTCAGCAATTTATACGAATCATTGTTCTTTATTGCCTGGGGCATCACCGCCGTTCACTTCCTTGCTGAGCAAATGAGCCGCAGTCGTTTGGTGGGAGCGTTCACTGCACCAGTTGCCATGGCGATCGCAGCGTTTGCTGCGTTATCTCTTCCCGACCAAATGCAACACTCCGAACCCCTGGTACCTGCACTCAAGTCCAACTGGCTCATGATGCATGTGAGCGTGATGCTACTCAGCTATGCCTGCCTCATGGTGGGAGCGTTGTTGGCGATCGCATTCTTGATCGTTACCCGAGGTCAAGCGATCGAGCTGCGCGGTAGCTCAGTCGGCACCGGAGCCTACCGAGATGCCCGTTACCGACTACGCCGCCATGGCGAAGTGATTGAGTCTGCACCGCAACCTAACCCCAGCGGCGGCACCGCAGTTTTGGCACCCGCCACCGCGACAGGCGCAACTCAAACCCTGTCGCCACAACGCCTTACCATAGCCGACACACTCGACAACATCAGCTACCGCATCATCGGCCTTGGCTTTCCGCTGCTCACCATTGGCATTATTGCTGGGGCGGTGTGGGCCAACGAAGCTTGGGGATCATACTGGAGCTGGGATCCCAAAGAAACCTGGGCGCTCATTACATGGCTGGTATTTGCAGCCTACTTACATGCCCGAATTACTCGTGGCTGGCAGGGTCGTCGTCCTGCCTTTTTGGCAGCTTCGGGGTTTTTGGTGGTTTGGGTTTGCTACCTTGGGGTCAATCTGTTGGGCAAAGGGCTCCACAGCTACGGCTGGTTCTTTTAACGTATTCTTCTATTCTTCTCAGTACACGACCTAGCACTACATCTCATTGCCTCCTGTCTGTCGTTGGGATTGGTTGTCTGTGAAGCAGCAAGCGCTAGGATAGATTGGCGCAAGAATATAGGTTCGCGCAAGAATGATGTTGGCGCAGTCATAGAGGGACAAAACGAATGGATCGCGATTACAGCCTGTTGAGTGATGATGAGGTTTTGCACATCAGATCGGGACGGATCTTGATGCCCAATGCCACCTTCAAAGTCAGCGAATTTTTGGATGCGCTGGCTCAGGTCATTAGCGAACAAGAGGCAGAGTGGTCCGATGAGTGCGAGGGCTGGTTTAGTACTGGCCTACGCTGTGAGGCATTGCGCCTAGCCAATCAGGGCTGGCAGCGGGGACGTGTGCGTATTCGCCTCGAGTTTTATCCTGAGCCACAAAAGCTATTAAAAGAAGAAACACCACGTCATGCCAATCGCTCCGAGCGCCCTGCCTACCGCGATGAAGTGTATACAACGGTTGAACCTGTCTACGATGAGTTCAACGATGAGTACTAGAGAACATAGTCAAATATCGGCAATGGGAGTTAGAACGGTAGCTGCAAGTGGTAGCTATGAGCAATCGGGTATGGGCTTGCTCTATTGAAGACTGATTTAATGTCAGTCCTACTTCGATCGCTCTCGCATGGTTGCTCACACCTTAGGGTAGCAATTGCATTCCTTTCAGCAAGGGCAGCTCACGGCAAAATTTGCCCAAGGGCTTCACCAAACTGCCCATGACAAACAGCACCCTATTGAGGGCCAACACTCATCTCACAGATTCCTGAATGGCTGCGATTGCCATTCTCCTGAAGAAGCCTACAAATCAGCAAGCAATTGCTCTGTCGAAATTTCTGCGCCCCTTTGACTCTGCATATGCCCAATGCGTCTTCGTGGACTCCATTGCATGCTCGGCTACACCAAACGTTGCTCAAGCGGCAGTTGCTACCACCTGGGCAAGGGATTTTGGTTGCTGTGTCTGGTGGGCAAGATTCTCTTTGTTTGCTCAAGCTGCTGCGAGATTTGCAGCCAAAGTGGGAGTGGACGCTGGGCGTAGCGCACTGTAACCATGGCTGGCGGAATGATGCCCATGCCAATGCAGCCCATGTTGAAACGTTTGCCCAAAGCTGGAATCTGCCCTATGAGGTGGCGATCGCGCCATCGATGCTGCCGACCACAGAAGCAGCGGCTCGGGATTGGCGCTATCAAGCCTTAATCGAAATGGCGCAAGTTCAGGGATACTCGTACCTTGTGACAGGTCATACAGCGAGCGATCGCGCCGAAACCTTGTTGCACAACCTCATGCGTGGGAGCGGTGCAGATGGATTGCAAGCGCTAACCTGGCGGCGATCGCTCACCGAGAGGATTCAGCTCATTCGGCCCTTATTGAACACAACGCGCCAGGAAACGGGGAAATTTTGCCAGGAGCACGGTATTTCCATTTGGGAAGATACAACAAATTCGGATCGAAGCTACGCTCGCAATCGCATTCGTCTCGATCTACTCCCCTATCTACAAACGCACTTCAACCCAAAGGTTGAGCACCATCTAAGCCAAACCGCTGAGCTACTCCAAGCCGATGTGGCATACCTAGAAGCGGAGGCCTCGCGCCTGTTGGCTCAAGCGATCGCGCCGAGTGGCAAACCTGCGGTGAATCGTCGCATCTTGCACTCGGCAGCAACCGCCCTCCAGCGGCGAGCGCTGCGGCAATTCTTACAAATGCATTTGCCCAACCATCCCAATTTTGAGCAGGTCGGCAAACTGCACGCCTTGATTACCGCCCCAAACCGCTCCCAAACAGACCCTCTACCCAAAGGCGCGATCGCACGAGTAGAGGGTGACTGGATTGTATTAACTACTCTGTAATCAAGTTGTAATCGAGTACAGTGAGTGCGAAGAAGCAACGATTAAGAAGCAACGTACTCAGGAGTTTGGCTTTGGGTAAGAACAGCAATCATTTGGCGCATTTCAGCGATCGCCTGTAGCTGATAGTCACTGGCTTCTTGAAATTCCGACATAACGCCAGAAATTGCTTCCAGCTTTTCCTTGAGGCCATCGACACTACCGTGAACCATTTGCATCACGTCTTGGTAGACATTGACTCTACCCCATAGCTCACCCGCCGCCGCCTTTTGGCGCTGTAGCTCTTGCTCTTGCTGCTGAATCGCTTGCCAGCGAGCCTCTTGCTCTCCAGCCTGTTGCTCCACAGACGCCCGGGCTTGGTCGGCAGAACTTTGGAGTTCGCGCACCTCGGCCTGCACCGCTTGAATGGTTTGCAGCAAGTCTTGCTTCAGGGCTTCCAACTGATTGATCACAGGCGAGAGATCAATTGCCGGCTCCAAACTATCTCCTGTCGAAATCCCTTGGCGTCGCGCTAAAACAGCTTGGTGTTGTTTTAAGACTTCGCGCCGCTCTTGCAGGTTACGGCGCTGGCCCACCAACGTTTCATCAAGCATCCGATAACGGTCTTGCTCGTCTGCCATCTCCGATTCCAGCTGCAATCGCTCATATTCAGAGGTGTTTTGAATCTGCTGCTGAAGGGCGTCAATGGCTTCTTGCTGCGCCTTTAGTTCCTCTTCCTGGCTCCCCACATAGCCCGACATTTTTTCTAGATCTTTTTCCATGTCGCGAACGGTGGTTTCCAAGTCCTCTAGCGACATGTTTTCCAAGGCGGCAATATCAACCTTGCCCCCAATGCTAAAGCTGTCTGAGCTTTCGACTAGTTGGCAAAACTGTTTGTACAGCTCGTCTTGCTGTTTAACTTGCTGAGTCAATCTGTCAATGTAGGTCTGCTTTAGGTCAAGGGCCTGTTGGCGTGATTGCAGCTCAGCTTTTGCCTGCTCAAGCGCTGCTTGCGCTTGCTTCCACTCTTGCCAGCGAGCCTGAATATCCTGAATTTGCTGATTGAGCGATTCTTCGTGCTGCTGAGCCTGTGCCCTTTGCTCCTCGATGGTTCGATGCTGAGTTTCAACCGTGCTCTGGTGCTGCCCCAAGATTTCAAACGAGTGGTTGAGCTGGTCACGCACGGCCTCAGTGGGTGCGATCGCCCCCGAAAGGCGATCCAACAACTCTTGCATCTGCCGAGCTTTGTCCTCATCCAGGCCAACCGCGCGACTTGCATCCGCCTGCATTTCTTCGAGCTTGGCCATCTCGCCCCGCAGTTGTGCCCACGCCCCTTCTAGCTCTTGGCTCTTTCGATCGTATTCTTGTCGCAGATTGTCAACTTCTTCTTTATGGGTTTCGACTTCTTGCCGCTGCTGCTCTAGCTTTTCAAAGTCCTCTTCCATTTGTTGAAGCTGTTCTTCGCGGGCTTCCATGTCTAGTTCCCGCCGATTCAACTCTTGGCTCTGATAGGTGAGCGACTGCTTCCACTGCTCGATTTCTTCTTCTTGGGTTTTGAACTTATCCTGCATCCGGGTAAAACCCTGCAGAATGCTGACCAACTGGCGACCCGCCTCATTAATACGCTGTACCTGGCGGTTGCCACCCACCTCAGCCATCACCAATACACCAGCGGCGTAGGCGACATCATCGGGTGCCGAAATGACTTCCTCACCCGGTACTGCGCTCCAGCTGTTCTCGCCCCTCTGGCACGCGAGCAGCCTTAGCTCAGGTTTACCACTGCCGATAACCCCTTTCTTTCTCTGTACTTCTGCCAGATACAGCACGCCAGTAATCCTCTTCCGTATCTTCTCAGTGTTCGATCACAACTAACTCTAGACCTATTCGCGGTTTCTATCAGAGTCCTGAGTGGATCTCCTTAAAATTATGAAACCGCTACCGTTTCAATCGGTGCAACACACCGAATTCAGCACATCACCACAGGGTGGAAACCGCAACCAACAAGGAGACGATCGCTCAAGTGTTACGTCATACCTAAACGGTACGCTGTAGAGCCTCAAGAGCCTTCATCAATCGAATTCAGTTACACAATTGAAAACGATTTTTTTCAGAGACTTAATCTATACCAGAAAATTATTTGGCAATCTATTGGTCAAGATTGTCGATTAATTTGAACTGGTCTTGGTCGGTGAAACTGAAATTTAAATTATGTAGAGAATTGAACTGTCTTTGTAAAAGGAGATGCAGTTGCAATCCAGTGTAGCTTGAGAATTTAGGTTGGCTACTTGAGCTGAAAGGCTCCATCGCTCTTATCTCATCAAATTTAACATCATCATTCCATTTAGGCAGTCCTCTACTGCTGAATTCGCCAGGATGCCTCTAGTTTTGATCAAGCACAGCTCAATGTGAGAGTGACTGGGCGATCGCCTTCAATCAACCGTTCCTCACGTTCACTCACTGCACCGACTCAGCTCGATCTTGATCTACGGCTCCCTTAACAGAGCCAAGCAGATAGCGATCGCCATGTAGAACCAGCCAAATATTCGCCCTACCCACTTACCGCCTCAGCCAAAACTCCAAACCCACCGTCCTCATGACCTAGCATGCCCGTATTTTGTCAACAGTCAACAGCTATCCCTGCACTTTTCATTCGAGTCTCAACAGCCTGCAGACAGCCCATGACGGTAGCCGTCAAAACCTGAGATCAAACTCTGCTAAGTTTCATCAATGTTCAGTTAACCGTTGGGTTAACCGTTCAGTCAATCTGCAATCAGCCAACCTTCATCTCACCAGACAAACTTATGGGATCCGTACCTAGGACGACCAACGGACGCTATATTGATGACAACACTAGACTAAGTTAAGTTTCTCCCTGACCCTGATTCAGTTTAGCCAACGGCTTAACAAGAGCTTAGAGCAACGCTTTTCGCCACTTTTGCCAATGTGCATCAGTTTTAGGGCCTCGGTGTTTCGCCGGCAGTTCAATCATTCTGTTCTTCGATGTCTATTCCTTGAGCCGAGTGGGGAATCTTAAAGCTCAAGAGGTCCGAGTGGTTTTCATGGAACCTTTGGCTACATGCAGGGCAACTTGAACGAAATTGATATTCGCAGCATCCTGCAGTTGATCGAACTGGGTCAACGCACAGGGGAGCTGTATGTGGAGGCGTACAGCACTCCTAGCAGCCTGGGAGAAACAGGGGCTCATCGTCGTTCGGCCCTGTGGAACCGTGCGACCAAAGCCCCGCTTGAGCGGTCATGGTTTGTGTTTTTTGTAAATGGTCGCATTGTGTACGCAGGCGACACGGGTTCCGATCTTTCGCGCCTGCAAGACCACTTACGACGCTACAAAGTTGGCAAACGGCTCAGCAGTCTAACCTTTTCAACGGCGATCGCCACCATCAATACGCCCGAGTATGGACACCTTTGGGCTCTGCTCGAAAACCACACCCTGACCCCAGCCCAAGGGCGCACCATTATTCGCAGCATGGTGCAGGAGACCTTATTTGATTTGCTGACGCTGCATCACGGCTCCTTCATTTTTGAAATGGGTCAGCCGTTGGCACCCCAACTTGTGGAACTGGAAATCGAACCCCTAGCGCGAGACATCATCAAACAGGTGCAAGGATGGAAGCAGCTTCATCCCCTGATTCAGTCTCCTGACCAATGTCCAGCGATCGCCGACGTTGCCCAGCTCAAAGACACCCTGAGCATTACCACCTTCAACAACCTAGCCAAATGGGTTGATAGCAAAACTTCAATTCGGCAAATTGCTCGCTATCTCAACCGCGACATTCTAACCGTAGCGCGAGCGATCTATCCATGTATCCAGCAGGGTCTTGTCCATCTACATCCACCAATTAGTCAAACGCCAGCCATCGCTTCGCTGCCCGATCCCGGTCATACAGCCCTGCCCCCCCGCATTGTATGTATTGATGACGGCATCGCCATCCGTCAAACCGTCGAACACATTCTCAACGAACATGGTTACGAAGCCAGCTCCATTGGCAATCCGCTTAAGGCATTGAGCCTGGTTTTTCAGCTCAAGCCAGATCTCATCCTTTGTGATATTTCCATGCCCGAGCTGGATGGTTACGAAATTTGTGCCATGCTCCGCAAGTCCAATCGCTTCCGCCAAACTCCCATCATCATGCTGACCGGACGAGATGGCTTTATCGATCGCATCAAAGCCAAGATCGTAGGTGCCACCGACTACCTCACCAAGCCGTTCGGTGAAGGAGAACTGTTAACCCTCATCGAAACCTACGTCGGGCCGGGTGATGTGAATTCTCCCAGGCCCGACAAATTGTTAGCCGAAGACTTGGAAAATGAGTTAGAAATTGATATTGCCGAGTCATCTCCATCGATTGCCCCATTGACTTAGGCAGCGAACCTGTCGATATGTCTTGGTTGAGTCTTAAACCCTGTCATCAGCCATGTCCACCCCATCATCAATCCCATTCCACCCCTTAGAACTAATTGGTTACAGAGTAAACAGCTATGAGTAGAGTCCTGGTCGTAGAAGACAGCGTCACTCAACGAGAAATGATCACCGATCTGCTCAAGGGCAGCGGACTCGACGTAGCTGTCGCCAGTGACGGAGTGGAAGCCCTTGAGCAAATTCAAGACAAAATCCCTGACCTTGTCGTTCTCGACATTGTGATGCCCCGCATGAATGGGTATGAAGTCTGCCGCCAAATCAAATCCAACCCTGTTACCCAAAACATTCCCGTTGTGATGTGCTCCTCCAAAGGAGAAGAGTTTGACCGATATTGGGGCATGAAACAAGGGGCAGACGCTTACATCGCAAAGCCCTTCCAACCTACTGAACTGGTTGGCACCGTAAAGCAACTGTTACGCAGATAGGACACCCCCTCATGATTGGCAATCCGGATTTTTTGACCGCTAGAGGCCCCGATCAAGCACCTGAGTTACAGGCGCTTGAAAGTCCTGAGGGGGAGTTGCATCTTCGGTTTTTCACCACATCCGGTGACGAATTTGCCTTACCGGCCACGGGCATCAAAGAGGTTATCTCCGTTCCTCCAGATCGAATTACCCCGATCCCGAACGTTTCTCCACTGCTATTGGGTACTCTCAATGTGCGGGGTAGAGTTGTTTGGGTGGCGGATTTAGGACAATTCTTGGGAGATGCGACTCTGCTTAGCACCGATCGCCCCGAGATTTCTGTTGTTGCGGTCGAAGATCAAGACACTATGTTAGCCTTAGCAGTTGACCGCATTTATGGCATGGTTTGGCTCGATATTGAAGAGATTCTCATGCCAACCAACGTCCCAGACGGAATGGCTCCATTTCTCCGAGGAGAGTGGGTATTTCATAACGAGGGCGATCGCCGACTTCGGTTGCTTGATCAGGTCGCGATTCTTCGTTCGGCACGATGGGCCGCATAGGCAGAGATATTCAGCATTCAGCAGATTCGGACAAATGCATGGGTAGGAGCAAGGCAAATGGGATCAGGCACTGACTACGCACAAGAATATCAGCAGGCTGAAAAAGCCTATATGCAGGGAAACTACGAAACTGCAGCCGAAATCATCGATCGTTTGGTTGAAAGCCACCCCAGCGATCCAAGTATCCGCCTGCTGCGTGGTCATATCTACTGTTATGGCCTGCAGCAATATAGCCTTGCCAAAGAGCAATATCAGGAAGTACTCACCCTCACGTCCGATCCTGAATTTCTAGAATACGCCAACAATGGACTCTCAACCGCAGCTCAGTTCGAAGAGGAAAGCGGCCTAACCAGCGCCGAGCCTGACTTTAACGATGAAGCCCCCCAAGCGGGATATGCCGATATCGATGCCGAATTTCTGAGCACCACCGACTCGCAATACGGACAGTACGAAGAAGTTCAAAGCGATTTCGGAGATGAAATTAATTTTGATGAGTTTGACGATCTTGGGCTAGGCAGTGCCGACAATGCCTTCGCAGATGCTCAGCCAGCAGCATCCTTCGACAATCCCTTCGCAGCCACCGACTCAGACTACACACCGCTTGATGACTCGGATGCCTATGGCAGCGATCCCTTTGCCCAAAGCTCACCGTTTGACTCCGCAACACCAGACAACTACGAGCCATTTCCAAGCGGTATTAATGACCTGAGCGACACCGACTATAACAACAGTCCCGAGTTCGATAATTTTGATTTCAGCAACTCGTCCGACTTTGGTGAAGGCGATGAGTTAGGGCTAGACGACTCCTATCTCTCTTCCTCTCCTGATGCATCGGCCTATGACTTTTCAACCCCTGAAAGCGATTTAGGCTACACTTCGCCTACCAACATGGGTGGCTATTCGGCCAACCAAGAATCGGGAGAGGACGAAACCCTGTTTATGGGAGCGGATGAGTTTGAAGCGAATTCCAATCCTGAACAGACGTTTGGCTACCCTAGCTCTGGCTCTTCTGAGTTTGCCCCCAGCACCTACGGGCAGCAAAGCGGCGACCTTGAAGACGATGATTACACATTGGTCTCACCCAATGGAAATCACAGCTATAACTTTGAGGAGCTTGACAGCTTAGAAGACTTTTCTACGAGTGAAGACCCCCGCATCAGTTCAACTAGTTCGGAAACAAGTAGTTCTGGCTTTTTGGATGACTTTGAAGAGTTCGACGATTTAGGCAGTTTGCCTGATTTTGATCTCTCCGATAATTCGGCTGGGTTTACCAGTCCATCGGTCGCTGGAGACAGCTTTGCCATTAACAGTAAAGGCGTCTCTTCAAGCGACATCAATTTTGACTTTAGCGAAAGTGCCGATCAGTCCGTTATTCGCGAAGACGAAATTTTCAGTATTTCTGGAACATCGGATTCGTTGCCAATGTTCACCGAAAGTCACGGGGATGACCTAGAAGTTTCGGTAGACCAGGGCTGGCTAGCTCCGATTGAAAATGCACCTCTGTCAACCAAGCGTTGGATTGTCGCTGGTGTAACGGGTGTTGTCTCCATGCTGGCGGTTGCAACTGTGGGCTTTGTCGCATCAAACTTTTTTGTGACGAACGAAGACAAGCCAACGGTAATCCCCTATGCCCGTACCACGGATTTAGCACAAGCAGCCGCAGCAGGCATTATCGGAGCAGGAGCGGCGGCGGCACTGGGCTGGGTCACGAATAAACAGCTCCGACGCTCCGTTAGTGATTTGCAAGCGCAGTTTGATGCGGTATCTCAGGGAAATCTGAATGCCCAAGCGACCGTATATTCGGAAGATGAGTTTGGCCAACTGTCGGCGGGCTTTAACCGGATGGCGCGAGTGATTTTGACTACGACGAGCGAGGCCCAGCGGAAAGCCGAAGAGCAAGAGCAGGCCAAAGAAGATTTGCAGCGTCAGGTGATTCGTTTGCTAGACGATGTGGAAGGGGCCGCCCGAGGCGACTTGACGGTGCAAGCAGAGGTGACGGCCGACGTGCTGGGTGCGGTTGCTGACTCGTTTAACCTGACGATTCAAAACCTGCGGGAAATTGTGGAGCAGGTGAAAACTGCGGCTCGCCAAGTTGCCAAGGGCTCTGCGGAGAACGAAATTTTTGCGCGATCGCTCTCATCGGATGCTTTGCGTCAAGCAGAAGAGTTGGCTGTGACGCTGAATTCCGTACAGGTGATGACCGATTCGATTCAGCGGGTGGCCGAGAGCGCTCGCGAGGCCGAGGAAGTGGCCCGTTCTGCATCTGCCACCGCTTTGAAGGGTGGGGAAGCCGTGGAACGCACAGTATCCGGTATTCTCGAGATTCGGGAAACGGTGGCTGAAACGACCCGCAAAGTGAAGCGTCTCGCCGAATCTTCACAAGAAATTTCTAAGATTGTGGCCTTGATTTCCCAAATTGCCTCACGGACGAACCTGTTGGCTCTGAACGCCAGTATTGAAGCGGCGCGAGCGGGTGAAGCCGGACGAGGCTTTGCCATTGTGGCCGATGAGGTGCGACAGTTGGCCGACCGAGCCGCCAAGGCCTCGAAGGAAATTGAGCAAATCGTGTTGCAGATTCAAAGTGAAACCGGATCCGTGATGACGGCCATGGAAGAGGGCACCCAACAGGTTATTGAGGGGACCCGTCTGGCCGAACAAGCTAAGCGATCGCTCGAGGATATCATTCAGGTGTCGAACCGCATTGACGTACTGGTGCGATCGATTACGGCAGACACCGTTGAGCAAACCGAAACCTCCCGCGCCGTGGCCCAGGTGATGCAGTCGGTAGAATTGACCGCTCAAGAGACCTCGCAAGAAGCGCAACGGGTGTCTGGCTCTTTGCAAAATCTGGTGGGAGTCGCCCGTGACCTGCTCAACTCTGTGGAACGATTCCGCGTTGAAAAGTAGGCTCATCAGCAGGTTGATCGCGATTCCAACCGAATCGGGTACATTAAAGGCAAGGAATGGGGAGGTGTCAATCATGCTTCTCCAGCATGTTTACTCACAGCGCCACGGATACGGTTGATCGCACGAGTTGCACTGTTTTAAGAAAGACCTGTTTACTGCCGTCGTTAAGCAGGACGCATCCCACGACATACAAGGAATACGGCTATGCTGTCGGAACAACAACAGCGGATCTTGGGGTACTTCATTGAGGAGGCCAAGGATCATCTCAACACTATTGAGCAAGGACTGCTAAACCTCCAAAGCACCATTGCCGATGCGGAGCTGGCAAGTGAAGTCTTTCGAGCTGCTCACTCCGTCAAAGGCGGAGCCGCCATGTTGGGGTTGGACAGCATTCAGCAGACCTCTCACCGACTGGAAGACTACTTCAAAGTCTTGAAAGAGTGTCCTATTCGCGTTGATCAAAGGCTTGAAACGCTGTTGCTCAACGTGTTTGACGTATTAAAAGAATTGCTCGATCAGCTACAGGGTCCATTTGGGCTAACGGATGACAAAGCCAATGAGGTCATGGCATCCATTGAGCCTGTGTTTACAGAGCTGAACAGTCACCTCAGTACGCTGGTTCAGCAAGCAGGTAGCACCCCGCCAGAAGATGTGCAGCTTACTCCGACACCCGCACCTGTTTCTCGCCCTGCAGCGGCTGTTAGTGAAAGCCGAGAAGACAGCGCATTTTTGCTCATTTTTCAGAGCGATGTGCCAGCCCGTTTGCGCGATATGCTGCAGCTATTTAAGCAACCTGACGTGCCCGAGGTACGGCAGCAGCTACTAGATCTGTGCCAGTCGCTTACTCAAGCAGGAGAACAGTTTGATCTCACGGCTTGGGGAGATCTCGTCGAGGTTGCCAAGCGGGCGATCGCCCATACCGAGAACAGCTTCCGTGCGCTTGCTCCCGTCATTATCAAAGACATTAAGCAAGCACAAGAGCAAGTTTTGGCGGGAAACTCTGCCCAAATTGCTGCTAGCGAAACGCTTCGCTCCATGACTCCAGTTCTGGCTGAACCCGAGCTAGAAGAGCTGGATGTCTTTGACTTCTTTGCTGGCGAACCCGATGCTCCAGCACTCGACCTAGCCGACCTAGCCGAAGTGAGCGAGAGCGAACCCGCTTTTGGCTTTGAAGAATTGATGGCCGAAGCCAACCAGCCCATCACAGATGGCACTTATGTACAACAGCCTGACGAAATCCTGTCGATGGATGAGCTGCTGGAGGATGAGCCAGCTGCTGGAAGCGTGAGCGATCGCGGGCCTCAGGTTGGCATGGCAGAACTCAATAGCTTGGCAGACCTCTTTGAGGCTGACGCTCCTGATTTAGGCTTGAACTGGGAAGAAGACACAGCGATCAGCTCTATCGATGCCGTCTTGCCAGAACCCCTTGAGCTGGACGAATCCAACGACTTTTCCGATTTGCTGACTCACCAAGACACGGACACCGCTACCGCCCAAGACGACGTGGTAGAAGAGGAAGATCTATCTGGCTTCTTTAACTCGATGGATTTTGCTGAGGGCTCTGACGATCTCAGCGAGAGTACCGCAGATTCCATAGACTTTGAGAACGCTTTCACCAGTTCAGAAGCCAGTCATGAAGCGCTTCCCGAAGTGGCACTTGAGGAAAACACTGGCAATCCGTTTGAGGATCTGCTGGATTTATCAGCTGACACAGAACCACTCGATAGCATCCCACCGGACACAGACAATGGCGGAGAGTTCGGCGAGTTGGGCGAGCTTTTTGGCAGCATCAACACCGAATCGCTAGATGACAGCAGCCTTTTTGAAGCTTCGCTAACCTCAGACACTGATGCCAACATATCGGAGTTTGAAGGTTTATTTGACGAGAATTCGGGAGATCTGGCCAGTACTGAGACATCTGGCTTCGACTCCATCGATTTCTCAGAAGATATCGAAATTACCGACCAGCCCTTCAACCCTGAAACGGATTTTGCGACAGAGGCCGTGGATGTGGACAGGGCTGCGGATATCAATGGCGATACCGAGGCATACGCCGAAACCGAATCAACCGAGCTTCCGGCAATCAGTTGGTTAGATGCCCTTGACTCTGAAGATGGTCTGGAAGCCTTGGAAACGGCTCCAGCTCTTTGGGATGGTGCCGATGCCGATGTCAGTGCCGATCTGTGGGCAGATCCTTCCAGCAATTTGGATGACCCGCTGCATCCGCTGAATGCTCTTGATGAACTTCCATCCAGTGATCAACTTCCAGATGAGTCTGAGCTGACAGTTCAGGATCATTCCATCAGCGCAACCGATCTCGAAACGTTAGACACATCGGAGGCAGACGATTTTGCGCTAGATAGTCTGCTCAATCAAGAAGACTTGGAGGGCGATCGCCCTCAAGAAGGCCAAAGTCTGGATGACCTGGAATTTGCAGAACTTGATGGTAGTTTTGACTTGAACGCCGCCCTAGATGCTTCAAGCCATGAGTTCTCCCCATCCAACGAGGAAGACCTTGACGTTGATCTGCTGAATTTGGGCCTGAATCATGAATCAGCAGAAAACACAGATACTAGCCCCGAGACATCCGAGACCGATTCATTCGACTTAGGGCTAGAAGCCTTAGATAACAACACCTCTGATTCATTTGACTTCGGGCTAGAAGCGCTAGATAACGACACCTCTGATTCATTTGACCTTGGACTAGAAGCCTTAAGTGCTGACTCATCAGATTTAGATTTGGATGCCTCGAATTCAGCTGGCTTCGCTAGTAGCACAGACGATTTAGCATTCACGCTTGATCTCGGAGAAGAAGACGGTCTCGCCGCTGATATCTCAGCCGATGACGCAGGCGAGCTTTTTGCGTTTGAGGATCTGATGGAAGACGAAAGCGTTGCTTCCACAGACACGCATAGTCTGGACGATCTGCTGAACGAGCCAACCAACGATTCCGATCAGGAAGCCGATGATCTGAATGACCTGTTGAGCCAGGAATTTGCCAGCGCTGAGGCAACAACCGATCTGGAGGTGAGCGGGTTCGGCACATTCGATAACTTCTTGGATGATGCGTTTGCCTCGGATGCGATCGCCGCAGAGGCAACTACGACAGACGAGACCTTAGACGGTTTGAATGATTTGGATGCACTGCTGGGTAAAGAGGTTGACAGCGCCGAGTTGACCAGTACAGGTGACACCAGCATCGATGACAGTAGCACCCATGACAGTAGCTTCGATGAACTGGACTTTGGCGGACTCGACGATCTGTTGAATAATCGTTTGCTTGAGGCCAACCCCACCGCAAACGACTCTTTGACCGACAGTTTCTCCAATTTGGATACTGACCTGGATGAGGACTTTGCAGGTCTGGATGCGCTGCTAGACACCCCCTCAGAATCTCCCCAACTCACCAGCACCTCGTCATCTACCGAAGATGACTTTGCAGACTTAGAGGCGATGCTGGGAAGCGATCCCATCTCTACCATTCCTCCAACCTCTCCTCCCATTGAGGCTGAAGACTCAGGCGATGAGTTTGACGACCTAGAGAAATTGCTTGAGTCTGCGGACCAAACGTTGGGTGGATCGCCAACGGTTCGCGGAGTGCGGAGCCCAGTTGCTACGGCCAATCGTCGTCCGACCCGAAGCACAGGGGTTCTCAGTGACCAAACGATGCGGGTTTCTGTCAAAAACCTCGACAACTTCAATAACCTGGTTGGGGAACTGGTGGTCAACCGCAACAGCCTAGAGCAAGCGGAAGAACGCCTTCGCCAATTTTTGGACAACTTGCTGTATCAAGTACAGCAGCTCAGCGACGTGGGCCAACGGATGCGCGATCTCTATGAGCGATCGCTCTTGGAAAGTTCATTGCTCTCTAGCCGACGCAGCTACCAATCTTCGTCGTCTGGGACCTCGCCGGCCGCCGCCAGCAGCCACGCTACTGGCATGAGCTTTGATGCGTTGGAAATGGACCGATTTACCGGATTCCACACCCTCTCGCAAGAAATGATCGAGCTGATCGTGCGAGTTCGGGAATCGGCATCTGACATCGACTTTGTGGTTGAAGAAACGGATCAAATTACCCGCAACTTCCGCCAAATCACCACCCAAATTCAAGAAAGCCTGACCCGGGCGCGAATGGTGCCCTTTGCCCAAACCGCCGATCGCCTGCCTCGTGCCGTACGCGACATTTCGCTACGCTGCGGCAAACAGGCCGAACTGGTGATTGAGGGCCGCGAAACCTTGATCGATAAGATGATTTTGGAACAGTTGTATGACCCAATGACCCACCTGGTCAACAACGCCATTACCCATGGAATTGAGCCACCCGATGAGCGAGCATCGTCGGGCAAAGCTCCTACAGGACGCATCACGATTCGCGCCTTCCACCAAGGCAACCAAACCGTTATCTCGGTGAGTGACGATGGTGCCGGAATTGATCCTGAGCGCATTAAACGCAAAGCCATTGAGAAGGGGTTGGTCACCGAGTACGAAGCTCAAACCATGTCTCGGCTAGATGTGTATGATCTGATTTTCCACCACGGGTTTAGCACCCGCGACAAGGCAGATGACTTTGCCGGACGAGGCATTGGCATGGATGTGGTGCGCACCAGCCTGAACGAAGTGCGAGGGGTCATTAATATTGACTCCGCCGTTGGACGAGGCACCACATTCACGATTCGTCTCCCGTTGACGCTCAGCATTTCCAAGGCGCTGTGCTGCATTAGCAACCGGGCTCGGATTGCATTCCCCATGGATGGGGTTGAAGATATGCTGGATGTGCCGCGCGATCGCATCCAAACGGATGATCAAGGCCGTCCCTGCATTCAATGGCGCGATCAGCTGCTGCCATTCCAGCCCCTATCTGAGCTGCTGAAATTTAACCGCAGCCTGGGTCGGGGCAGTGTGTACGGTGGTAACCAAGAAGATGACATCGTTTCGGTAATCGTCCTACGCAGTAATGCTGGTAGTTATCTCGCTTTACAAGTTGATCAGGTGTTAGGCGAGCAAGAGATTGTAATCAAACAGTTAGAAGGCCCCATGCCCAAACCTGTGGGCATCGCTGGAGCAACCGTTCTGGGGGATGGCCGCATTATGCCCATCGCCGACGTGTTGGAATTGATTGATCTATCTATGGGTCGCATCCGTCGCGAAGCGGGTAGCTCGCTTTGGGAAAAGAGCGGCACACCGGCTCAAACCGAGCCCGCCGATGTCAAGACGGAACCCACCGTGCTCATCGTAGACGACTCGATTACCGTACGAGAGCTGTTGTCGATGACCTTCAACAAGGTTGGATACCGGGTGGAGCAAGCTCGCGATGGTCAAGAGGCTTGGGAGAAGCTACGCTCTGGCTTACCGTGCGACCTAGTCTTCTGCGATATTGAAATGCCGCGAATGGATGGCCTAGAGTTATTGTCGCGTCTACAAAAAGACAACCATCTCAATCACATTCCGATCGCCATGCTGACCTCGCGTGGAGCCGATCGCCACCGTCAAATGGCAATTCAGTTAGGCGCTAAGGGATACTTTACCAAGCCCTATCTAGAGGAAATGCTGTTAGACGCTGCCCAACGCATGCTGAAAGGTGAAGTCTTGGTCACCAGCACAAGCAATGGCAAAGCCTAAGCTCCCCTGAGTTTTGGATAAGCTGAAGTGCCCATTTTTGCGTGCGCGACGCGCACACAAAAATGGGCTTTTCTGAGGTTTGCGCGATGCGCAAACCTCAGAAAAGCCCTTAACCGAAACTGACGTTAAGCTCCATATTGTTTAGGGTCTAGAAAACAGGATGAGAGGTTGGCGATCGCCAACCTCTCATCCTGTTTTCTAGACCAATTCTCGACAAAAACAACAAACTATAGCTGTCGATATTAAAATCTACATCGTTTACTTGCGAGCGCAGATCGCAAATGCAGGCCCATTCGGGTGGTCTGGTTGTTCAAAGCTAACCGACAGATCTTTGTACCCAAATTGATTCAATGCTTTGATAATGCTATCGCGAGTTAACCAGCGACTTACCGGCTGAGGGCCACCGCAGAAACCACTCCAAGCTAGAGCTTGCTTATAAGATTGCTGCGATGTTTCGTAAGGAACTCCTTCAAATTCGACAACTTGAACTGGTTCGAACTTATGTTTTAGTTTCTCGGTATTGGTAATAATTTCATGGTCATAATAATGCGTCCAAATAAATAATCTATCTGAAACTTTAGAAGCCAAGTTTAACAGTCGAAGTGGCTCTTCCATATGGTACAAAACGCCACTTGCAAAAACCATATCGTAAGTGAGATCTGCTTTTTCAAGGAATTGCATAAAGTCACCCAGCTTAAACTCGACTCTATCAAGTTTGAGGATTTCTTTCACACACAAACATTTCAAGAAAGCCCGTGTATTCGCCTCAATGGCAGTTACTTTACTAGCGTTGCCATTTTGAAACATGTAGGAATGGCCGCCCTCTAAAGGACCTAGCTCCAAAATATTCCAATTGCTAAAGCCGCCAAAGGTTTGTTCAGCCCAAGTAACACGAGGATCTTCAAATAAACCAGCCGTACCCGGTTTTGTTGTGAGCCCAAATTGGGCAGGCAGTACGGATGACCATTCTCCCTGAAAAATATCAATTACATTTTGGCTACTGGGTTCTGTCAATACGTACGAATCTAAAATATCCATTGCTTCTTCCTTGGGAATAAACCTGATATACCATACCCGATCTTGTTTCACCAGAGGATGTTCCAGAGGGGTACTGGGTGATGGTGAGAATGGGTTTGGTTGAGTAGCAGATGTTGAGAGAAAAACCCTCATTCATCAACTAATTTGCACAACTCATAGACGGCTTAGTGCGCGATCGCCTCTTAAGATTGTACGAATATAGCAACACTCAGATTGTTTCAAACAAGTATTTTTTAGGAAACCCTTATCAAACAAGGGTTTCCTAAAAATAGGGCCACTCACACAGTGGGTACGAGACCCTCGCCATTGTACGATCGCAACTGCACAATCACGGCCTAACTCAATGTGGATGACAAATTGAGAAGTTTTTGATCAACCCAATTCGCATCAAAAATAATTTGATAAATGCGGTTATGTACCCTTAACGTGCCCTGTTGCTTGATCACCAATCCAGACAGCAGCAACTCTACTTGAATTGGGCTATCCAAAGCAACCACTGCTTCCTGCTCTAGCACCTGGCGATAGAGCGTTAGCAACGGCACCGCTTGAACCGGATCTCGCAAAATGCGATCGCGAATTGTTCTTAAATGCTCAGGTTCATCGTTGAACTCCCAATTCTCAATCATGTGAGATTGAACTAATTGCTCAATCCACTCCGCCTCCTGATTCGTTGGCACTTTGGACGGTGCATTGCGAATTAACTTACATACCTTTTGGGTAAGAAAAGGCTGCCCGTTGGTCCAATACAGCACTTCCTTCAACACCGCTTGGGGATTCTCGACCTTCTCTGTCAAGCCTTGAAGCAACGGTTGTGCCTCATGCAACTGAAAATCCTTTAGCTGAATCGCTTGGCCAATATTAAACGAGGTACGGGCTTTGTCTCGCACCAGTTGTGACGGAGTTGCCACTCCAAACAGAGCAAACGTTAATCGTTGATAAGCAGCCTGGTCAGCTCGCTTGTTGTAACAGGCCCGCAGCAGCACAAAAAAGTCATCAATCTCAAAGTCAAGATTAATTACACTATCAATCTCATCAATGAAAATGACAATTTTTGGGGAAATGCGGGGAAGGAGAACATCTTGAATGAACTCGCCCAACCGCTGCACTGGCGAGAGAAGACTGCGATCGCGCCACCACGTTCGAATATCAAGTTGATCTACAAGATTAAACCCATTAGCCAGCGTATACATAAACCCGGCATACCATTGCTCTGGTGTTAGGCGACGATTGCCAATTTCAGAAATATCAATCGCTGCACACGCAAAACCTTCCGCCTGCAGCCGGCGCATAATTTGCACCCGCAAACTCGATTTACCCATTTGGCGAGCATTAAAGACATAGCAAAATTCCCCTCGTTTCAACCCAGCATAGAGGTAGCGATCGGCCTGCCGCACCACATAGGTTGGCGCATCCAACGGCAAACTGCCTCCCACCTGATAGTCAAACGTTTCTAAATCTTCCGAGCTTCTTAACAGCGCGTTTTCAATCATCAACTCGGCCTGAGTTGCCTTCAAAATTTGCAGCGTTTCCGACAACTCCTGCGTACGCTCTCTTACTCGCTCTTCCAAAATTTCATTTCGTCGCTTCTGTTCAGTAATGTCCTCAAGAATTCCTTCGTAGTAGAGCAGGTTGCCATTTTCGTCTTGGACAGCTCTCGTGTTCTCCTCCACCCAAATCAGGCTGCCATCTTTGCGAGGGCTTTGATACACCTGATTTTTGACCGTACCTTGCGTATCCATTTGCCGATGAAATTCCTGGCGATCAGCCGGATCAACATACATTTGCAAAGCAATATCGTCCACATGCTCAATCATGTCCTCGGCTGAACCGTAGCCGTAAATGCGAGCCATCGCCGGATTGATGCGAATGTAGCGACCATTAGGCGTTGCTTGAAAAATTCCCTCTAGCGCATTTTCAAAGATTCCCCGATAGTTTTCTTCGGCGATACGCAAAGCCGCTTCGGCCCGCTTTTGCTCAGTAATGTTGCGAATAATCATCAACACTTCGTCTTTTCCGGTCACAACCATTCGCACTTCTTCGTGCTGGAGTTGTCCATCAATCGACAGTTGCTGTTCATAAATCTGCATCGTGTTAGTTTGCAGCGCCATTTGAATGTATTGCATACGCCGCTGTGCCTCAACAGGTGGCAGCGAATCATACACATTCGAGCCTTCCCAAAAATCTTCGCCATCGTAGAGCATGAGGCGATTTCGGCCTTGGATATCCTGATACGTGCCATCACGAGCCACTCGAATTAGCAAATCGGGAATGGCCTCGATCAAAGCGCGAACGTTCGCCTCACTTTGACGCAGAGCTTGTTCCGATAGTTTGCGCTGAGTCATGTCGCGAACCATGACGAGCACTTCATCCTGGCCAAGGGGCATGAGCCGCGCTTCTTCATACTGAATGCGGCCATCAACTTCCAGCTCATACTCATAAACTTGTAGCTCACCCGTTGCCAAAGCCTGTTGCACAAAGTGCATTCGCTCCTCGGCCCGTTCCACGGGCATCAGCTCATAGATACTGGTTCCTGCATGGAGATGATCTTCGTTGAGAGCTCGGGTCGCGCGCCCCAAATTGAAGCCCTGATAAACGCCATTGCTACGAATGCGCATGAGCAAGTCAGGAATTGCGCTGACGATCGCCTGGTTGGTCATTTGGGCGCGTCGTAGAGATTCCTGTGCCTGTCGTCGTTCTGTAATATCAATCCCAACGACGACGGTGGCCATACCCTGTTGATATTTTTGGGCGGCTAGCAGGTAGTAACGCTCCTGCCCATTGACCTGAATGGGAATTTCTTGAGAAGCAGCGCCTTCGGGTGCACTGAGAAACTGATTGATGAAATCCACATAGGCTGGGTTATCTCCTACGACCCCAACAGGATTACCAATCACCGCTTCTGGCGGCAGGTTGAGGCTTTGGGCCAGGTGAGAGTTAATGCCCAAATAAAAGCCCTCTGCGGCGATCCAGGAAATTGGGCCTGGAACCGCATTCAGCACAGCTTCTAACTGTTCATTGGCTTTGGTGAGTTCGTCGCGGGCTTGCTGTAGATCGGTATTGCGATGTTCTAGGGCCAAAAAGGAGTCTTGTAGCTGGCTGGCCATTTGATTGAACGAGTAGGCAAGTTCGCCCAGCTCATCGGTTCGATGAATTTCGACGGGCTGGTTCCACTGACCTTGGGCAATGTGTTTTGCGGCTGTGTTGAGGCGCAGCAGTGGACGAGTGAGCCAGCGCACGGTCAAAATGCCAATGCCGATCGCCAACACAAGGGAAAGAAGATAGAGGCCAGTGGTTACGCGGGTGTTGGCATCAATACGACCAGTAAAGTCGGATTGAGGCATGACGACCACAATGAGCCAATCAATGCCACGGCCATCCTGAAATGGCAGTACTTGAACGAGCTGGCGGTGACCTTCGAGATCAAATTCGAGTTGCTTTGCCTGCTGGAGGGTGTTGAAGTTTTGAAAGCGATCGCGCAAATACTGGGCTGTTCCTTGAATCAGGGGATCGCTGCTCTCAACGGCTGGGAGATATTCAATGTTGTCTTCCTCGCCTTTGATCAGCTTTTCGGGGGTTGAAGCAGCTACTAAGATGCCAGAGCGCTTCATGATGAAGGTTTCACCCGATTTACCGATATTGAGCGATTGCAGAAATGTGCTCATTTCAGCTGGCAAAATAAAGTCGGTGGCACACACTCCAATAAGCGTACGCCCCGAGCGATCGTAAACCGGGGTGCTGGCGGTGATGGTGGGGAGTTGCGTATCAAAATCGAGATAGATTTCGCTCCAGGTGGCTCTTCCCTGCTGCTGAGCTGCCTGGTACCAGGGACGAACTCGGGCATCATATTTGCGATCGCCCGTGCGCTGAAGGTTGGTGCGATCGCCCACGCTGTTGAGCCCATAGTAGTGTCCCCGATAGTTGGTCGAGGGGTTGTAAACAACCAACTGCAATTCACGGCTATCTTCATTGCGTCCCACCCCCAGCAACGCGCCATCGCGCTCACTGCCGCAATAAATCAAGTTGATATTGGGATAAATTTTGGCTTGCTCCCAAAATTGATTGAACCCCTCCGCCGTTTGAATTTTCAAGTTGCCATTAAGCAATGCACTGCCATTAATGCGGTTCATGGAGTGAGGAATATCAACATACGAACTGAGCTGAAGTTCAATTCGGGCTGTAATTTCCTGGCGCAGTTGGGCTGCCATATCCCGCACGGTTTCTTGACTGTTGCGGTAGGACAAGTACCACACCAAACCCACCGCCCCGGCCAGTTGCAACACAAAGGGCACAATCAAAACCGAGCGCAGCGATCGTCGTCTGAGCAAAGCAATGAGAGGTTTTATCAGTAGCGTCATAAGGCGGGAATATCTCTAAGACGATCGCCAAAATATCGAGCATACAAATTGCAGCCCGGCACAGCCTGACTGCCCTGCAACTGCACCAAACCCAAACTTTGCAGCTTAAATGCGTGAACGAGATTCAATTCCACAGGAGTGACGGCACTCGCCACCCGCGAAAAGGCTACAGCCAGCTCCGGGCTTTGTTGCAGGTTCCACAACTGTCGCTGCAAGTGCTCGCTGTAAATGCCAGTGGCGATCGCCTCAGGTTGCAACAACTGCTCCAACGTCACATCCTGATGCCACAAATGGTAGAGCGCCAGCTGAATCAAATAGGGATATCCTCCCACCAAATCCATCAGCTGCTGAGTTTGGGCCTCATCCCAATCCAGCCCATGCCTCTTGGCCAACGTTTGCACCTGCTCTGGCGTAAACGCCTTCAGCTCGATTGGCAACCCCACATTAAACGGAGATTGGTTCACATTCAGCGGAATGTAAACCTCGGTCGAATGCGCCACCACCAGCCGCAGCTGCTTCCAAATGTCGCGGTTCTTGGCCTCTTCGTGCCAGCTCCGCAACAACCCAAAAAACTCATCCGCCAAGTCGGGATACTCAAACAGGCGATCCACATCATCCAGCGCCAGCACCAGCGGTTGCGAAATTTGGGGCAGCAAATATTGTTCAAAATAAATCTTGCAGCTGATTTTGCTGCCAAACAAATCATCCCAGTAATCGCCCAAGCGCTTGGGAATTTGCAACCCTAACCCGACATTGGCGCAAAACCATTGCAAGAAGTGATCCAAGTCTTTGAAGATGGCCTTGTCCGCCAGCTGAAAGCTCAGGGACACCGTTTGGCAACCCTTGTGCGCTGCCTGCTGCAAAATCCGAGTCATGAGAGATGATTTGCCCATGCGCCGGGGCGCTTTAATACGAATTAACCCGCCCGGTTGCAGTACGGTTTTATAACAGTCAGCTTCGATCGCCGTTCGTTCAATATAAAATTCCGATCCCAACGGCACCTGCCCTCCCGGTAAATCGGGCTCCGGCTCACCCTCCGGCTCCTTAGTCTCATTGGCATCGGCAGCGTTCCCCTCATCTGCGGAGGGATCCGGGTAATCGTAATCTGCTGGCTCAAGAGTCAGGCCAAACGAGCGAAAGTAAGCCTTTAGCGTTTGCTTATCTACACCCATCTCGCAAGCAAACACCTTCATCAAGGTATCAACCGCCAATCCTGTGCGTTCACTCAAGGCCTCTAGCGTGTAGCGACTGCCTCCATTGTCTCGAAACTCAACGTCAGTTTTTGCCTGTTGAACCTTGTCGAATCCAGTGGGTGTAAGAATGACACCACGGCGGCGGCGGCGCTTGGAAGATGAGGTTGACGACGTCAGCTCATCAGGGCAGGGAATCATTGGGGCTATATCCTTGCGTAGGCCTATCGTTTATTGATTTTTGAAAAATAATACCTCTCTGAGATAGAGAGAACGACTCAGGTTAAAGGTTCTTATGCTGGCACGGCCTCGTTTCCGAAGATAACGATCTGGCTCACCTTTAAGAAAACAGCTGCGATCGCCCTACAGCAAAGCTTTTCACCCTTTTTCCAGCAAACCACCTTAAGTTCTTGCTTAAGATCCTAAACCCAGGTGGTGCAATCCCTTGAAACACCGCAAACTGATGTCATCGAGGGAAACGAAGTGACTCCACACCCACCCCTCCCAAGACCCAGCCCCCACTTCTCCAAAAAGGAGTACCCCTATGCACGTCTCTTACCGCGGCATTCCCTACGAAACCAACAGCCCCGTCATTAATACCACCGAAAGTCCGCAACCCGGATTTTTTCTCGGTAATCGCTTTGCGATACAGCAGCACAATGTCAGCCAGCGTCATGGTGCGGCATTACTGAAATATCGCGGTGTAAGTTACAACGCCTAACTTACCCACAGAGCATTAAGAGGCCCCTTCTCTGCTCAATCGCCCCAAGCCCCCACAAACCCCCTCTCTGTCTGCCCTCCTTGGGATTTTGTCTGTCTCCGATTCGAACGTAGCCCCACCTTCATTTAGGAGTTCAACATGAAAGCGCTTTATCGCGGCATTCCTTACGAAACCAGCACCTCTAGCATTAATTCCACCGAAACTCATCAAGTCGGCATTTTTTTGGGCAATCGCTTCACCATTCAGCAGCACAACACAAGCCAACGCCACATTGCTGCTCAGCTCAAATACCGAGGGGTGGATTACAGCGTATAGATGATCGTGTGTCGATAACAGCGCATCGTTCATCGACACATTGACCAGATTGATCACATCTCCAAGTTGCTCGTTGATAAGAGGGGTCGGAACAACATTCCCTATCGGAATCATTGCTCCTATACCCCTCTTTTTTTTTCAGTTCAACGCTGAAACCAGTCAAAACGGGCGGCAGGAGAAAGACGAGTTGTGTCTCCACCTTTGCAAACATTGCAACGTCATGACGTTTCAGGTGTAACCCATGATTAGAGTTGTGAATCGAGGTCATTCTTCTGACCCTTTGCCCCCTGGCCAACCCTCTCAACCACTCCACATCTTGCATCGACGGTTTGATATCTCTGCCACCATTGACGATGATCTGCCTCGCCCTTCGCACACTTGTCCACCTTCGGGCGTTAAGAGACAGCTGTAGACATCAATCAAGGGTTGCGCTGATGATGCGCACCATCGATTGAACTAGCTCTCTTTTCGAAAGCGGTGCAATGCATCGGTTTCGAGAGAGGAGCATCCGCAAAAGCATACATGCTTCCATTACGCTTGAAGCACACGAAAGGGTATCGCTGGCAAAGGCTGTGATTCACTCACGCTGCTTTGCCAGCGTTTATTGTTTGCAAACCTGAGTTTTGGATAAGCTGAAGTGCCCATTTTTGCGTGCGCGACGCGCACGCAAAAATGGGCTTTTCTGAGGTTTGCGCGACGCGCAAACCTCAGAAAAGCCCTTAACCGAAACTAACGTTTTGCAAGAGCTGGACTGGAGACTGCTACAGCCAGTACTTGTAGGCGGCGTAGGCCATGGTCACCACGCCTGTGAGGATCGAGGCTTCGTTGACAACAAATTGGGGATGATGCAGCGGATAGTTGGGTTGATCATCAAACCCAACTCCTAGGCGGAACATTGTGCCTGGTGCATGGTCGAGATACAACGCAAAGTCTTCGGCCCCTAGGGATGGTTCCAGGAGAATTTGGACGCGATCGCTCCCCCACGCCTCCGTTGCAGCAGATTCGGTAATTTGGGTGAGCGAAGGATCATTTTGCACCGAGGGCACACCCCGGCGATAGTTGACGGTGTATTTGGCTCCGTAGGTTTCACACACGCTGGCCACAATTTGCTCAATCCACGCGGGCAAATTGGCACTGGTTTCGGGATGGAGCGATCGCACCGTACCCAGCATCCGCACCTGATCGGCAATCACATTCGGCGCGCGTCCCCCTTGAATTTGGCCAACCGTGAGTACCACAGGCCGCAGGGGATTTTGTGTGCGGCTAATGGCCTGCTGCAATGTTGTAATGACTTGGGAGGCAATCCAGATCGCGTCGATAGCCTCGTGGGGCCGCGCTCCGTGGCCCGATTCCCCCACCACAATAATTTCTAGATCATCGGCGGCTGCCGTGAGCGCCCCATAGCGAATGCCCACCGACCCACCCGGAATGGTGGGGAACACATGCACCCCAAAAATGGACGTGACATCCTGCATCACGCCATCGCGAATCATCCAGCTGGCACCCTGGGCCGTTTCTTCTGCCGGTTGAAACAGAAACCGAATCGTTCCTGGCAACGGTACCCCAAGCTGAGCCAACACCATGGCCGTGCCCAGACCAACCGTGGTGTGCACATCATGACCGCAGGCGTGCATAATGCCTAACTGCCGCGAGGCAAACTCCAGGTTGGTGCGCTCGTGAATGGGTAGGGCATCCATATCGGTGCGAATGGCCAGCAGCCGGGAATCGACTCCGCTGCCCCTTAGCTCAGCCACAACGCCTGTTTTTCCGACTAGCTCCTGCACCTGCAATCCTGAGGAAGACAACACTCCAGCCACATAGGCCGCCGTTTGGTATTCCTGTCCGCTCAGCTCGGGGTGGCTGTGCAAATGGCGACGGATTTCGGTTAAGCGTGGAGCAAGGTTGGCCGCGAGGTCTTTGATAGTGCTGAGCATGGGGGGGTGTGGGGAAACGTTTCTATAATCTACTCTAAGGAATTGTTAAGAAACTGAAATACAGCAATCTGCTGGAATACGGCGCGCTCAGGTGAAGGGGCAAGAGTATCCGAACCAATGGGACGGTGGAAACAAGGCAACTATAGATCAAACGCACTCTAGCGCGATCGCTATATCTAGTGTCATGATTGGGCGATAGAGCACTTGTAGAGTATCAATAGTGCTGCGGCGACGCACCCAGTTAGGGTATCGGACATGACCTACATTTTATCCGCTGCAAAGCTTCAAACCTATTACCGCTGCCCATTGTCTTACTACTTTCGGTATGAACGTAGGGTTCCCGGTGCAGCATTTTTTAGCTCAGCCGCGTTGGGCACCTCGTTGCATCAGGCGTTGGCACGAATTTATCAGGACTGGCACTACCAGGAGCCCATTCCCCAAATTGAATGGCTAGAACATTGCTGGAACCAGGAGCTAGAGGGCCTATCTTCCAAGCAAGTCACAGAAGGGAGAAGCATTCTCCAACGTTACTACGAGACATTTATTTGTTCGCAAAGTGCCATTCGGCGGCCGGTTGCGGTAGAAGGCCGCATTCAAGGAACACTCCAGGTTGAGAATTTGGAGTTTACGCTATCGGGTCGGTACGATCGCCTCGATTATTTTGAGGATGGGTTGGAGCTAATTGATTACAAATCCACCAAAGATCCCGATATGCAGCTCTCGGATGAGGTTGATTTGCAGATTGGGCTCTACTATTTGGCGCTAGAGCAGCGGTATCAAAAAAGCTTGAAGCGGCTGAGTTTAATTCATCTACGCACAGCGGAAAAGGTGAGTTTTGATGTCACGCCGGATCACCGTCATCAGGTGGAGTCAATTATTTCCGACTTGGCGATGCAGTTGCGGTATGACCGCACGTGGACTCCATTTCCTGGGGATCAGTGCGATCGCTGCGCCTATGGACGGTATTGTTCGGCCATGCATCCCGATCCCGATCCTATTCCCGACGAAGCCCGAGCAGAACCCGGCTTGCAACTGGTGTTGAGCTTGTAAGGCAAACCTGTAAGCCAAATTCCAGCAGGTTTGAATAGGCGTTGCATTGAGGTCTATTGCGACCTAAGTTATGGATAAGCTGAAGTGCCCATGTTTGCCTGCGTGACGCGCACATAGACATGGGTTGTTTTGAGGGGATTTCTGATTTGAGGTTATTTCAGGCGATCGCGCAAATGATCGCCCACTCGCAGCGCATTGGCAATCACCGTAAGGGCAGGGCTGGTGCTAGAGCTAGAGGGGAAGAAGCTACTATCCACCACGTACAAATTATCGAGTTGGTGTGTGCGGCAGTTAAGATCCAGCACTGACGTGGCCGGGTCGTCGCCAAAGCGGCAAGTCCCGCATTGGTGCGCCACCACCTGCACCGGAGCGCTGCTGTTGGGATACAAATTGCGAGATAGGGCAGTGCCACCGTCTGCATCAATGGTCTTTAGCACATCTTGCCAGCGGTACAGCAAGCGATCGTGGGCTTCGGCGTTGTTGGCGGTGTAGTCGATATAGAGTTTGTTGCCATCGACGCGCACCCGGTTGTGGGTGTCGGGTAGGTCTTCGGTTTGCAGCCACCAGCCAATCGATCGAGTCGCCAACTGTCGTAGCCCAAATCCTGGCATGAGCTTTGCCGCTGCGGAAAAAATGGGGGGCGATTCTGAGAAGATCACATCCTGCAAAATGCCGCCGGAGTTTTGAATGTGACCCATGGGATAGGGAAAGTCGCGATCGCCCCAGTAAAAGTCATTCACGTACACCGTTCGCTGAAACAAGCCCGAATTCGAGACGGAGCGCACCTGCACCACCACCGTCATCAGCTGTTTCATCAAATTGCGACCCACCAAACCCGACCCGTTGGCCAACCCATTGGAATGTTTGTCGTTGGTAGAGCGCAGCAGCAGCGCCGCCGAATTAATCGCTCCACACGACAGCACAATGATGCTGCCAATAAACAAAACCGATTGCCCGCCAATGATAGCTTCCACACCCTTCACCGCCGTTCCCGACGGATTGGTATGCAGTTGCACCACTCTGGCTCCCGTCTTCAGCACAACATTGTCGAGCTGGAGTGCCGGCGAAATTCCAGTATCTTCCGAATCAGTGCGCCCCTGATTTCCCAAACCAATCGGCAAGGAAGATGGATGCAACTGCTGCTTGGTCAGCGCATTGCAGATGTCTTGAATCTGGGGTTCATGAGCCAGTGCTGGAAATGGGTATTCACCGCTGTGAGCTGGCTCAGTGCTGTCGTTTTCGGCCTTGCCGTGAACCTGATATAGCGCCTCGGCTTGGGTGTAGTAGGGTTCAAAATCCAAATACTTGAGCGGCCACTCCGGCGACATCCCTTCTTGATGCTGTACCGCCTCAAAGTCGCGCTCCCGCATTCGCATGAGCGCACCGCTATACACCTTGGTGTTGCCACCGACGGAGTAGCTCGTTTGGGGATGAAACGGCTCGCCAGCGCTGTCGTACCATTGCTCTGGCGCGTGGTATTGCTCTTTTTTAAAGACTTCTAGATCGACCAGCTCCGAGCTCTCTTTATCCAAAAACTCACCCTGCTCCAGCACCAAAATTTTCTTGCCCGAATCGGCCAGGTGTCGGGCCAGTGTGCCGCCCCCCGCTCCCGTTCCCACAATGATCAGGTCATAAAACTGGTCGTCGATAATCATGGGGGCTCTCCTTACAACGTTTGGCAATGGGCAAATGAGAGGGTTAACAGCAGTGGGGCGACGCGGCACATTGGCGCTTACTGCCAGATGTAGATCAAGATGAACAGCACAATCCAAATCACATCCACAAAGTGCCAAAACAGCGAGACCTCTGTGACGCCAACGTGACCCGTATCATAGTTGCGCGGCAAAAACGATCGCCCTAGCATCAACAGTTGCAGCAATACACCCGTTAGCACGTGCAGCCCGTGGAATCCAGTGAGTAGGTAAAAAGTGCTGCCATACATGCCATCGGTCACACCAAAGGACAAGCCCGACCACTCCACCGCCTGCCCCCACAAAAAGTAAATCCCCATAGCCGAGGTCAGCAGCCACAACCCGCGAAATAGCCAGAGTTGCTTCCGCTTTAGCGCTTCTTCTGCAAAGTAAATCACCAAACTGCTAGACACCAACACAACAGTGTTGATCAGCGGTTCGCGCACTTCCAAGCCTTCCACACCCGCAGGCAACCAAGGCTCTGTGGTGGTCTTCATGATGAAGTACCCCGCAAACAGGCTCAGAAAGATCACGCTTTCTGACAACAAAAACACGATAAAACCAAACAGGCTGGTGCCTTCCACATCGTGGCTGTGGGCTTCGCCGTGGTGGGCAGTTTCGTGCAGAGTTTCGGTTTGAATTGAGCTATCCATGGGTAGGGGCTAGGAGTTAGGGGTAGAGGGGGAGGGAGTAGGGAATCGGGAGTAGGGAGTGGGGAGTGGGGGTTGAAAGAGTTGGGGGTTAGGCTTCTTGGGTGGCGGTGGCTTCGGGATTGGCGATCAGGGGTTTGGATTGGCCGTAGCCGTAGGGATCGCCAACAATCACCGGGATTTCCTCAAAATTTTCGATGGGAGGTGGAGAAGGAACCGTCCACTCCAGACTGAGCGATCGCCACGGATTCTCGGGTGCTTTTTTGCCCTGCACCCACGAGCCCACCATATTGAGAATGAACGGCAGGGTCGAGATTCCCAGCAAAAACGCGCCAAGGCTGGCCATCACATTCCAGTAGGCATACTCTGGCGCATAGGACGACATGCGACGCAACATGCCCTGCAACCCAACCGGATGCATGGGAAAGAAGTTGAGATTAGTACCAATAAACGCCATCCAAAAGTGAACCTTGCCAAGCCCCTCGTTATACGTGCGCCCAGTCACTTTGGGGAACCAAAAGTAGAACGCCGCAAACAAACCCATGGTGATGGTGCCATACACAATGTAGTGGAAGTGACCTACCACAAAATAGGTGTTGTTCACGTGAATATCAATGGGAACCGAAGCGAGCATGATTCCTGTAATGCCCGCAAACAGAAACATGACAATCCCCGACAACGCAAACAGCATGGGCGTATCCAGGCGAATCTTGCCTTTCCACAATGTGGCTGTCCATGCCAAAATCTTGACGCCCGTTGGCACTCCCACCAACATCGACGTGAACATAAAAAAGATGCGCATCCAGGCAGGCGTGTAGCTAGCAAACATGTGGTGTACCCACACAATTTCGCTCACGACTGCAATCACCACCGATGACAGCGCCACCACCCGATAGCCAAACAACGGCTTACGCGAGAAAACAGGCACAATCTCGGAAAACACTCCAAAAATGGGAAGCACCATCACATACACAGCCGGATGGGAGTAGAACCAAAAAAAGTGCTGATACAGGATGGGGTTGCCGCCTTTGTCGGGATTGAAGAAAGCCGTTCCCAGCGTGATATCCATCAGCAGCATGATGGCTCCACCTGTCAACACTGGCAGCGCCGATAGCTGGATGATTTGGGCGCTTAGCACAGTCCACACGTATACAGGCATCCGCAGCAGGGTCATGCCAGGTGCCCGCATTTTCATAATCGTGGCAACGAAGTTGACGCCGCCCATAATGGACGACACTCCCGAAATGGCCACCGCCAGCAGCCAAAATACTTCGCCATTGATGCGTTGATTCAAAGGATCTTGAATACTAACAGGCGGGTAAGACCACCATCCGGCTTGGGCTGTACCACCGGGCAGGGCATAGCTCGACAGCAGCAAAATGCCAAAGATAGGAACCAACCAAAAGGCGATCGCATTCAGCCGAGGAAAGGCCATATCCCGTGCGCCAATCATCAGCGGTACCAAATAATTGGCCAACCCCACCAGCGACGGAAAGATCCACAAAAAGATCATGATGGTGCCGTGCATGGTGAACAAACTGTTGTACACCGTGCGATCGATCAAGTCAGCTTCGGGTGTGATCAACTCGGCTCGTATCACCATGGCCATAAAGCCACCAATCATAAAGAAGCCAAAGGACGTCACTAAATACTGAATTCCAATCACTTTATGATCGGTGCTGAAGCTGAAATAGCGCCGCCAGCCACCTTGCGGCTCGGGATGACTGGCCTGATTGGGCGCATCAACAGATGAAGCATTAGTCATGGAGAACGATCCTTCGTGAACGGGCGTCTACAGGGGAATAGAACAGTGGTTAAAGATTTAGGATTCTCTCAACGTGGTGGGAGCCGAGGGCACTTTTCGCCCCTGCTGGGTGGGGTAATTCACCAATGGAGGAGGAGCAGGGGCAATTGAGGGCCACCCCCCAAACCCTTGCTCCTCTTTGCGGGCGTACTCGGTAAAGGCTTTGTTGGTGGCGGGTCGGGGGGTTGAGCGGGCGGCATCGGCCAGCCAGCGATCGTACTCCTCCAACGACTCCACAAACACATCCGCATTCATCACCGCTGCATAGGTGCCGCTGAACTGAGAGTTATCCAACCGATAGGCACCTTCCAGCACAGGAGTAAATTCCAGCTCGGTCACATGATTTGGGTCAATATCCTGCTTCACGCGAAAGGCGGGAATGTAAAAGCCGTGGATTACATCCTCGGTCTGCATCGTTAGGTGCACCCGACGATCGACGGGTAAGTGCAGCTCCGTTGTGGTGACGTTGTGCTGAGGATAGCGAAACTCCCACACCCACTGCCGAGCGTAGACTTCAATTTCTTCGATGGGTTTTTGATCAGCAGATTCGGCAGCGTAGGCAGGCTCCATCCCCAACGGATTGTGAAAATGCACCACCTGCATGGGGCCTTGAATGCCCATTTTTTCGTAGTGTTGGTAGCTATAAGTTGAGAGGAAGAGGACGAGTGCGATCGGAAGCAACGTCCAGACCACCTCTAGCGGAATGTTGCCTTCAATCGGTGGGCCATCGCTGTTGTCATACTTGCCAGCCCGGTTGAAGATGAGGCAGTAGCCAATCGTGCCTGCCACCCCCAAAAACACAGCCGTGCCCAATGCCACAAACAGGCTGAACACTTCATCAATGAGCTGGGCCTCGGCACTAGCCTCAACGGGGAGCCACGTATAGGAAACCCGTCCCATCCACCAACTGATGGGGGTAATGAACGCAAGGATTAATGCCAATCTGCCAATCAAACGAATATTCATACATTCCTCGCAGCTTATCTCAGCACCGCATTGGGATCTTGGCCTATGCGCAGCAAGTCATCGGCAGTGACATGTACGCCAAACTCTGCGCCCAAGTGAGCTCCTAGAGTTCCGTGTACAAACAGTAGAAACAGCATGACAAAGCCAGCTCCCAGGTAAGTCCACTGCACCTGTTGCGCCCGATCTTTGCGCCATGAAAATCGCTGAAACCCTCGCCAAACCGTCATTGCCACCATGAAAAAGAGCAAAATTACCCCACCGACGCCATGGGCCAGCATGGTGGTGGTTGGCCCCAGTCCCCAGGCGCTTTTGAGGTTAGCCGCGGGCGTTGCCAAAAACATTTCAAAGAAGCCAGCCGCTACAGTGAAGAAAGTGATGATGGACGCGGCCAATAGGTTGTACCAGCCCACATCGTAAAAGTTGGAACGCGTCGCGGGAATGGCCAAAATTTTGAGCAAGGGACGCTCTAGAGGAAATAAGGTACCTGCCACATCAAAGGCAATCGCAATAATGAACAGGCCCAACGTTAGATGCACCAAGTTGGGATGAATCGGAATTGCATAGGGCAACCCATTGGGACCAAGGCGAGAAGCCACCTCATTTAGAAGTTCATCGCTCATTACAGCACTCCCTCCCGCATGGCTTCGACCACGGGCAAGCTATGCAAGCCATAAACCCACACCAACTTGTCGCCCCAGTAAACCTGAACGCAGACTAGCAGCATGAGCAGCACACTCACCCCAAGGTAGGGGATGGGCACAGTCGTTGGATCTTTCGAGCGGAGGATATAGCGCCATGCCGTCACCCCCGACAAAATGGCCGATAGCGACCACCCTAACGTGGTATGCCAGTTGAGCTCGCGCACGGCAGCATTGTAGGGTTCTGCCAATCCTGCTTCTATTTGGCCAAAGAGAATGGCGATGAAGATAGAAATAGTAGCGAAGAATAAGTTCCACCAGCTCACTTCAAATAAGCGGCTATTCTTGCCAAAGTAGCCAATCAAGTCGCACACAAAGGCAAACAACACCATGGCAATCACAAAGTGAACCACGATGGGATGAATGGTGTCGGGGTAGGGCAGGTTGTGTTCGTTCAGGGGGGGCAGGTATTCAAACATGGGGGTCGTTGGTGAGTGGCGGCAAGCGAGGCGGCCTGTTAGACTGCCTTGCGCATTACATAGCGTTTATGGTGCCATTGCAGGGCTGGGTTGCCGAGTTGTGCTTGCTACAAGCTTAGGCAAACAATCGCAACAGTTTTGCTTTTATTCTGAGGGCATTTGTAAAAACACGCAAAGTTCGCCAAAATCTCTTAAACTTTGCCCAATTTATATTGATGATCTTTGACACTCTGTCACACTCGATGCGTGGGTGTGTTGCACATGACTAGAACATCCCCGATGCAGGAAGGGCGATCGGGTTTAGGGCATCTATCTATGTTCAGCCAGGGCTTTCCACCCTGCTTGGCGAACCACTGGCTCTAACATGATTCAACCCCCTGTTTTTTCGGATGACGTGCGTAAGTCCTATCTCAATCATCCTGCGATCGCCATTCATGACGCCACACGAGATTGAACCGCACCACAAGTTGCCTCCTCCAGTCAGAAAGGTTGCCGCCAGCGTTGGAGAGATTTATCGCCGGGCTACACTCATTTCATTCAGCCTGGTAAATTACTGGACTGGATCTGGCAATGAGTGCTGCAAAAAGGCGTAATCCTGCACAATCTGGTTTCCGATTAAATGCTCTTGAATGATGCGTTCAATCACTTCGGGGGTGGCACTGTGATACCACACGCCATCGGGATATACCACCAAAATTGGGCCATGCTGGCATACGCGCAAACAGTTGGCCTTGGTACGAAATACGCAAGAGGGGCGATCGCCCGTGGGTGCATCCAGTTTCAATTCCTTCAGCCGCTTCTTTAAATAATCCCAAGCGACCAAGCTCTCGCCCTTGTCACAACATTTGGGCACTGTTTGGTCGGCACAAATGAACACATGCCGCTGAATGGTATTGAGCCCTAGCGCGGTAATGCAGGCAGAGAAGGAATCTGGGGCGAGGATGTCGCAGTCCATAGGGGGGAGAGGGGAGTAGGGAATTAGGAGGAGGGGAGGAATTAGGGGCTAGGGGTTAGGAGTGGTTCAGCATCAATTCTAGAGAGCGGTTGCGGCGACGAGGAAGAGGGTCTCTGTCCACTCTACAACGGCTCCGTAGGTATCGCCGGTGTGGCCACCGAGCTGGTGATGGAACCAAGCTGGCACCAGCAGGGCGATCGCTCCTCCGCTCAAGGCCAATCCCAAGCTGGTTAACCAGAGTTGCGAACCGTGCAGCAAAGGAAGGGTGCACAGCGCTAGCAATAGCAGCAAGCTAGGAACCGTGTACCAAATTGAGGGGAGGGCAGCTTTGTGAAATGAGCCTTTGCCCATGGCTTTGAGATAGGGATAGCGAGCGATCGCCACCTGTTGTGCCCAGCGCCCCCACCCAGCGGCCAACGGCAGCATCAACCACAGCGGATGGCGAGCCTCGGCTAGAGCCGCCGTTTTGAGGAGCATGAGGGCGATCGCCGCCATCACACCAAATGCCCCTGATCGACTATCGCTCATCACATCTAGCCGTCGTTGGGGATCGGTGACGCTCAAGCCATCGGCAGTATCCATCGCCCCGTCTAAGTGGAGGCCACCCGTCAGCCCAATCCAAGCCACGACCAGCAACCCACAGCGGGTGAGATTGGGAACGCCCACTGCCGATAGGCCAACAGAAATCCCTACTAGTAGGAGACCAATCAACAGGCCCACCAACACCACATAGCGAGAAATATGGGCAAACTCCAACGTGCGGCGTACAGGAATAGGAATGCGGGTATAGAAAGCGATCGCCGCCAGTAGCTCAAAACCGACTGCCTTAAAGCGCCAAACTCCGTTGTGTCGTTGCGATCGCTGATTCATTGCTGCTTTTTCATACCACATTCACCCAAAAAGAGGTTCAGCCATAACACTGAATCTCTTCCATCAGATTAAAGCCATAATCTGAATATTGCGTTCAAGAATTTCTCTTCAAGTTGCTGGAATGCAGGCTGAATCAGCCGTTCAACCCTTACATTAGGAGATCAATATATTTCTGTAAGTTAAGATTGTTTCAGTGAATACCATTTTGGCTTTACAGATTTGGGTTTAGCTATTTAGGCGATCGCTGGGGTAGCTAGAGTTCCATTCAGCCAAATATTCATCCTACAAACCTTCCGATCCGAGCTATAGCTTACCCACCATCCCCCACAATTTTGCGACCGTTCATTTCAAATCATCAGGGTGGTCTATAGAATAAAGCTGATACAGGCTTCATTCTGTTCTCAGCAACCTTCATAAGCCCGTTTCGTTGCATTACGCATTTATAAACGCAGTCTTTTGTCGCAGGGCTGTTCACCGTACAACACAAACCTTTGGTATGAGTCACGAACAACGCTTTGGTAACAACAGGCTACCTGCTCCTTGTCTTGTTGACGTTGGCATCATTGCAAATAAACAGGACATGGAACGGTTGCTCTCCGATTTGGGTCGTGTCCGCTACCGCTATGTTCAAGACAACCAGTTGAGCAGTGACAGCGAAGGCTACGTGATGGAAGTTTTTTCCGACCCGCAGCGATCGACCATGGTGGCTAACTATTCGCTCTACCTCAACGTTCACAGCTTTGATTACTTGGAACTGAAGCAAACTGCAGATGGTCAACCCTGCTTTGAGCTTGTTCAAGATAGTCGCCAATTGCAAATCATTCCGCTCTCCAACCCGCTAGAAGAGCAGAGTCGTCGGCAGCTCAACGTTGCAGCATTAGAAGCCGTCGTTGCCGAAGTGCTGTCGGCTGGCTGGGATGTGCGAATTGATGACGAAGAAAACTTTTCGATGTAGGCCTGCCGATTGGTCGCAATGCGCAGCCAAGAATTAGTCCAGAACCTGCTCAAGCACACGCGAGCAGTCGGCGTGGGCTAAAATGAGGTTCGCATTACACTCGGCTTAGGGGTTGTTCCGTTGGGTTTTTCGTTTCAGCTTCAGGCCACTTGCCGCCACACCAAGGCGCGAGTTGGCGTGTTTCACACTCCGCACGGCATTTTAGAAACGCCTCGGTTTATGCCAGTGGGCACCTTGGCAAATGTAAAAACAGTTACGCCCGAGCACCTAAAGGCGACCGGGGCGCAAATGATTTTGGCCAACACCTATCATTTGCACTTGCAACCGGGAGAAGACATTGTGGCAGCGGCGGGCGGGCTGCACCGCTTTATGGGATGGGATGGCCCCATTCTTACCGATTCTGGCGGGTTTCAGGTCTTCAGCCTGAGCGAAATGCGCACCATTACAGAAGAGGGCGTTACGTTTCGATCGCCCCGCGATGGCCAGATCATTCACTTCACTCCAGAGCGATCGATGCAGATTCAAAATGCGCTGGGTGCAGATGTGATTATGGCGTTTGATGAATGTCCGCCGTATCCAGCCAGCCGCGAAGAGGTACAGGCGGCAACCGATCGCACGTTACGTTGGCTAGAGCGGTGCTTTGCTGCTCATCAGCGGACAGACCAGGCGCTGTTTCCAATTGTGCAGGGCGGCACTTATCTGGATTTGCGGGCGGCGGCGGCTCAGGCGATCGCCCAAATGGATGCCCACGGATACGCCATTGGTGGGGTGAGCGTGGGGGAACCTCCAGAGCTGATTGAAAAAATTGTGAAGGCCACCACGCCCATGCTGCCTGCCCACAAGCCGCGATATTTGATGGGGGTGGGCACCTATCGAGAAATGGTGCAGGCGATCGCCTCTGGCATTGACATGTTTGACTGTGTGATTCCCACCCGGCTAGCGCGGCATGGCTGTGCGCTGGTTGGGGGCGATCGCTGGAATGTGAAGAACAATCGCTTTCGTCGCGATTTCACTCCGCTGGATGCAGCCTGCGATTGCTACACCTGCCGCACATTCACCCGTGCCTACATTAGCCACCTGCTACACGCCCGCGAATTGTTGGCATTTACGCTGCTGTCCATTCACAATATTCATGAGCTGATTCGCTTTACCCAACGCATTCGCGAGTCAATTTTGAGCGATCGCTTTGTGGAAGAATTTGGGCCTTGGTTGCAGCCCGAACCTACGGCCACTGTCACTTAGCAATGGGCGATCGCATTAGCAACGGGCGATCGCACCCTTAGCCAACCTTGATGATGACCTCTAGCTGCTTCGCTAGAGGTTGGTTTCGGGTTGTTACAAGCGAACCCTCAGCCAAAGAAAAACAGTACAATTGTTCTGAAGTACTGCGTTTTTTGGAGGCAATGATGGACGAATCTCCCAGCATCATTTCCCACATTTCCCTGGGTACGAATAACTTTGACCGGGCGGTTGCCTTTTACGATCGCGTCCTTCCCACGCTAGGGTGCAAGCGCATGATGGAGCATCCCGGCGCAGTCGCCTATGGCAAACAATATCCCGAGTTTTGGGTGCAAACTCCGTTTGATGGGCAAACGGCAACGGTAGGAAATGGCACGCACATTGCCTTTATGGCTGCTACCAAGGAGGAGGTGCATGCATTCTATGAGGCGGCGATCGCCGCTGGTGGTGTAGATGATGGCGCACCTGGCCCCCGCCCCGCCTATGGCGAACCCTACTACGGCTGCTTTGTCCGCGACCTTGATGGACACAAAATCGAAGCCTCCTATTGGGATATGCAACTCACTTAAGAACTCTGCGTTGCCCTTAACGAATCATAAGTTTGGCACTCATTTTTTTCATCTGGTCTCCTTAGTTGGAAGGATTGAACTGCTTTGCGCTACAAATAAATCATTCATCTGTCGATAAAGCTCCATGCCAGACGAGCCTTCAAACCTTGTTCCAACCACTCTTGAAAAAGTATTTGAGCTGTTAGATAGCAAGCTGGTTACCTTTGGGGTGCCTGGAGCGTTAAGCGCGGTTGGTATTGCAAAAGTGACCAGAAGCGAATGGACGGAAGCGGGATGGTGCTTTGCAGTAGCCGCCGCAGTCTGGTTGGTTATCAAAACCGGGAAGAAGCTGGCTCCCAAAATTGATCAGCTTTTGGATTGGGGCATTGGAGCTGTCGAAAGATCGCTCCTCAACGGTTGGTCAGCTATCACGTCAGACATTACAAAGGACTACCTGGAGAAGCAAGCCCGACTGTGCGAAGAATTTATCTCAGAAGGATTCAACCCCGATCGTACCGCTATTCCATTGCTAGAGCAGGTGTTTGTACCACTGGATTTAAGCGGTGCGGTCAGCAGTGGTGCGTTGAAACCCAACCGCTCCAATCGTCAGCTATTGCTACCCAGCCCCAACCTCAGCATTTGGGATTTGCTGAAACGGTCAGAGAGCGATCGCCAATTTCGACAAATGTGTATTTTGGCCAAGGGTGGCATGGGCAAAACTACGCTACTACGCCACGTCACTTTAATTTATGGCCAGCGCAAACAGAGGCGTTATCGCGCTCCTGCCTATATTCCCGTGTTGCTGCGCTTACGCGATTGGGTTGAGGAACTCAGCCAAGCCCAACCTCCCAGCCTGCTTGCACTCATCACCAACTGCCACATTCCCAGCCTATCCAAAAACCATCCCCTAACCGCACCACCTCGATGGGCCGAGCAATTGTTGGTCAACGGCGAAGCATTGGTGATGTTTGATGGATTTGATGAAATCCCCGAAGCCAAACGCACCCATGTCAGCCAATGGCTCAGCGCCCAAATGCAGGAATATCCGCGATCGGTCTTTATCCTTACGTCGCGCCCTGCCGGATATAAAGACTACGCCGCTCAAAAGCCTGCTATTCCCATTTATGTCAACAAGTTCACACTCGAACAGCAAGCACAATTTATTCACCGCTGGTATCTGTGCCAAGAGCAGTGCTGTCGTTCACCAAAACAGTACCGCATTGCCAAACGAGTTGCCGCAGAACGCGCCACTAGCCTAATTGACCAACTGAATCAGCGTCGGGGCGAGCTAGGCTACATGGCCGAAAACCCGCTGCTACTCAATATGCTGGTTACCTACCATCGGTTTGACCCTACCCAGGAGCTACCACAGCAACGTCTTGGACTCTATCGCGGGATTTGCAAACTGCAACTGGAAGATCGTCCCAAGGCGCGGGGAATTCAAATGCTGCTGCCCTTTGCCAAAAGTAATGCACTGCTGCAATCGCTTGCATTGAAGATGTTGAGAACTAACCAGCTCACCATTTCTCAGCAGGCATTGCTCACCTTTGTTGAGCAACATCCCCTTGTGCAAGACGAAGAAATCGACCCAGCCGATTGGCTCAAGCAAATTGTGGATGTAAGCGAACTGCTGGTGGAACGCGAACCGAAGGAATATGAGTTTCCCCATGCCAGCTTTCAGGGATTTTTTGCTGCGACTCAGCTTGCCCAAGTCGAAGACAAAATCACGCTACAAAAAAATGCTGGCTTAATCTTGCAGCATTGGAACGGCGCAATTTGGCGAGAAACCGTGCTGCTCTACACCGCCCAACTGCCACCTAAATTGTTGGCTCCAGTGATTCAAAAAGCCTGTGACATGGGCAGCGAAGCCGCAGACCTGGCAACCCTTTGCCTCCAAGAGTATCCTCGTCCAGACAAGCTCAGCGACGACCTACTCGCCATGCTACAAAGCCTGGAAATAACCGCGCAACGCTCAAAATACCAAACCTTAGAAGCATTGCTGAAAGTGCAACAGTGGAAAGAAGCTGACGAAGAAACCTATCGGCTGATGATCACTGCTGTAGGCAAAGAAGAAGGCCAATGGTTTGAGAGAGAAGAACTGCTCAACTTTCCCTGCGAAGATCTACTAGCCATAGATGGGCTGTGGATAAAGTACAGCAACGGACTGTTTGGCTTTAGCGTACAGAAGCAAATTTATGTAGACTGTGGTGCAACATTAGATGGTGAGTATCCAGGCGATAAAATTTGGGGTGAATTTTGCGATCGCGTCGGCTGGCGTGAGGATGGCAATTACCTGAGCTACTCTGCTCTCAATCCCTCTCTTTCCTCTTCACGGGGAAGTCTCCCATTTCTGTGGGTTTTTGTGGTTGTGGGTGTATGGGTTGGTGGTGTTGAGGTGGTTGGTGTGGGGAGCAGGAATGGTGGTGTAGTGGTTGTCTCTTCTCTCTCATCACGACTCGTAAACTGTAGCAGATAAGCGCTTCAGTCCGATCCCACAAGTTTATTGTGAAGCCCCTCCACACGGAAAAACAGGTGTTTCGAGGTTCCGATACCTGGCACCGGGTACTAGGTTGTGTCGGTCAGTTGAGTTGCGCTACGAAACTGGGCAATTGCAATATTCGGGTTGTAGCAGTTTGCCAGTTTCAGTCGTTCATCGCTTCTACTGGAAGCTGAGTTTCTGCGGCTTGAGCGATACGCACTAAAACCGCTTGTAAATCGTTGAGAACGTCTTCGTTCGTCACTCTCAACACCTGATAGCCAAATGCTTGCAGTTGCTCTGTCCGGGCCTCGTCATAGCCTGCTTGCTGCTGATGAATGTCTCCATCCACCTCCACGACTAGCTTGCAGGATGGACAGCAAAAATCAACAATGAATCGCCCGATCGGGTGCTGTCGGCGAAACTTGAGCCCACCAAGTTGATTCCGTTTCAGAGCGCTCCATAACTGTGCTTCCGCAAGTGTTGGGTTGCGTCGTAGCTGACGAGCGGCAATCTCAATTTCCCGAGTTGTCCCCCGAATTCGAGGATAGTCCTTTGGCATCAGTAATGACAGCATCTCGACTAGAGTGCCCACACCTAAAAAGGTCTTCCAGATTCTCTGATGTGATTGCAGTAACCCAGAAGGGGCTGTGCTCCCTCCTCTCCCAGATTTGGGAGAGGAGGGCTGGGGAGGTGAGGGCATAACGCTTTGGCCCTCATCCCCAGCCCTTCTCCCAAATCTGGGAGAAGGGAGCCGGAAGGGGTTTGCGCCTCTCGCCAATGGCTCTGATTCCAGCTTTTTCCAAGCTTAGAAACAGGGGGCTAAAAAGAGTTCTACTCCCTCCTCTCCCAGATTTGGGAGAGGAGGGCTGGGGAGGTGAGGGCAACCAGAGCAGGCACCCCAACGATCGCACCCTTATAAAACAATCTTCAGCCCTACAAAGAGGGACTACACCGGATCAACCACAACCTCAACATTTTGTGTAGGGTTGCCGTTGGTAATAACGTTGATCGCCGAAGTGTTGATAAATTGCAGTTCGCCATCAACAGTAATGCGAGACTGCACCACATACCGATCGCGGTTGCTGATTTGGCTGGGGTCGTAGTTTAGCTCAAAGGCAAAGGGAACTTGGCGGCCTTGAGTCACCAGGGTTTGCGAGGCCAGCACTCGCGCAGGTGCATCGGCGCGGCTCACATCCGCAAGCGAGACCTCCACGATCGCATTGGGTGGCAGCGCAATCCGGGGACGGTACGTGATCGTGCCCGACACCGATGCGACATCTTGCTGCACTTCGCCATTCATCGAGAGAGATTGGCCACTTGTATTGTTGAGGTATACATGAGTCCAGTTGGGGCCATCGTAGCTGTAGGTTACGCCTTCAGGATCCATTGACACCACAGCAGAAACGCCATTCAGTTCCAAACGTCCGGTTTGCTTATTGAACAAGTTCATGCGAGTGATGCCATCGCGAACGAACACACGCACCGCATAGCCACCCGTTTGAAAGAAAGCGATCGTGGTGCCATTGGGAAGCATCGATACAGCGGGGTTGGGTGCAACATCATCCGGTTGGGGAATTTGTACAATCTCCCTATCTCGCAGCTCGTAGTATTGCACCACCTCTAGCGATGGGCAGCAAGCAGGATCATTTGGCCCCTGCGTCACCATGTCTACGCTAAAGCGGTTGTTCCCCAAAATTTCGATATCCACAATGCGAACGCGATCGCCCAATCCAATTGGCATCAAGGGAACGCGATCGCCATCCACATTCAGCACGGGTGCCAAATACACAAAATTGCCCGTACCGCCCGTATTCATCACCATGGTCACGATTGCATCCATGGAAGCATCATCGTCAATATCACCCATGGCGATACGACCCTGTTCACGAAATAGAGTGATCGTTAATTCACGATTGGGATCCGAAAACTGTCCATTTTCAAATGTAGCGGTCCCCACTTGGGGGTCTGGCCCTAGCGTGGGCATGGGATACGTGGCATTGAAGAGCGTATTGAGGCGATCGCACCAGGCTTGCTTTTCGGGAGTAAAGACCTCGCGAGTGAGGCAGTTGTACCAGGGGGATGACGTTTGGGCCAGTTGGGGCAACGGCGAGGGAACCGCAGCAGCAATCCCCTGGCCCAAAACAGTGAGGCTGAGTCCAGCCGCAAACATTCTGGAAAACGCAAGTTTTTTCATGATCAAACTCACACCTAAAACGAAATGGTCAGTCGATTGCTGACTCCGCGCTCACCTTGGGGGATGGTGGCATAGCCAAGGCGATCGCACCGTGATTTGCCATGTTGCAGGTGCCTGTAGAATGGGGCAGCTCCTGGCAAAACCGCGCAACGCCAATTGGCGAATGCTCAAAACTCTAGCAAACGAATATAAGGAAATTCTGACGGGTTGCCGATTTTGAAACCGTTGAGACTCGCATCAGCAGCGCTACTCAAACAGTTGCACTCGGGTTACGTCTGGCTGATTGTCGTTGTAGGCATCGGAGTTGAATACCACCATCAAGCTGGGGCGATCGCCCGTATTCTTGACTGCGTGGGCTACCCCAGCAGGAATGGTGAAACGAACGATATCGCCTGCGGCCACTTCTGTATCGGTGATGGTGTCGCCTTCTTGACAGCGCACCAAGGCAGGGCCATACACCGTCATGCTTTCCGTGCCGTGCTGATGCCTATGGTTGCCGCGCACACAGCCCGGTTCGGTAACGACCACATGCACATCGCGCTGCTGGGCCAACTCGTCCGCTAGCAGCGGCTTAAATACCACTCCACGCGAATCTTGAAATGAAGACAGCGGCTCAATCTGGACGCGATCGCTCATGAGTTTTGGCAAACATTGAGGGATGTAATTTTAGTGTTGTTGATAGGGCGATCGCCCTATCAACAACAAAACCAGACACGATTATTGTCGCATTCTGGTTCAGGATTGAAAGGTTGATTTTGAACGGAGAGGGAGGGATTCGAACCCTCGGTACGGTCTAAACCGTACAACAGATTAGCAATCTGCCGCTTTCGACCACTCAGCCACCTCTCCAAATAGGAGTGCCGAATACTAATAATAGCAGACTTGCAAATAATTTAAAGCGAAGTCATCGCTTAATTTTTCTACAAAAATTCTGGGCCGTTTTTTGCGGAATTAGTCGATCGCCTGGGACACCGTTCCGGCCGATTTTCCAGCCCATTCGCAACTTAACAGCCCACACGGAGCATCCATCCCAGCGATCGTGCGATCGCCTCAACCCGATCCGGGTGCGATCGCACCCTGGCCCAACACCGCGATCAATTTCGCCACGATCCAACCCATTCGTGAGCCATTGCGCCCAAAATTTATTATCCTTTTGCGAGAGTTTAATTAAATTTGAGCCAAGGCGAGACGCTTGCTCAGCCAACACAGCCCATAGTTGCCCATCATTCCGCATGAGGTTACTGGACACCCTCCGGTAGACGATTTCTTATGACACTCATTCAACAATCTTGCAAATTTTGGATCAGCCTGGGCTTATCGGCCCTCACGATGGGCACCACTCCCGGACTGTTGGTCATGCTGAGCGCGACCTCGCTACACGCGGCCAGCCCCACCCCCTGGAGCTTTGACCCCAATACGGACCAGCTAGAAGTCACTCTGCCCGCCGGGGTGACTCCGCGCTACTTTATGCTGGCGCAACCGGCTCGCATTGTGCTGGATGTGCCCACCGCAGACCAAGGGGCGATCGCCACCCAACACGCCTACTCTGGGGCAGTGCGTACCGTGCGAGTGAGCGAATTTGAGCCGGGAATTACTCGCATTGTGCTGGAGCTAGCTCCCGAAGTGGAATTGGCTCCGGGTCAAGTGTCGTTGCAAGCGGTGACTCCCCAAACAGCCACCACCGAATCAGGGCAGGAGTCGGGACAGGTGCGCTGGGCTTTGCGGCCCCTACTCGCCAACGCCAATCTTGCTAGCGCCAATCTCGGTCGTGAAAATCTCGCCAATCCCAATCTTGCTAATGATCTTGCCAATGCAGATACGGCTGAGCCAGCAGTTCTAGGAACCAGCAGCCCAACGACAATGGCGATCGCAGAATCTCAACTGCTACCCGTACCGTTTGTGCCCCAGCTCAAGCCCGACACAGCGCTCACCGAAGATGCGTCGGTAGCAGCCGGAATTCCGTTGCCCTTTAGCGCAGCCGCCATGGGAGGCGAGGCCGCACCCGTTTTGGTGGGCACCGGAGCCGATACCTTGCTGACTCAACCCGCCAGCAGCGACCTCGTTCCCAGCGAATTTTCGACTCAGCCTGTGTTTCCAAGTGTGGCCGCGCCCGCAACAGCACCGTTGCCATCGCTCGAACCCAACGCCATTCCAATTGCAGTTGAGCCCGTCAGTGGGTCAACCCAGCCCATGGGGGCGATCGCGCAAAACTACTACGGCCTGCCTCCTGCCCTGCCCGAAGTGCGCACGCCAGCCACCGTAACCGTGCCACCCCCAACCTTGGGAACCCCTTCTCCGACCATCATTCCCCAAAGCATTCCCTCGGCAACGACCAGTCCGGCTCCCGCCGCCATTCCCTATAACCAGTCGCAGGCTCCGGTGCAGCAGTTCAATCCCAATGCGCTGGTTCCCGCAGGCACCATCATGTTTTTGCGCTATCCAGGCTCAACGCCGCTAGCGCTTACATCCCGCGAGGAGTGGCAAGAGGTACTGCTGGTCAATTCGCCCGTTTACGACCCCTATGGCCGCTTGGTCATTCCTGTGGGAAGTCAGGTAATTGGTCGGTTTGAAACTCGCTCAGGCGGACGGCGACGCTTTATTGCCCAGGCAGTTACGCTCAACAATCGCAACATCCTGGTTGAAGCAGAATCCAACTCTTTGGGGGGCGATCGCGACGTTTCAGAACGCGATCTGATTCGTAACTCGGCGATTGGTGCGGCGGGCGTTGGGCTGCTGGGAGCACTCACGGGCGGCATTGGCTTGTTGGGAATCCTGGCAGGCGCAGCGGGCGGTGCCGCAACCACCTTTATTACAGCGCCACAAGAGGTTACCATCCAGCCCAATCAGGTATTTGAAGTACGGTTCACTCAAGATGTGCTGCGGCCGTTTTAGTTTGGCTTAGTCTGGGTCATTTTCAGTGGCATCTCGGAGGGGGGATGAAAGTTTTCCATGCAGGCTGAATTTCCCGGAGCAGCAACGCCAATGATGGAAAAATATTTGGAAACCAGAAAATCCAACTTCTTGTGCCGCAACTCTAGGGTTCTTAAGGCGGTTGATTGAAGTGAGAGGGTTTTGAGGCCATCGTTTTAGTGAGGCAATCGTGGCAATATGCATACTCTGGGTTTGGTGCTAGGCGTGGTTGGGGTTGCACTGTTGGGGAATCCGGTGTTGGCCAATCCTCGCTCGGCAGGCATGGAAGGCAGCTACCTTGGGGTCACACTCGATGGCAACAATGTGGACTCTGGGCTGCGATCGCTCGTGCGCACCAATAGCGCTGCCGGATGGCTTGGCGACCAGCTCACCCCGCGCAGCAATGCCGCCAGTTCCAGTTCGCCCCATGCCAACGAGCGGCAAATTCAAGGCCGAGTAGACTTGCAAGATTCTCCCGTTTCCATTCGAGGTACGGTCGTGATTGGCAACGAGGTTGAGGCGGTGCTACCGACCGTTACCTATGATGTTCCGGTTGGCCGAGCTGCTAATGTGTTTGCCGGAGCAGGATACGCGATCGTTCGCCCCGGTGAGCAAACATTGCTGGGCGATCGCAACGGACTCGTCATCACAGCTGGAGCCGAAACCGCCATCAACCGCAACATTGTGATTTACGGAGATGTCCGCTACCGCCCGGTGAATACCCCTGGCGAAGAACCCGTTCGTGCGCAATTGGGCCTGGGACATCGGTTTTAGGACATTGGGATTTTAGATTTTGGATTTTAGATCTTGGATTGAGGGTTTTGGATTACTCCTGACTTGGGGATTGGTTAGAGCATGTGGCCTCACGTGGCCTATCCAGCTTCGGTTTTCTGAGCTGCAATCTCCCTTCTTGGATGCGCAACAGCCAAACACACAGCCCTCTCACATCCTCAATCCGCAATCACCAAATCTAAGATCCCAAATCCCACCCCCCAGCCAGCAGACCAAACACGCCACACCCCAGCGCAATACACACTACCAACGGCAGCTTGTACCAACTTGCCACCCCAACTACCAAGCTCGCGGCGATCGCTCCCACAGTCCCTGATGTGGTTTCTGTAAATCCAGTCAGGCTGCTGATGGTCAGCACCAAAATTACGGCCAGGGGCAAATGCGCTAGCCATGCCGACGGAATGAACTTCGACGGCAGCCACACACCAACGCTCCGCATCAGGTAGGTTCCAATTCCAGCCAAAACAATCGTCCACCAAATGTTCATATTGCGATTTCGCGTGAAAGGTTAGGACTAAAACGGACATCCCTAAAGTTGAGCATCCCTAAGGTTGGGTGCTGGCTTGGGGACGCAGCAAAACAGAGGCCGCGATCGCCACACCCAAAATTGCCAGCAAAATTCCCGTTGAGCCAAAGGACTGCAACATCAGCACCAAAGCCAGAGCGATCGCCACCACGGCCCAAATGCCTCGCCCCTGCCGCCGCACATTGGCCAAAAGCAAACACAGAAATAACGCTGGCAGGGCAAATTGCAGCCAGCGCTCTGGCAACAGCAACCCCAACTGGCACCCAATCGCCGTTGCCCCCACCCACGACAGCCAGCAGCACACATGCATGCCCAAATAGTAGGGAAACGATCGCGCTTCCTCCGTCATTTCCAGGGCAAAGGTTTCGTCGATCAGCCCCGCTGCCAGCACCCACCGCTGCCATCGTGGAAAATGCCCATACACCGACTGCGCCGACAAACTCATGGCAATGTGCCGCAAATTAATAATCAGCACGGTGATCAAAATGCTGAGCCAGGGCAACTGCTGCTTTGCCGCTTCGACCAGTGCAAATTGGGAGGCTCCGGCATACAGCCACATCGACATGAAGATAGTCACCGCAGACGAGAGTTTTGTTTGAATGGCGATCGCCCCCAGGCTCATGCCAATCGGCAAAAAGCCAACCACCACCCCCAACGCCCGCCCTGCTCCACGCCAAAACTCTTGCATAGGCTCTCCAAACTTTGCACCATATCTCAGTCTAGAAACTGCATGAGAAATCCGTCTTGAACGATATTGCGCTCCTAAAACGGCGTGATTAAACTCAGGTGTGAACCGTGCAGCCCCCTTTCACAAAGGAATCAACCATGGACTTTGGCAACCTATTTCTTATCTTCGTCATTTTTTCAGTGGTGCAGCCTGCGATCGCCCGATTTACTACCCAAGCCCGCCGATTGGGAGCCATTCGCGCCTTCGAGCAAAAGCGCGGAAGCCGCGTCATTCTCATGATTCATCGGCAGGAATCCGTGAGCTTTTTGGGCATTCCTCTGGCCAAGTTCATCAACATCGAAGATTCTGAGCAGGTGCTACGGGCCATTCGACTTACGCCGCCCGACGTGCCCATTGACTTGGTGCTGCATACCCCCGGCGGATTGGTCCTCGCAACCGAGCAAATTGCCCGCGCTCTGGTGCGCCATCGCGGCAAAGTCAGCGTATTTGTGCCGCACTACGCCATGAGCGGTGGCACCATGCTGGCCATGGCCGCCGACGAAATTGTGATGGATGAGAACGCCGTGCTAGGCCCGGTCGATCCGCAATTGGGAAATGTGGCGGCGGCCAGTGTGCTCAAGGTGCTACAAACCAAGCCCATCAGCGAAATTGATGATCAAACTATCATTACTGCTGATCTGGCGGAAAAGGCCATTCGGCAGGTGCAGCGGTTTGTGCGAACACTGCTGGAAGACAGCTTTCCTGCCCAAAAAATCAAGCCTGAAAATATCGATCGCATCATTGATGCCCTCACCACCGGACAAGTCACGCACGATTATCCAGTCACCGTAGAAGAAGCAACTGAGTTGGGGCTACCTGTGATCGTGGGTCTACCGTTGGAAATTTACGCCCTGATGGAACTGTACCCACAACCTGCTGCCGGTCGCCCATCTGTGCAGTACATTCCCATGCCCTACGATCGCCCACCCGCCTTGCCCAGCAGCAACAAGCGCGATCGCATCTAGCGCTTGTCTTGTGCCAACACAAAATTTCCTGTTGGCAAGGTGGGATGCTCAGTGCTGGGCTTGATGGGTGAACCCCGGCCAGCTTTTTCTAATCTGACGTGAGTTATGGATAATCTGAAGTGCCCATTTTTGCGTGCGCAACGCACACGCAAAAATGGGCTTTTCTGAGGTCAATCTGTTGATTGCCGATACTGTCCGGGAGTTACGCCCATCATGCGCTTAAACTGGCGAGTCAGGTGGCTTTGGTCGGAAAAGCCTGCGTGGTGGGCGACATCAGCGATCGCCCATCCCCGTCGCAACAACACCTTGGCCTGTCTCAGCCGCACCTGATTCAAATACTCATGGGGCGGCAATCCCGTTTGTCGCCGAAACGTTCGCAGAAAATAATACGGGCTTAAGTTGGCGATCGCAGCCAATTCATTCAGCGTGACTGATTGGGCAAAATGGTCGTGCAGATAGCGCTGCACCCGTTGCACCGCGCCCGACTCTCGCCCCACCGATGGCTCAAATCGATGGGCGATTGCATGGCGCTGCACCATTTGGGCCAACGTCCACACCATGCGCGAATCTTGCTCCAAAGGCGAATCCGAGTGTTCCAATGCAGCATGGAGGAGCAAGAGCGATCGCCGCAAGTCTTCATCCCAAATCACCGGTTCGGCAAAATAAGGCGTATTCGCAGCACCTCCCCATGTCTCGGTTGCCGCCTGTCGCAACAATTCCTCCGCCGGGTACAGCATCCGGTAGGTCCAGCCCATCTCCGTTGCCGCAGATCCCGTGTGCACCTCACCAGGGTTGATCACCACCACATGCCCTGTCGGAGCCACGTACTGCGCACCGCGATAAACAAACGCCTCTGCGCCTTGCATAATCACCCCAATCGCAAACGTATCGTGCGTATGGCGAGCAAAGGAGTGGGTAATGTAGTGGGCGTACAGCAGTTCCAGATCGGCATAGCGAGAGTCTCGCCAAAACTTGACATGCTCAGACCGGGCTGCATTCATCCCTCGCGGCTTGACCATTGCGATCACCAGTCACACACGGAAAAAAGACCTGGCAGCTTATAGAGGAGGTAAGTTCCGGTAAGCCCAGGTCTATCTCATTTACCGACGCGGGTTCTATGCTGTCACACCAATGGAACAAGGGGATTCACCCACTTGGATGATCCAAAAGCATGACGAAGGTTCATCCCCATCCTTTGCCACGCAGCCATGCTGCAATCCCATCGGGCACACACAAAACGGCTAACCAGGAAAGCTACTGAATGCCAACCGTAAGGCTATATTCACCGCTGGCGTTTGCCTGCTCTTCGGGCACAATTCGTACCTGCACGCGATAGTCGCCATTGCTAGGCAATCTCCCCGACCAGTTTCCCCCTCCCACGTACACGTTATTCCCGTTGGGTGCATACACCAACACTTGCAAGAAGGAACTGGTTCCCGTGAGCTGGGTAAACATGGATTGCCCAGCGCGAGCGTTCAGAATGTACTCGCGCACTTGGCCGCCCTGCACTCGTCCGCCGACGTTGGCCGAAGAGGTGCCCGGTGCAAAGGAAATCCGCTGTGGAGCAAAGGAATCGGGCGGTGCTCCGGCAGAATCGAGCCGCAGCAAGTCACCCCGAATCCAGCCGCGTGCGCCAGATTGAGGAAACTGCACCGAGTACCACGTGTAACCATCAGAGGCATTGGTCGATGCCAAAATATTGACGCGATCGCCCGGAAGGCCATAGTGACGAATGCGAGCGCGTGTCGAAGGTGACTCTCGTACGTTAATTCGACTTCCTGAGCTGCCCACAAGGGTTGCCGTATTGGCCAGTGCTGGCATCGCAGCCGCCATCGAGACCACCGCAGCGATCGCCACCGAGGTCACCCCAAACCGCAAAGCATCAAATCTCATATCCAAATTTCCTGTCTATACACATGACATATTCGACATCTCTTCCAAAACATTGGGCAGCTTGCCCACAGCAAAACTAGCCACATTGGAAGGTCAGCAATTGCTTTCGCAGACGACTTTTATCCCCCATCCTGACAATCGTGAAAGCCACTAATTTCGAGTGTATCCATCTCTAGAAACCACACCTGAAATCACCACTTTGTATTCAGCTTTGGCCACGATTGGTGATAAAAGCCGACCACATATCTTTAACTTGAAATCTATGGATCATCTAAGGAAGTGAGAACTCAACCAACACAACCTAATGATTGAATCTCTCTTGTTAGTTTTTTGTTTAGACAAAATTTTAATTCAGTGTTTCATCAGCCAACCTGCACAGGGCTCTTGTAAAAGCATGAATCATTGCGCAGCAGAACCACGCAATGATTCATGCAGAAGATCTCATGTTTGAGCCTGAAGTTGAAATTCTTTTAGAGTTGAAATTTTGTCGCCTACCCAGTTCATGCTGAAGACCAAGTAACTCCATCAACTAAACCCCCTGGCGAAAAGCAAACCCAATGAACGAACCAGACACGAGGCTGACGCTCATGCTCAGCTCATCGGAGGCCACCTCAAAAGATGACCAAAAGGGCGATCGCATCATGCCACCCCATTCCTACAGCCAACCACCCCAATTCTTCAAGCAACGTTAACAGCACATTAAGCTTCAACAATCGCGGTACCAGCTATTTCACAGTTTCGCCAACCCTAACAAATCGCACCAAAATTCGGTTTTTCAACCGGCAAACCTTTTCCTCTAGGGAAGATCCAAACCGGGTGCAAACTCTGGTATGTTTAGCGGAGTATCGGTAAGTATGGCTAAGCAGATGAGAGTCCTAGTTATTGGCGGAGACGGATACTGCGGTTGGGCAACAGCGCTCTACCTATCAAACCGGGGTCACGATGTTGGTATTCTAGACAGCTTGGTGCGTCGTCACTGGGACAACGAGCTATGCATCGGCACCCTCACGCCCATTGCCCCCATTCAGCAGCGCCTTCAGCGTTGGAAAGATTTAACCGGCAAATCCATCGATCTCTTCATCGGTGACATTTGCAACTACGAATTCTTGAAGAACGCCATGCTCCAATTCCAACCAGATGCCGTGGTGCATTTTGGTGAGCAGCGTTCTGCCCCCTTCTCCATGATCGACCGAGAGCATGCCGTTCTCACCCAAAGCAACAACGTGATCGGCAACCTCAATCTGCTCTATGCCATGCACGAGCACTTCCCCGATTGCCACCTGATCAAGCTGGGCACCATGGGTGAGTATGGCACCCCCAATATTGACATCGAGGAAGGCTACATCACCATTGAGCACAACGGCCGCAAGGATACCCTTCCCTATCCCAAGCAGCCCGGCTCCTTTTATCACCTCAGCAAGGTTCACGACTCTCACAACATTCACTTTGCTTGCAAAATTTGGGGTCTGCGCGCCACCGACCTCAACCAGGGCATTGTGTACGGTGTGCTGACCGAAGAAACCGGCATGGATGAACTGCTGATCAACCGTCTCGACTACGACGGTGTGTTTGGTACCGCGCTTAACCGCTTCTGTATCCAAGCGGCGATCGGCCATCCCCTCACGGTATATGGCAAGGGCGGCCAAACCCGTGGCCTGCTCGATATTCGCGACACTGTACGCTGTATCGAAATTGCCTGCGAAAATCCAGCAAAACCAGGTGAATTCCGCGTGTTCAACCAATTCACCGAGCTGTTTAGCGTGGGTGACCTGGCCAACATGGTGCAAAAAGCAGGAGAATCCCTGGGCCTGAAGATACAAGTTGATAACCTTGAGAACCCTCGCGTCGAGCTAGAAGAGCACTACTTCAACGCCAAGAATACTAGCCTTATCAGCTTGGGATTGGAACCTCACTATCTCTCCGATTCGCTGTTAGATTCCCTGCTCAACTTTGCGATCAAGTACAAGCACCGAGTAGATGAGAAGGAAATCCTTCCCAAAGTGAAGTGGAAAGCCTAAGTGCGTAAGATAAAGAGGATAAAGACCGAATGAATGTTCATTCTTCAGTCTTTATCCTTTTTTTTGGTGTGTTGTATCGCTTGTTTAACCGTTCTTTTGTGTTGATTCCCTATGCGTATTGCTCTATTTACCGAAACCTTTTTGCCCAAGGTTGATGGCATCGTTACACGCCTCAGCCACACCGTTGACCACTTGCAGCGATTGGGCGATCAGGTGTTGGTATTTTCGCCAGATGGCGGGCTAAGCGAATATAAGGGAGCAAAAATTAACGGTGTGCCGGGGTTTCCTTTGCCTCTGTATCCAGAATTAAAGTTGGCGCTGCCTCGCCCCTCCATTCGCAAAGAATTGGAGCTATTCAAGCCCGATCTGATCCATATCGTGAATCCAGCTGTGCTGGGGGTAGGCGGTCTGTACTATGCCAAGTCGTTGGGCATTCCTCTAGTAGCGTCGTATCACACTCACTTGCCCAAATACCTGGAGCACTATGGCTTGGGCATGCTGGAAGGTGTGCTGTGGGAATTGCTGAAGCTGATGCATAACCAGGCCGAAATCAATTTGGTGACTTCGACGGCGATGCAAGATGCGCTCGAAAGCCATGGAATTGAACGGGTAGATGTGTGGCAAAAGGGCGTGGATGTGGAGCTGTTTGATCCGACTTTGGCGAGTGCAGAGATGCGATCGCACTTGACTCAGGGCAATCCTGATTCTCCGTTGTTACTCTACGTAGGCCGCCTCTCAGCCGAGAAGGAAATCGATCGCATCAAGCCAGTATTAGAAGCGATTCCCAATGCGCGGTTGGCGCTGGTGGGCGATGGCCCCTACCGAGCCGATTTGGAGAAGATTTTTGCTGGAACATCTGCCTTTTTTGCCGGGTACATGAGCGGGCAAACGTTGGCGAGTGCCTTTGCCTCTGCCGATGCGTTTGTATTTCCCTCTCGGACGGAAACGCTGGGCCTGGTGCTGCTGGAGGCTATGGCAGCGGGGTGTCCTGTGATTGCAGCGAATGCGGGCGGCATTCCCGACATTGTGACCGATGGGGTCAATGGTTACCTGTTTGACCCGGCTGATGACCAGGGAGCGATCGCCGCAACTCAACGGCTGCTGGCCAATACCGCCGAGCGCGAAACCCTACGGCACAATGCTCGTGCCGAAGCCGAACGGTGGGGCTGGGCTGCGGCAACTCAGCAGCTCCAGGGATTTTACCAGTCGATTTTGGGCGCGCGATCGCTCCCAACGGCAGCTTAGATATCCACAACACAGCTCATCACCAGCACTCACCCAAACCGTTTCAACTCACCCAAACCGTTGTGGCACGAGGGATAACTCCTCCCAGCAGCACTGGATAGACGCAAGATTCTATCCCTTTTAGAAGCAAAATCGAGCTGTCGATGTGCCATGCAATCTTGGGTACTCTGTGACAGAGTTCTCAGCAGGTGCCCGACCATCCAACCGGATATGGGAAAATTGAGAAGGATTGGTATCAATTGCGGCTTGTCGGATTGGAGCCAAATCGATAGAGTCTTAGTGGATGCATTCTTGAGGCTCAGTTATCCCATTGGTTTCTGAGCAATCGTTTGATTCTGTCGCACAGTCCACTTCATGCGGCGATGTGTCCCTGTATTATCTGGGTCATGGCCATGCAGCAGGCACCGATGCTACGGATGGCGATTGTTCACCACCTGCCTAACCTTGAACAACTTTTGTTCTGAGCGCGTGCATCATCATGACAGCTTCCCCGTCGCAACGATCTACTCCGTCTTCCAGCGATCGCCCTCCTGGCGACAGTTCACCATCTTCGGCTTCAGCCGAAACCGTGACCGTTCGGGTTGAGACAGTAACCGTGGAAACGGTAGAAACCGTGACCGTTGAGGTGGTCAGCGATACGACAACCGTCTCTGAAGCTGGAGCGATCGCCGAAGTTGATATTCTGTTTCCAGACCATGCCGACGCTTCTTCTGGAACTGTGAGTGTTGCTTCTGAACAATCCACAACCCAAAGCGGCGCCCTCACAACCACGCGAGGCTCCTTTTCGACATTTTTGGCACCCCTCACCCAAGACACCTTCAAACAGGTTGTTACGGATGTGGAGCAAAAGCTGCGGGTCGTCAACCAAACCCTGTCTATGTTGGACAGTGTGTTGGATTCCCAGGGCTTTGACGCGATCTTGGACGAAATGCTGCGCTCCATCACCCTGAAAACGGGGGAGCTGCTGAATGCCGATCGCACCACCATTTTTTTGCTAGACGAAGAAAAAGACGAGCTGTGGTCGATTGTTGCCAAGGATGAACACGGCAACAATCTGGAGCTACGCATTCCCAGCCATGTGGGGATTGCGGGCGAAGCAGCCACCTACAAGCGCGTGGTCAACATTCCCTACGACTTTTACACCGACCCCCGCTCTACCGCCGCCAAGGAATTTGACAAAAAGAATCACTACCGCACCTACACCATGCTGGCCATGCCGCTGCTCAACGATGAGGGCAATTTGGTCGCTGTGGTGCAGTTGATCAACAAGCTAAAAACCAACTGCGATCGCACCCTGCCGCTTGATGAAAAGATTGACCTGGGTGGGTTCACCACGTACGACGAGCAGGTTTTTGAAGACTTTGCGCCATCGATCCGGCTGATTCTGGAATCCTCGCGCTCTTTTTACAAAGCCACGCAACAGCAGCGCGCCGCCTCAGCTCTGATGAAGGCAACCAAAGCCCTCAGCCAGAGCAGCCTAGATTTGGAAGAAACGTTGGGCCGCGTAATGGAAGAGGCCAAAGAGCTGATGCAGGCCGATCGCAGCACGTTGTGGCTATTGGATCGCGATCGCCATCAGCTATGGACGAAGATTCCCATTGGCGGAATTCTGCAAGAAATTCGCATTCCCATGGATGCAGGCTTTGCCGGACGAGTTGCCACCACCGGGGAACCGCTGCTAATCCCGTTTGACCTGTACCAACATCCTAATTCTGATACCGCCAAGGAAACCGACAAAAAGACCGGGTACCGCACCTGTAGCATGCTGTGTATGCCGGTGTTTAATGCCGACGGCGACTTAATTGCCGTTACCCAACTGGTCAACAAGAAAAAGCAAGGCGAGTATCCTCCCTACAATCCTGAAAACTACCCTGAAGCACCGGAAATTTGGCGGGCTAGCTTCAATCGGAATGACCAGGAATTTATGAAGGCGTTCAATATTCAGGCCGGTGTGGCTCTGCAAAACGCCAAACTGTTCGCTACGGTGAAGCAGCAAGAACAGCTCCAGCGCGATATTTTGCGATCGCTCACCAATGGCGTTATCTCCACCGACAAGAACGGCCATATCATCGCGGCTAACGAGAGCGCCCGCGAATTGCTGGGGCTCGAGCCCGATACGGTGCTAGAAGGGCGATTGGTGAAGGAACTCGTTAGCTTAGAAAAAGGCGAATTCTCTCGCTGGATTGACATGGCACTAGCCGCCACCGACGACAAGAGCCGCGAGCAATACTATCCAGACTTGACGCTGCAATCGCTAGAAGGCGAAGAACAACACAGCATTAACCTGTCGGTGAATACCATTGCCGACGCTGCCGACAGCACCGAAATTTCGGGTGTGCTGGTGGTGATGGAAGATGTGAGCGATGAGAAACGGCTGAAGCTCACCATGTCGCGCTATATGAGTGAAGAGGTCGCACGGCAGCTGTTTGAAAATCCCGATGCGGCCAAGATGGGGGGCGATCGCAAAGAGGTTTCCGTCCTATTCTCCGATATTCGCAGCTACACCACCCTAACGGAATCGATGGCCGCCGAAGAAGTGGTGGAAATGCTGAACCAGTACTTTGAATCCATGGTGGATGCCGTCTTTACCTACAAAGGCACGCTGGATAAGTACATTGGTGATGCCATCATGGCGGTGTACGGATCGCCGCTGCCGTTGGATGATCACCCCTGGATGGCGGTACAAACAGCGGTCGAAATGCGCCATCGGCTTGCCGTGTTTAACCAGCAGCGAGTTGAGCGTGGCCTCGCGCCCATCCGCATTGGCATTGGCATCAACTCCGACACGGTCATTAGCGGCAACATTGGTTCCAGCAAACGGATGGAATTTACCGCCATTGGCGACGGTGTGAACCTGGGTTCTCGATTGGAGGGGGCCAGCAAACAATACGGCACCGATATTGTGATTAGCGAAACCACCTACGAACCTTGTCGCGATCGCCTGTGGGTACGAGAGCTAGACCGGATTCGGGTCAAAGGTAAAACCCAACCCGTTAGCATTTACGAACTGGTGGGCCTGCAAACCGAAACCCTAACGGATGGGCAAAAGCGCAAAATTGAACTCTACCAGCAGGGGCGCGAATTTTACCTGAAGCGCCAATTCACCAGCGCCCTCACCCGCTTTGGCACCATTTTGGAAGACCTGGATAATCACGACAAACCTGCCGAGCTGCATCTGAAGCGAATTAACTACTGGCTGAGCAATCCGCCCACAGACGAAGCCTGGGACGACGGCGTGTGGACCATGACCGAAAAGTAGCGTGAGGACATGCACGTCCTGCGCTCCTTCAACCTGAGGGTTGTATTTCACTGTTATGAATGTGTGTGGTAGGAGGACGGTAGAGCCGCCCTCCTACCACACACATTCACATGTCTAGAACATTACTCAGCCTGAGTTGACATTATGGCGAACCGAACCATTGCAATTCTGACGCTGGGTTCACGGGGAGATGTGCAGCCCTATATCGCCCTGGGGTTAGGATTACAGCAGGCGGGCGATCGCGTCATTTTTGTCACAGAACCCAGCTTTCAGCCGTGGGTAGAACAATACGGACTATCCTTTGCCCCTTTGCGAGCCAACTTTGTGCAACTGGCCAAATCCGCCCAGGGAAAAGCCGCCATAGTAGGTCAGGGCAACCCCTGGTCGCTCATACAAAGCACCAAAGCCATGATGCGAGACGTATTGGAAGATGCTTGGCTGGCCGCACAGCACGCCGATGCTGTGGTCTACCATCCCAAGGCACTGGCAGGGTACCACATTGCGGACAAGCTCAACATTCCCGGCTTTTTGGCCTTGATGCTGCCTGCCTATTCCCCAACGCGCGCATTTGCAAATCCCGCATTGGGTGCCCACGATTGGGGGGCCTGGCTCAACCGCCTCAGCTACGATGCGTTGGGGAAACTGGCTCTCGCTCCCTATCGTGGCCTCATCAACACGTGGCGACACCACACTCTAGAACTCCCTCCTACCAAACACGACACCCATCTTGGCGATCGCCCCGTTCCCAAAATCTATGCCTACAGTCGCCATGTTGTGCCCATCCCCAGCGACTGGGATGACTTCACGCTGGTTTCGGGCTATTGGTTCTTGCCAACGCCAGCCGATTGGGTACCGCCTGAGCCGCTGCAAGCGTTTTTGAATGTAGGCCCACCGCCGATTTATGTAGGGTTTGGCAGCATGCCCTCGGTCGATGCCGAGCGCACCACTTCCACCGTGCTGGAAGCCGCAAAACAGACAGGACAGCGGCTCGTGCTCGCAACGGGCTGGGGCGGTTTGCAGGCTCAACCCCTTCCCGACAATGTGTATTTGCTAGATGCCGTGCCCCATGATTGGCTGTTTCCCTACTGTGCAGCGGTGGTGCATCACGGCGGTGCAGGAACCACCGGAGCCGGATTGCGCGCGGGAAAGCCTACGGTGATTTGCCCATTTTTTGGAGATCAGCCGTTTTGGGGCCAACGCGTCTATGAGTTGGGCGTTGGGTCACGGCCCATTCCCCAAAAGCGGCTGAACGTGGAGCAGTTGGCAGGGGCGATCGCCCAAGTGACCCGCGATTTCACGATGCAGGCAAAAGCAGCACAGTTAGGGCAAGCGATTCGAGCCGAAGATGGCATTGCCACTGCCATTCACTTCATCAATCAGCACCTGAGCTAGCTCAACCTTATGGGGTTGTGTCTTGAATCCAGGCGACCACACCATCGGCCAACGCCTCGGCCAAGCGCTCCTGCTCATCCTCATCCACAATCCATTCAAACTCCATGGGGTTGATCATAAAGCCCAACTCCAGCAGCACCGAGGGAGCCACCGCCGGACGCGTCAGCGCCAAGTTATTCCAAAACACCCCATAGGACGGGCGATCGAGCCGCTCCACCAAATAGTTGTGCAAAAACATCGCCAGGGAATGGGCTTGAGTGTGATACCAAAAGGTGCCAATGCCTGCCGTATTTTCGGCATCGCCGCTATCGGGCAGGGCGTTATAATGCACGCTCAGAGCTAACGTTGGCTCGGTTGCATTAATTTGGTCGGCGCGGGGATTGGGATAAATATCGACATCTTCTTCTCGCGTCATGATTACGTTTGCCCCCCGCTCCACCAGGCGATCGCGCAACAATAGCGAGACCGTCAGCGCAACATCTTTCTCAGGAAAACCCGTTGGTCCGCGTGCACCTAAATCTTCTGAGCTACCATGCCCTGGATCAATCAAAATAGTGGTTCCTGCCAGAGGGCGCGATCGCCCACCCGTAAGCGTGGGTGGATGCCGCAAGGACAACACCAGCGTTGTGCCTTCATAGCGCAGCTTGTAGCCCCACTGCTGCAACGATTTCATTTGAAATCGATACTGCACTTGCCCCGGCGTTAGCTGAGACCAATCTAATCGGGCGATCGCTGGATCATCACTCAGAAAAATTGTGTCGGTTTGAGCCGTGGTGTTGTACAGGGTCAGCGTAAAGTTGTCGTCACCCTGCTGCACCGCGACAGGAACGGTCGTTTGTAGGGGAAAGCGCACCTCCGTCCAGCCATTCACCGGACGCGCCGTAACGCCCCGAATGATAGACTGCACAGGCACCGACCCCGGAATCACCTGTACTTCCGAAGCGCGAATCCAGGCACCATAATCCAGACGGTACCACTCACCCTCCTGAGCGGTCACGGCGGCACGCGTGCCCGTTGGAAGTGGCGTTAGGCGGGAAAAGTTTGTGCTAGGACCCGTGCGAGCCGTGCCGCTGGCAGCCGTCACTTCAACTAGCGTCGGCTGTCCGGGTAGTAATACACTCACCTGTCCCGGTCCTTGCTGGGTGACGGTTTCGCCATCTAGCTCTAGCCGAAACTGGGAATGGCCGAGACGAGTTGCGCCAACCTCACGACTGCCGTCGTGCACGCCGCTTCCCAACAAAGTGCGGCCTGGGGTGCATCCCTGATAGATTTGCGCATTGGCGACCGAGATGGGAGCGACCTGATCCGTCAGCACGGCAGAATTGGGTGGCAGCTGAGGCAGACTGTTCTGGGGCTGCAAGGTAACGGTTTGGTTGTTGAGGGTGGCAGATACCAGGGCATTGGGCGGTGCGATTGCCCCAAAGCACACCAGTTCATCCAAGGGGCGAGCCACATCCACCGCAGGCGAGAGCGAGCCTTCAGCAAACGCAACACCCACCGGAGCAGGCGACGAAAGAGACACTCGGGTCACCCGCAGCACCAGCTCTTGATCGCCCTGGCGCAGGGTTATGACATTTTCGCCCAGTTGCAGCGGCACGCTTGGAGCAAAGTGGCCAGCAGGACTGCGGTTAATCTCCTGACCGTTCACGGTCACATCTGCGTCGGGTGGAGCCGTGCCAATGAGGAAAATTTGCTCCGCTGTAGTTTCGTGGCCATCGGGTGGATACACCACCGACAAAGGTTGCTGTGCCCAACTCACCGTTGCCCAACTTAGCCCCACCATCGTTCCTGTGATCAGGCCGCCGAGCGATCGCATTCCCATCCCAATTCCTCAACCTTACGCGGCTAACTATACCAACAGGACGCAGCAGCGCTAGCAGTTGTCCCAGTTTTTTTACAAACCTCTAGCCATACACCCTGGGTCATGAACAAGAAAAGACAAACAGGCCAGGAAGCGATCGCTTCCTGGCCTTCGAGACTGTCCCCTACACCTGTTTCTTCAATGAACAGATGATGAATTTACTCTTCTAAAAGAGTGATTTCAAGGGTGTACTCTCCCCGGCTATTGCTATCCAAGCCATTGGCAATCACCACAAACGTACCGTCGCGAGGCAAGGTTACTTCTAAGCGAGCATCATTGGTACCGGAAACATTGCCATTCTCGCCCAGAACCGGGTTTGCCGGATTTTCGGGATCGAGCACGGCCAGGTACGCCACAAAATCCCCACTCTTCATATCCACCACAACGGTTTGGCCCGCTGTGCCTTCAATTTTGAACTCATCGTAGAGGCTGTTGTCCGAAGGCAGCACCATGTCCCCTTCTTCCAGCGCCCCTTCTTCCTGTAGGATCAACGTTTGGGCATAGACCGGAGCCAAACCCATCGACAGGCCCAAAGCCACCCCTGCAATCATGCCTGTCAGCCGTGCGTAAGCCTTCATAAATAATGCTCCTCAAATGAACAGGGTGCGGCTTACGCCCTCTGCGAAAGACAACTCAACAGAGGCAAAGGCGAGCTGCTTGCGTAAGCCATACAAATCCGTAATCTTTTACACCTTAAATTCGGTTTATCCGGGTTTGAAAGCTAAGAATAGAAAGCTCACAAAACCTTCATGACAGTCTAACGCATCCTTTGTGATCGCCTAGGCAATGCCTAACCCGAACATCCCTGCGCGATCGCCCCGCACATCAGGGCACTTCATGGCAGAATGTATGGGTTATGGCGAATGCCTTCGCCACAGATGGACTCGCCCAGCTCAAACCGAGGCGCACAGCACAATCATTTTCTTATGACGAAGTTTGTATTTGTAACGGGTGGAGTTGTTTCAAGTATTGGTAAGGGAATCGTTGCCGCCAGCTTAGGTCGCCTACTCAAATCGCGCAACTATTCGGTCTCGATTCTTAAGCTCGATCCATACATCAACGTCGACCCTGGCACCATGAGCCCTTTCCAGCATGGAGAGGTGTTTGTTACCGAAGATGGGGCCGAGACCGATCTCGACTTGGGGCACTACGAGCGTTTTACCGACACCTCAATGTCACGACTCAACAGTGTCACCACAGGCGCCATTTACCAGGCCGTGATCAACAAAGAACGCCGGGGCGACTATCAAGGTGGAACGGTACAGGTCATTCCCCACATCACCAACGAAATTAAAGATCGGGTATTGCGCGTTGCCCAAAACACAAACCCCGATGTGGTGATTACCGAAATCGGCGGCACCGTTGGTGATATTGAATCCCTACCATTTCTAGAAGCGATTCGCCAGTTTCGTAAAGAAGTGGGTCGGCGCAATGTGCTTTACATGCATGTCACGTTGCTGCCATGGATTCCCTCAGCGGGAGAAATGAAGACCAAACCGACTCAGCATTCTGTCAAGGAATTGCGCTCGATTGGCATTCAGCCCGATATTTTGGTGTGTCGGTGCGATCGCCCTCTCCCAACCCACATCAAAGAAAAAATCTCGGAATTTTGCGATGTTCCGGTCGAGTGCGTTGTCACCTCGCAAGATGCCATCAGCATTTACGAAGTACCCATCAACCTAGAACGCGAAGGGTTAGCTCACCAAGCTCTGGATATTTTGCAGCTTGAGCAACGAGAGCCAGACCTCACCCAATGGCAAGCGCTGGTCAACCAAATCCATCGTCCTGGCCACCCGTTAGAAATTGCGATCGTGGGTAAGTATGTGCGATTGTCTGATGCGTACTTATCGGTGGTTGAGTCCTTGCGTCACGCAGCTCTGGCAAACGGAGCCGACCTGAACTTACGCTGGATCAATTCCGAAGAGATTCAGCCGTTAACCGTGGCGGAGCAACTGCAAGGAGTGCATGGAGTCGTGGTGCCTGGTGGTTTTGGCACTCGCGGCATTGATGGCAAGATTACCGCCATTCAATACGCTCGCGAAAACAACATTCCCTTCCTGGGCTTGTGCCTGGGCATGCAGTGTGCGGTCATTGAATGGGCACGGCATGTTGCAGGGCTGCAAGATGCCAGCAGCGCCGAGTTCGATGCAGATTGTCCTAATCCGGTGATTAACCTACTGCCCGAGCAGCACGATGTTGTCGATTTGGGCGGCACCATGCGTTTAGGGTTGTATCCCTGTCGCATTGCCCCCAACAGTCTGGCCGAGCGTCTCTATCATGAGGAAGTCGTGTACGAGCGCCATCGCCATCGCTACGAGTTCAACAATGCCTACCGCACCCTGTTTTTAGAATCCGGCTATGTGGTGAGCGGCACGTCACCCGATGGCCGATTGGTAGAAATGATTGAGTTACCCAATCATCCCTTCTTTATCGCCAGCCAGTTCCATCCAGAGTTTCAATCTCGCCCGAACCGGCCCCATCCTTTGTTTAATGGGGTGGTCAAAGCGGCGATCGCCTACACCCAACAGCAGCAGCAATCTGAGCGCCAGCTTGAACCCTCTGGCGCTTAACCGCTGGAATGCGGAACCGTTCAGACACGTCAGTGTCGGTTAGGGGTAGGGGCTGTTCTGATGTTTGCGCGGCGTGCAAACATCAGAACAGCCCATGTTTGCGTGCGCGCTCTAGCTCCTGGCTCCTGACTCCTCGTTTAGCCAAACCACAAACGCAGCTCCGGGGGGCTGTGTGCTTCTGGTGAGGCCACTTTCATGGGCTGGGCTAAAGACCTGAATGTCTCCTCCCATTTGTGCCACTAGCTGTCGGGCGATCGCCAATCCCAAGCCTGTGCCGGGAATTGCCGAGTTAGCTTGCACTCCACGAAAGTGCCGCTCAAACAAGCGCGGCAAGTCTTCGTGGGGAATGCCAGGGCCATTGTCAACAATGGCAATCCCCTGTTGGTCGCGGGTGCCCAGAGTGCGGTGCAGCCCCAACAACACCGTTACCTGTCCTCCAGAAGGCGTGTATTTTATGGCATTGTCCAGCAAATTATTTAACACTTCGCGGAGTGCCGCCATATCAACTTGCACGTTGGGCAGTTGGGGCGGAATGGTTGCAATTAGCCGAATTCGACGCTCCTGAGCGATCGCCAATTCCGACTCTAGCAAGGGTTCCAGTACCTCATCAAAGCGGTGCCACGACAGCGTGAGCGGAATCGCCGTGAGCGCATTCGCCCCCGACAACAAACGCTGATCGTTCGCTTCTAAGGTTGCACTGCCTGCATCCAAAGCGGAGGAGGCCGCTGAGCCAAGCCGTCTTTCGGCTTGAAGTTGGGTCACCTGCTCAAACTGTCGCAGCAGCTCCTGCAAATGCTCACTTTCGCGCACGATCGACTCCGCCACTTCTCGATTTTTGTCTGTGGGGGATAGGCGCTTGATCAACAGTTTGCCAAAGGTTTTTAGGGCCGTTAGCGGATTGCGAAACTGGTGCAGCAAGTTATCAAATAGGTCGCTTTGCTGTGACTGCAACTGTTGCAAGGCTGCCAAATCATGCTCGGCCCAGTTCCACCGCTGATCCATGACACAAGCCAAAGCCAGCGATCGCGCAATGCGTTCAATCTGCGATCGCTCCGACTCCAACCATGGGCGATCGACTCGTGCCGTGACCAACAGGCCCATCACGAGCCCTTCATGCATGAGGGGCAACACCATTTGTTGCTCATGCATCATCGATTGATCCAATGCTGCATCGGCATTGGGAGACGACGACGAAACCGTTCCAGCCTCTTGAGAGGACGGCAATAACAACGGCGACTCTTCCACCAAAAACTGATGAGCCGTGAGCGATCGCGGCTCGGCAACCTCTTGCAGCGTCGAGGTTAACAGAGACAAAACCTGCTCTCGTTCCCAAGAGGCAGCAGCCTCAGGGTATGCCACGATTGGCACCAAGTCAGCAGTGGCCTCTTCGGTAGTTCCTTCTGCGAGGTAGACAATGCTTAATGCCGCGCCAAACCCCTGAGTTAGCAACGCCACCTGAGAGCGACACAAAGCTAAGAATTCGGGGCTCGCAGACATTAACATTCGCAGATCAAAACCCAACTACATCATGATGGACGAGCTGCTGAGCGAGGCCAGCAACACTAACCGACTGCTTGAATTTAATGATAGCTTTCCTTAATTTTGCTTACACAAGTTTACGTTCTATCTAAAAAAATTTTGATATTTAGCCCAGATAAGGGCTTGAGAACCTTTAGTAGGGGTCTTTTCAGGAATGTATCGATAGGTTAAAGGAAGTTGAAATTTTAGTTTCAACCTTCTATACTTACCACGGTTCCCGAAATATGTAACCAGAGTTACATCTAACGTTATAGAGAGGAGGTAAGGAGGTTGGCAAGGAGACGCAAGCGTAAGAGCCGTCGTCGTTTAGAGGGACGCCGAATTCTAGAATTAATCCCTCAGTTCAGTATTGAATGTGGTGAAGATAAGCCTGTCACCGCTGCTCGGAAGTTCATTCAGGCAGAAGGTATTGTTCCTCCTGCGCTGCTGTTGGTTAAACGCAACGAGCATACAACTGACCGTTATTTTTGGGCTGAGAAGGGACTGTTTGGCGCTCAATATGTAGAAGAGAACCATTTCCTATTTCCCAGCTTGCGATTCAGCGATGAGGAGGAGATTGAGGCTCTGGTCGCTGCTTCAGGTCGATGATCTTCTGAACAATTGAATAGCTGCAAGAGCGATCGCTTCACGTCGCCTGCTCAACGACTAAGGCCCCCCCACTGTTGCGCTGCAATGTGTTGTCCTGCAAGACTGTGCATCACGTTCTATTTGAACAATGCTGACGAATTTTGCAGAATTGGGCATATCTCTTGCACTCTCACAGAAGATTTGTTTCTATCCGGCGGAGCTAGGTTTCTAGCTCCGCTTTCTCGTTATAGGATTTGATACCATTCCCATCTACTACAGTGCGTAGCATATGTAACGCTTATCAATGAAAATGGGCGGTGGAAGCAGGTTTCGCCCGATTTTGAGCTTCTTTATTGACCTTTCGGAAATTTTTGCAGCTTCCGTGGCAATCCATCATCATCAATCCGATAGAGTTTGAGCTGAGCGATCGCACCCCTGAACGTCTGTCTCGTGAATCGATGCCCCCAATAGTTAGGCCAAGTGTCGGCGGCTAGTGTCGGCGGCTTTTGCCAACTTCACTGTAGATTTAGAGGTCGCTCACTTATGCTTTTTCAAATAATTATTTTAGGATTTGCCGATGAGCGCGACACTGCACGCTCTCAAGATCATCTATCAATTTGACATCACGATTCGCTATGGTCTCCACTGCTGTTTTGCCGCCTCACCTTGTGCTTGATCCGCTACTGAATCAATGGTTACTTGAAGACATTGGCCGGGGCGATCGCACAACCCAGGGCATCTTTCCTCAGGGGGCACCCGCCGGCGCTGCTCAGTGGATGTGCAAAGAAGCGGGCGTTGTGGCAGGGCTGCCCGTAGCCCAGCGTGTTTTTGGGTTACTTAACCCCACGGTCACGTTTGTGCCGTTGGTGGAGGATGGGGCCTGGTGCGATCGCGGCACCGTCATTGCTCGCATTGAGGGGCCGTTGGATGCCTTGCTCATGGGTGAGCGAGTCGCACTCAACTTAGCCATGCGCCTTAGCGGTATTGCCACCCTCACGCGCACGTATGTGGACTGCATTCACGATTTGCCCACCCAGTTGGTGGATACGCGCAAGACGACTCCAGGGCTGCGGCTGCTAGAAAAATATGCCACTCAGGTGGGCGGTGCCGTCAACCATCGAGTGGGCTTAGATGACGCAGTCATGATTAAAGACAATCACATTGCCGCAGCAGGGGGCATTGCTCAGGCGATCGCCCACATTCGGCAGCGCATGCCTTATCCCCTCACCATTGAGGTAGAAACAGAGCGGTTGGAGCAGGTAGCCGAGGCCCTAGAGCACCGGGCCGATATCATCATGCTAGACAACATGCCAATAGACCTGATGCAGCAAGCAGTCAAACTCATTCGAGAGCAGAGCGATCGCATTTTGATTGAAGCATCGGGCAACATTACCCTTCACACGCTGCGCCCCATTGCCGAAACCGGAGTCGATTTTATTTCAACCAGCGCTCCTATTACCCGCTCAACTTGGCTCGATCTCAGCATGTCGATGCAGGCCATATCGTAAAACGATGACAATCTCGCAAGCGCCTATTTGCTCTCATGAAAAAATCGCCTATGGTGAATACAGCTAAATTCAATGCAACAGCTCGTGAGTTGAGTCATTGAAGTTGGTCAGTTGTGTGTTCCATGTTTTATGACGTTGTTGCACTTGTGCAATTCAACTCAACTATTCAGCTTGCTTATATTGCCAGCTGAATGTTTCCTAAAGCCAGTTCCACAACTCCTTTTGGAGCTGTTTGGTTTGGCGCTATCCAGGCAGCCAAGGGAACAAAAGCATTGTTGGGTTCGAGACCTTGTCTCGAACCCAACAATGCTTCAATGACGCTTATGTTCTATCCATGTCCAAATCACTCAAGCGCAAAGCCCCCAATCCACGTCAGACTTCTAGCCAACGATTCACGGCAGCAGTTTTAGTTCATGTCCGTTGAAGTTCGATTTCGGCGAACGGTGCTTCAGCCTATCCAAAACTGACGTTAATTGACGTTATGTAGATTGCAGCCCGTTAGATAGGATACCAACGATAGATTGAGGTCAATGGGTTCTTAAACGGCGATCTGCTCGTCTGCTAGAGAGACGAAGGTGTCGAGTTGGGTGCAGTTGCCGCTTCCAATTGCAGCAATTGGGCGATCGCCTCTTCTGCTGTGGTGCAGCACATCTCTTGCGACGGTTTGAGGCTGCTGCATACGGCTGGACGCTCTGGTTTGCCAAAGAGTAAGCATCGATTATCGTCGGTTAGCTGAATGCACCGCACTCCAGCAGGCTTGCCATTGGGCAGTCCTGGAATTGGGGATGAAATTGACGGAGCAATACAGCACGCCCCGCAGCCAACGCGACAGTCCATAGCCGTCATCATGCCAAATTAATGTGTTCAACAACGCAACCCTTAGCTTACCGTGAGGGCGATCGCTGCTCCCGTTTGCCCCAGGCATCCTCCCCACTCAAAAACCCGCCTCTACAGATGTAGAACACGGGTTTGCAGAACGTCAGTTTCGGTTAAAAGCTTTTCTGAGGTTTGTGCGACGCGCAAACCTCAGAAAAGCCTAATTTTGCGTGCGCGACGCGCACGCAAAATTAGGCACTTCAGCTTATTCAAAACTCAGGTTTGCAGAATCCTAAATCATTGAGATCTCATCAAATCTCAGCCAACGCTTAGCCCGCTTACGCTTCGGTCTGGGCGGAGTTCTTTTGCTTAAGCGATCGCACGTATTTCATCACTTCAGGCGATAACTCCGTCAGCACCAACGATACAAGCAATGCATCATCAATTTGCCCTAAAAACGGGAGCATATCCGGCAGAAAATCGAACGGGCTAATCACATACACCAACGTTGCTGCCGCCATCCACCAGCGATATTTCGGATGAGCCAGCAGTTTACGAAACAGTTGATAAACGGGGCGAGCAAAGAATTTCATGGGTGTAATTCCGAAGCCAACATTCATGATCGTTACAGACTTTTTAATGGATCGGAGGCTTGGGGATGTGCGGATTTCGCGGCTTTTATTGGAGGGAAAGTCCCATCCCGCGATCGCAGGTCGCTCACCAACGCAAGAATTGCCTTGCATTCGATCCCATGATTGCCTACCATCAGCGTAGATATCAGACGATCTAGCACCAGGGCTGACATCAGCTTTTTGGACTGCGAACTTTGAGGCATTGGATTTTTGCCCTGCAAAAGCTGAGTCCATTTCCAAGCTGAACGTTAGACCGATTGAACTGGATCTGCCGTCTGGTGCTTTGGGCAACAAGACACGTTTTCCTCAAAGCGATACGCTGTCTTCAAGATTTCAACCATTCGCTGCCCAGCTTGCATTCAACCCTTGGTTCGCGCTGCAACAGCGGCTCGCTAGTTCTACACGCCCTTTCATAGTCACGAAACCATGAGCAACACCTCATTTCCTATCGACCTGAGCGCCTATAAAGCTGTCACGCTCGATCCATCCAATTCAACGCTCACTAGCGAGCAGCGCGAGGCGCTCACATCCAACATTCAACTCTGTCGTGATGCGATCGTATTCTTTACCGCAACGGGTGCGGCGCGGGGCGTTGGCGGACACACGGGCGGCCCCTACGATACCGTTCCCGAAGTGATGATTCTGGATGCCCTGTTTCGCAGCCAGCCCGATCAGTTTGTACCCATCTTTTTTGATGAGGCCGGACACCGAGTGGGCACTCAGTACCTGATGTCGGTGCTGCGCGGTCACATGTCTGCCGAGCAGTTGATGAAGTACCGTGCGGCGGACTCCACCCTGCCCGGGCACCCCGAACTGGGCCTCACCCCCGGTGTGGAATTTAGCTCGGGCCGTTTGGGCCACATGTGGCCCTATGTCAACGGTGTGGCCTTCGCCAACCCCGGCAAAACTGTGTTCTGCCTAGGTTCCGATGGTTCCCAGCAGGAAGGAAACGATGCGGAGGCCGCTCGCCTCGCGGTGGCCCAGCACCTGAATGTAAAGCTGATCATTGACGACAACGATGTCACGATCGCGGGCCATCCTTCCAAATATCTACCTGGCTTCAGCGTGAAGAAAACGTTGGAAGGACACGGGCTGAAGGTGCTTGAGGTGGATGGCGAAGACTTGGATGCGCTGTATGCGGCTATTTGCGAAGCGGTGAATACACCAGGGGCGATCGCCGTCATCTGCAAGCGGCCCATGTGTCCCGGCATTGAGGGACTGGAAGGCTCCAACCACGGTCATGACGTGATTTCGGTAAAAGCCGCTCTGCAATATCTGGAATCCAAGGGTCACACGGCTGCGGTGGGCTACCTCAAGGGCATTGAAGCCCCCAAGAATAGCTACAGCTTCTTGGGGATTGGCGACAAGTGGGATTCCAACCGAAACGTGTTTGGCGATGCGGTAAATGGCGTGCTGGCCGGAATGAGTGAGAGCGATCGCAAAGCCAAAGTTCTCGTGATCGACAGTGACCTGGAAGGCTCCTGCGGTCTCAAGAAAATCCACGATGCTTACCCCGAAGTGTTCATTCCCTCCGGCATTATGGAGCGGGGCAATATCTCCGCCGCCGCTGGATTCGGCATGCAAGAGGGCAAGCAAGGCATCTTTGCTACCTTTGCTGCCTTCTTGGAAATGTGTATTTCCGAAATCACCATGGCGCGCCTCAACCGTTCCAACCTGCTGTGCCACTTCTCCCACTCCGGTGTGGATGACATGGCCGACAACACCTGCCACTTCGGTCTCAACAACTTCTTTGCCGACAACGGCCTGGATGACGGCTATGACACCAAGCTCTACTTCCCCGCCGATGCGAACCAAATGAAGGCAGTGGTGAATTCCATCTTCTTCAATCCGGGTCTGCGGTTCATTTTCTCGACTCGCTCCAAAACGCCCATCCTGCTGGATGAAAGCTGTAAGGAACTCTACGGCGAAGGCTACACCTTCACTCCCGGCAAGGATGAAGTGGTCCGCGAGGGCACCGCTGGCTACATCGTCAGCTTTGGCGATGCTCTGTACCGCGCCTTGGATGCTGTAGAGCGCTTGAAGCAAGAGGGCATCGACGTGGGCCTGATCAACAAAACCACCCTCAACGTGGTAGACGAAGACATGATGGCCAAGATCGGCAAAGCCCCCTTCGTGCTAACGGTTGAAGCCTTCAACCGCCGCACCGGATTGGGCAGCCGCTTTGGCTCCTGGCTGCTGGAGCGGGGCTACACACCCAAATTTGGCTACCTGGGCACCTACCACGAGGGTTGCGGTGGCCTGTGGGAACAGTATCCCTACCAAGGCATTGACCCCACTGGCATCATGAACAAAGTGAAATCTTTGGTTGGCTAATTGGTGTAAGAGTTTTTATGTTTGGGAGGTGCGTGGTTTACGCACCTCTTTTTTTACCCAATTCATCGAAAATTTATTGGTCATTCATTGACGCGGCTAAAAATATTTGCCATATTTAACAACAAGACAGAAAGATGATGTCCTAGATTTTCGCTTCAAGAGCAGAACCGCGCAGTTCTGCTTCTGAAATGAAAATTCAGCCTTCTTGGATTACAGCTTCTAGAGGGGAGTCTGTTTTCTATTGTTTTGCTTCTTTCTGCCTCTCAAATACTGCGCTAGTAAAAAATTAAATGACACATCTATGACACCCTCGATCAATAATGTGACGGTGAAAAATTTCCGCATTGCTATTTATTGGGATTGGCAGAATATCAAGGTAAAGTTTGAGGAACAGCTACAGAAGTTAGAGCAGTTTGTTAGCAGCAAAGGTTCTATTGTTTCACGAGTTATCTTTGCTCACTGGTCGAAAGAACCAGAGAAGTGGGAATCTCTATTCGATGATTTGAACTATGAATGCATTAATGCGATCGCATCAAGAAAAAAGAGAAACAATGCAGACCGAAAACTTATTTCTCATATCAGACGCTACGCTCTTAATGACCCTAAAATTCACACGGTTGTTTTAATTTCAGGAGATGGAGATTTTAGGCAGATTGTTCGAGAGTTGAAGGCCAAAAATAAACGAGTTATTCTTGTTGTTCATGATAAGAAACAGGCAAATGATGAGCTCATAAAGCTTGTTGATGAATGCCAGTTCCTTTCTGCTTTATAGTCTGAGTCTGGTAATTTAGATAAACTAGAGCCCTTTAACATTCCCGCAAGTTGTTTGGGAATGCTAAAGGGCTTTAACTATTCAGTGGGGTATATGAATCACTGAACACAGCTCTAATGCTCATAAGGCGACTTTAGTCACCTTGTATTCCTAATGATGAAAGGCAAATCAAAGCTATTAAATTTTCGCAATCAGGCGCTGTTGACTCAGGCGCTGACGCATCGCTCGTTTGTGAATGAGAATCCGGGAGAGGTGGATAACGAGCGGTTGGAGTTTTTGGGTGATGCGGTGCTGACGTTTTTGTGTGGGGAGTATCTGTATCGGCGGTTTCCCAACATGGGCGAAGGGGATATGACCCGCTGGCGCTCGCGTCTGGTCGATGAGCAGCAGCTCGCCAAATTTGCAAAGGCTTTGGGATTAGATGCGCGCATGCGATTGGGGCGGGGAGCCCTGCGAGATGGTGGGAATCAAAACCCCAACTTGCTCAGCAGCACGTTTGAGGCCGTTGTGGGCGCGCGATTTTTGGATTGCGATCGCTCCGTTGATACCTTGCGGCCCTTAGTTGAAGCGCTGTTTGACACGGTACCAGCACTATCGAGCCTGTCACAAACCAGCATTACTACAACGAATAAAGATCCCAAAAGCCAGTTCCAGGAATGGGTGCAGCGGCATATGGGTCACATTTTGCCCTCATACATCACAAAGCGCGTGTCAGGGGTAGACCACGCACCAGAGTATCGCGCACGAGTTTACGTCAAGGAGGAGCCCTATGGAGAAGGTCGGGGCAGCAGCAAAAAAGAAGCCGAGAAAGCCGCCGCACGAGATGCCTTACTTCGATTACGACAAGCAGGCAGATCTTAGCAATCGCAACCATTTATAGGTAATGCATCCATCTTCAGCCCAACGTGTGATAGCAAACCCCTGTTTAGGCTCAGCCATCCAATCGCCCAGCAGCAGATCAAGCGTTAGATCGACGTATCTGGAGATGCTTTACGTTTGCGAATTTCGCCAGCTTTCTTCTTCAAGTCTTGGAAGTAGTCACTTTCAACAATCTCTGCAACTTCCTTGGCCTTTCGGGTTTGATCAATTTCGATGGTTAGCTCACGGATTTGCTCGCGCATGCGTTGTTCTCGGGCGACAACTTCGTTCACCATAGTTTGAAAAATTCGGCCCAGTTGCCCAAGCTCATCGCGCCGCTTGACAACACCAGTTAGTTTTTCTATCTCTATGTCGTGAACATCATTCTCAGTTTTGATGTCACCCACGGCCAACTGTTGGGACACGCGAGCCAATGTCTGCACCGGGTGCAGCACAGTCGGCTTCAGCAATCGATTGAGGCAGAAGAGGGCGATCGCAAACACCCCCACAAAAATGCCCATAATCGACGAGAATGCCCGACGAGCACTGGTAAATACTTCGGTTGCAGGCACGTAAACCACCTGCGCTCCAATTGGAGTGTTGAGTGGCCAGTCAAATCCATGCTCACGTCCATATACACTCAACATGGACTGAGGCGCATCATCCGGCACACCATGGCACTTCAAACACGAAGACTTACGAACGACGATGGGATGCGCACTATAAAATACTGACCCCAACTCAGGCACCGTACGAAATCCAGACAATTCTGATAAGCTTTCATTGCCTTTGAACTGGTTGACCAAATCTGCTTCAAACGGATCGGCCAAATCATTCAAGTTTGTCGGATTGAGCACCGCTTCTTTATAAGACAGATGGCTGTATTCAGAATTTGTAGCCCGCAGGTTTTCGTACACGCGTCGAGCCGAGTAAGCAGGAACGACTTCTGGGACAAACTGATCAGGCGCTAGTTGGGCCTCTAGCAATGGACGCACTTGCTGATCGGTATAGGTGCGAACGGCATTGATGCTTTGCATGAGCACAGTGCCCTCAGAAATAATTTGCCGCTCAGCCCGCTTTTGCAGTACTTCGGACAGCGCCAATCCACCGATCGCGCTACCAACAAAGTACACAATTAGTAATAGCAAGGTGAACTTTGTGCCAAGTTTGAGCTGGCTTATCATACGACCATTTCCATAGTGCTAGTGAGCAAGTGCCGATGTCCCTCATGCCGCCTCTACATTGCACAGCATAGTTCTGGCGCTATAAAGACTCTGCGATCTATAGCTGTCGCTCGCTTAGTCAAGACAGGGAACGTTTTGAGACCGCAAAGCCGCTCTCACTGTCTTCATCAAAATGGCGATCGCTACAATTCGGGTTGGAAGTGGACAAGAATGAATACTCGCCAACTGAATCGCAATCCGCACAATATCCCCTCGGTTCGCAAACTCTTCATTTGCCCTTTGCGCGATCGCCCTGCATGCTGCCCGTGTGTAAAGCTTTCGTCAACCCTGGATAGATAGCGCACCAACACCACTCCAGCATCTCAGGCATTCAGCCTTCCCATAGAAACGTTCAATCCCAACATCAGCGAATTCAGCCTATGCCATGATCCGACCCGAAGCCGATCGCCGCTGATATTGGCCCATGCCCGTTTCGCCCAACCATTGCTCGCCATCCACAATCATCCGCCCCCGCAAAAAGACTTTTTCCACCTTGCCCAATACATGAAACCCTTCGTACAGCGAGTAATCTACCACCGAATGATGGGTTGCAGCACTGAGAACATGGGGTTTGCGGGGATCGAACAGAACCAGATCGGCATCGCTACCCACCGCGATTGTTCCTTTGCGCGGAAACAGGCCAAACATTTTGGCGGGCGCAGTAGCAGTCAGTTGCACAAAGCGATTGAGTGTGAGGCGATGCTGGTTTACCCCACCATCAAACAGTAGCGGCAGACGAAACTCAACGCCTGGTGCCCCATTGGGAATCTTCTCAAAATTACCCAGCCCCAGTTGTTTCGACTTATTTAGGCCATGCGGGTTTTCGTTAAAGCAGAAAGGACAGTGATCGGTGGACACAATTTGCAAATCGTCGAACTTGAGGCCCCGCCACAGGGCATGTTGGCACTCCGACTCGCGCAGAGGGGGCGTCATCACATATTTGGCAGCTTCAAACCCAGGGCGATCGTATTCTTCAATCGTGAGAAACAGGTAGTGAGGACAGGTTTCGGCAAAGGCAGGAATGCCGCGATCGCGCGCTTCCACCACCGAATCCAATGCTTCCTTGGCCGACAAGTGCACCATATAGACGGGTACTTCCGCCAGTTCTGCCAGTCGAATTGCCCGATGCGTCGCCTCAGCTTCCATAATGCGGGGCCGTGTCAGGCCATGAAACTTGGGGGAGGTATTGCCCTGAGCTAGCGCTTCTTCAATCAAGACTTGAATCACTTCGCCATTTTCGGCATGCACGTTGATCATGCCGCCGTGGTGCCCAGCGACCCGCATCGCTCGAAAAATATCGGCATCGCTGACCATCAACACGCCGGGATACGCCATAAACATTTTGAAGCTGGAAACTCCGTCGCGATCGATCAGGTCAGGAATTTCGGCCAACGTATCAGGATTCACATCAGTGAGAATAATGTGAAACCCAAAATCAACACAGGCTTGCGGTTCTGCTAAAGCCAACCGTGCATCCAGCGCTTGCTTAGGACTTTGGCCTTTGCGCTGTAGGGCAAAATCGACAATGGTGGTGGTTCCGCCAAAGGCTGCCGATCGCGTTCCCGTTTCGTAGCTATCCACGGTTTGCGCATCGCCCAGGTCAAACTGCATGTGGGTATGCACATCAATACCACCCGGCATCACCAACAAATCTGATGCGTCAATCACCTCCAAATTGGAGTTCGCAACCCATTCAGCACTAATGTCGCTATCACTCGCGGCGATCGCCTCAATTCGCCCATTTCGAATAAAAATATCAGCAACGTAATCATCCACAGCGGTCACAATGCGGCCGCCTTTGATTTGCACAACATTTGTCATAGGAGTTTGGTTTAGTACGAATCTATATGCACCGTGCATACCGTTCAGGACTGCCGTACTCCGTCCACACTGCTAGGAATTTGGGATAACGCGTCAGTCCTATACTGTTGATTGTGTCGTGCATTTGCGGTTGCACAAGGCTTTGTCGAGATTCAGCAGAGGAACTTGACTTTTCTCAAAGAAAATCCACAGGACTTATCTCTCCTATCAACCACATCGCAAACGGGCTGCTGCTAGACACTCCATGCCATGAAAAACACGCGTTCTGGACGAGCCAACGCACTCATTTGTGAGGATGGCGCATGCAGAAAGGCCCTAAACGCAAAAAAGCCCCTGGCGAACCAGGGACTGCGTTTTGTAACAAGGAATCATCGTTCGCAACAGGTGAAAAGGAAGAAAACCTGCTCGGTTTAGAAAACTCTCGATGGATCAGCAGAGAGGACAGCGCTGCCTTAGGCTGTTGCAGCAGCGGCCTGTTTATAGGCCAACCAGCCCCCATGGTGCGACACATCTTCCCAACCGTATTGCTCGATCAGCTCACGGGGATACAGAAAGGCGATCGCCGTCTCTCCGCCCTCTAGCTTGACCTCGGCAGGATACATATTTGGAGGCTCGTTGGCCGCCAAGTATTCGTACTGTTCTAAGGTCATTTCATACACTTCGCCAGGAATAGAAATGCCGCCTTCGCCCAGTTCATAAATGCCAGGATGCCAGCCATCTTTGACCGAGTGAAGCCGATAGATAGGCTGAGTTTTTGCCTCGCAGACAAACGCTGCCCCACCCAAATTTTGGTGATCTGGCTGGCCTCGCAGTGCAGACCCGCAAATAAAAATCCGCTTTGTTTCAGCCTGGGTCATAGCGCTGGTGTACTCCTTAAACGTGAATTTTTGACGTGTGGCTGGTTAGTTTGCACAGTCGCTTGCACCGTTGGCGATCGCCCAAATGAGTTCAGCACACTCGTTTCTGCAAAGAACCAACACCCCAACCGGCAGATGAGATGCCTACAAGTGCAACACAGAAATGGCGATCGACACTGTTCGCTCAACAACCCCAGCTTGAGAGCGTGTCCTCAAGTTTCCCACGTTGCTGCGCCAACGCTCACAACACCAGGAAACTCAAAAGGAAATTTTTCAACGAAGAAATGTGTATAGAAACACAGTTCAAATCTGCCAACACCTGTATACAGTATACAGATTACGGCACTTAAAAGTGATGCAGCGGTAACAAAATTCGAAGTCTTCGCCCCATCTTAAATTTTTATGCAGTTGATTTGCGTGATTTAGACTGAACCCTAGCCGCGATCGCCAACGCCACACGCATATTTCAGCCTTAGCTGTCAACCGCCAAGAGCAGGGTCTCTTAAAAAAAGTAACGTAAAATACAACTCAACCGTGGCAAAACATATTTAAGTGTTCATCAGATTTGCGCCTAGCCTACTCTCCCTCTCCAATGCAAAATCATGGTCAATCCTCCCTTTTCGGCAACCACCTCCTCCATCGGTGAAGAGCAAACCCAAGCCTCAATTACCGCTGCCAGCAACTTACAGCAAGAGTTGGCGTCTCACTCAGCTGGGGTTACGCTCCGCTCAGTCACCAAGCGGTATGGCAACGGGTTTCTCGCCGTTGAAAGCATCGACATGGAAATCCCGGCAGGGTCTTACTGCTGTTTGCTTGGCCCTAGCGGTTGCGGCAAAACCACAACCCTGCGCATGATTGCAGGCCATGAATCCATTACCAGTGGCGATCTCTACATTGGCTCTACCCGAGTCAACAATCTCCCAGCCACCAAGCGCAACACCGCCATGATGTTTCAAAACTATGCGCTATTTCCTCACAAAACGGTTTGGGAGAATATTGAGTTTGGCTTGAAAATGCAAAACATTGCCAAAGCAGAGCGGGCGCGTCGTGTGGATGAGGTGATTGACATTGTGGGCTTGGGTAAGTTTGCCCAGCGCAAACCTCATATGCTGAGCGGTGGTCAGCAGCAGCGTGCAGCCTTGGCACGGGCACTGGTTACCCGGCCTGCCGTGCTCATGCTCGATGAGCCCCTCAGCGCCTTGGATGAAAACCTACGAGTCAAAACCCGCAGCGAACTGCGCCGATTGCAAAAGCAATTTGGCATGACGTTCATTCAAGTAACCCATGGGCAGGATGAGGCATTTGCCCTATCCGACAAGATCGTGGTGATGGATCATGGACGCGTTGATCAAGAAGGGACTCCCCAAGAAATTTTCACCACACCGGCCTCTCGATTTGTGGCGCGGTTTGTCGGGGACAACAATATTTTTGTTGGCAAGGTTACAGCGATAGAGCCAAATGCAACCTACGGTAGCGTGGTGACCTTAGAAGTCGATCAGCTGGGCACGTTTCACTGCCGGGGAACTGGAGCCAGCGTGGGGATGACAGCGGCTTGCTGCGTTCGGAGCGATCGCCTCACCATGGTGCCCTATCCCCCCACCCAGGCGCATGCGGTCAATCAGCTAACGGCCCGAGTGACCGCGATCGAATTTACCGGATACATTACTCGGGTTTCGCTCATGACCGAAACGACCGGAGAAGAGGTCACCTACAAAGTTCGCAGCCATGATTGGTCATCGACTGCGGCACAAGAAGGGCAGCTTGTCACCTTAACGTGGGGCATTGAAGACTGCATCTTCCTGTCCCACTAATTGTTGTCCATGCGTCTTTGCGTAGTCTGGCTGTCGCTCTAGCTCCTCAGCTCAGGGTGATCTCCCACGCGGCAATGTCAACCTCATCAGGTCATGGCCCTATCCGCGTCCTCACACTCACGAACCAATTCATCATTTCATTCAACTCATAAGGTCTATGTCTAACATTTCTCGTCGTCAACTCATTCGCACAGGTCTAGCAGCAAGTGCCGCATTTGCCGCTACCCGTTGTGCCCGCACCGATGCCCCCGCTGGCACCCCGAACAACCCATCTCCGGGTCCTCAGGTCAATACCAATCAAATCAAAGATGTCACCCTACGCTTCATTGGAACGGGTGTGTCTCAAATCAACGAAATTCGTAATAAAGCCCAGGAAGATTTGGGCTTTAAGATTGAGCCCCGCGCCCTCAGTACCGAAGAAAACAACCAGATCGCCATCACCCAACCTCGTCAATACGATATTTTTGATGGAGAGTACTTCAGCCTGCCATTGGTCATTCCATCGGGCAACTTGCAGCCCATTGATGTGAAGCGGGTGACCAACTACGACCAAATCGTGCCCTTCTTTACCAGTGGTAAATTTGACGGAATGCCCGTTGAGCAGTCACAAGGCACCGCTCCCTACAAGGTGATGTACGTCACTGGCCCTGACTCCAAGGAGTTTTCTTCAACCCCAACCGATTACGCAACGCTGATTCCGTTCCAGTACAATGCCGACACGCTGGGCTATCGCCCCGATTTGGTTGGTCGCGAAATCACCTCTTGGGCCGAGCTGTTTAACCCCGAGTTTCGTGGAAAAACCTCGATTCTCGATATTCCTCAGATTGGCATTATGGATGCGGCCATGGTGGCCGAGGCGGCTGGCCTCATGTCCTTTGGCGACAAGGGCAATATGACCCGCCAAGAGATTGATCAAATCATTGACATTCTGAAAGAGCAAAAAGCCAACGGACAGTTCCGCGCCTTTTGGAAGACTTTTGATGAATCGGTGAACTTGATGTCGTCGGGTGAGGTGGTGCTGCAATCCATGTGGTCGCCTGCGGTGACTGCGGTGAAGTCACGCGATATTCAATGCGTATATGCACCGCTGGAGGAAGGGTATCGCGGCTGGGGCGGCGGTATCGGCCTCTCCAAGAACCTCAGCGGTATTGCCCTGGATGCCGCTTACGAATACATCAACTGGATGCTGGAAGGTTGGGTTGGCGCGTTCCTGGGTCGCCAAGGCTACTACAGCGCAGCACCTGAGCTGGCGAAGAAGTATATGTCCCAGGCCGAATGGGATTTCTGGTATGAGGGCAAGCCTGCTGCCGAAGATATGGTAGATCCCTTTAACAAAACCCTTGAAAAGCAGGGTGCTGTTCGCGATGGTGGCTCGTTTAAAGAGCGGTTTGGCAACATTGTGTGCTGGAACTCCACCATGCAAGAGAACACCTATTTGGTGCAGAAGTGGAATGAGTTTATTGCTTCATAACGAGGTGCATCCCTAAATAGAGTGTCAGGGGAGAGGCGATCGCCTCTCCCCTGACACTTGAACCAAAAACCTAGCTTACTTGTTTCGCCATTACCTCGGGCGATCGCTTCTCTTGTTTGGCTTCCTCATGGACACATCCCATGGATAGAACCTCCAAAACTCTGCAAACCTATCTCTTAGCAGCCCCACAAACCCTTGTCTTGCTGCTATTTCTGGTATTGCCCATTGCCATGATTTTCATCGTGAGCTTTTGGCAATTCACCGGGTTCTCCATGGAGCCAGGTTTTACCCTCGACAACTACACCGCTATCTTTTCGTCGGATGTGGCGCTGCGCACCTTCATCAACACCTTTAAGTACGTGGTGCTGGTGTGGAGCCTTACGCTAGTGATTGGCTATTTAGTTGCCTATTTTCTAGCGTTTTATGTAGAAGATAAGCGACTCCAAATCTTGCTGTTCTTGATTTGTACCGTGCCATTTTGGACATCCAACATCATCCGCATGATCTCGTGGATTCCGCTGTTGGGGCGCGAGGGCTTGGTCAACTCGCTGCTGCTGAACGCGGGTCTGATTCAGCAACCCCTGGAATGGCTGCTCTATTCCGACTTTGCGGTGGTGCTGGGCATGGTGCACCTCTACAACTTCTTTATGATCGCTCCCATCTTCAATAGTTTGATGCGCATCGATCGCAACCTCATTACCGCTGCGGAAGATATGGGCGCATCCGGATTGCAGATTTTTAAGGAAGTGATTTTGCCGCTGTCGGCTCCGGGTATTGCCATTGGCTCCATTTTTGTTGTGACGCTGGTGATGGGCGAGTTTGTCACGGTTCGGTTGATGGGGGGCGGCCAGTCAGCATCGATTGGCAAGCTGATCCAAACGCAAATTGGCAGCATTCAGTACCCATTGGCGGCGGCAAATGCGGTGATTTTGCTGCTGGTCACCATGATTTTGGTATTGGCTATTTTGCGCGTTGTCGATATCCGCAAAGAACTGTAGCCCGCTCGATACACATAGAAGACAGGCGTTAGGAAACCAGGCTATGAGAAAGCGATCGCTCACGTTTTATGTGCTAGCTGCCTTTTTTGCATTGTTTGTGCTGTTTTTGTACGGCCCCATGTTCTCGATTTTTGCCCTGTCGCTTCAGGGGCCAGAGGGTGGACTCACCTTTCCGATGCGGGGTTTTAGCTTTTATTGGCTGGGGCAGGTGTTTCAGGAGCAGCGGGTTGGCAACTTTGTGGACTCCTTTTGGCGATCGCTGGTGTTGGGTCTGGTTGTCATGCTGCTATCCCTGATTGTTAGCGTCACGGCGGGGCTTGCCTTTCGCAATCGGTTCAAGGGGGCAGGTACGCTGTTTTATCTCACCATTGCCAGCCTGATTGTGCCGAGCATTCTCATCTCTTTGGGAATTGGGATTGTGTTTCAAGTGCTGGATTTGCCGACGGGCTGGCTGTCCTCTGGCCTAGGAGCACACCTCACCTGGACGGTACCGTTTGCCTTCTTAATTGTGCTGGGCATCTTCAACCGCTTCAACCCATCCTATGAGGAAGCTGCGCGCGATTTGGGAGCCAGCGATGTCGTCACCTTTTGGGACATCATTTTTCCGCTCATTTTGCCAAGCTTGTTGGGCATTGGCATTCTGTCCTTCACCCTGTCTTACGACGAATTTACGCGAACCTCTCTCATTTCGGGATCGGGCAACACCCTACCGCTCGAAATTTTTGGCATGACGACGAATGTGACATCGCCTGCGCTGTATGCCCTTGGAACGCTCACGACGCTGTTTTCGTTTGGCCTAATTGCGATCGCATTTTTGGGTTACAACTACTTCTCGGTCAAACAAAAGTAAGCCACCGATAATTCAAAGCAGCAACTGAGCATAGCCATGGAGTCGCTCGCTTGATTGGAAGAGCTTGAACCATCAGCACCACATCTTCCACAGTGCTGGAACACCAAACCATGATGAGTAGGCTTGCGACAAGCAGCGATGCGCACAGTCGGTCAACCCATGGCGAGAGATTAACCATCGAGTTGAGCTGGAAGAAACGTTCCTTTTCGCTTTCATCACAAAAGGCGTGTTTGTTTCACAAAACAAACACGCCTTTTAGGTTCAGGAAGCAACCGCTTGGCGATGAGCCCAGCGCTTAGCGAGCATCCCATTCAGTCGCCGCATCGGTTACGGCTTGGTCAACTGTTTTTTCGCCGAGCATCGCCGCTTGCAAGTTGTCGTACACAATCTTTTGCAGCTCTTTCACATCTTTGATTTGAGGTAGCAGCACTTCTGCTGACTCCATTTGCGTGGCGCTAACGGCACGAGCCTTGTCGATGGGCGCTCCACCTTCAGCACCCGCGGTAAAAAAGGCATCGTTCAATGCATCACGGGTTGAGGGCAACACATTGGCAGCCTTGGCAAAGGCTAACTGGTTTTCGTTATTCGTAACGTACAGTGCAAAGGCAACTGCCGCATCCGGCTGGTCAGTCCCTTTAGGGACAACCAGGTTCATTACGGCAACGCTCTTTTTGCCTGTAGAGCCCGAAATTTGTGGGGCGGTTGCAGACACTTCGGCGATCGCCGGAGCATTCGTCTCCACCGTCTTCAAAAACTGAGGGCCAGTCGAGAGTACAGCAGTTTCGCCAGCTTGGAACAGCTCAATGCCGCGCCGATGCCCCTGTGTCAGCACTTCGCGAGGCAGCAGCCCTTGCTGATACAAATCCGTCCAATACTGGAATACGGCTCGACCTTCGGGAGTGTTGAACGCAGCATTTCCGTCCTCATCCACCAATGTTGCGCCCATTTGGGTGAAGGATTGCAACACCTCGGCCGAATCGGTGGGAACCAACGTGGCAAAGAAAGCGTACTTACCCGTGCGATCGCGCACTTGTTTTGCAACTGCTGCCAATTCCTCGTAGGTTGTGGGTGGCTGAGCGACTCCCGCCTGCTCCAGTAGCTGAGCGTTATAGATGGCAACACTGGTCGTCAAATACCAGGGCAACCCAAAGGTTTGACCATCCAGCATGCTTGCTTCCCAAATTTTGGGAAGGTATTGGTCACGCACCTCGGCAGGCACCTTGTCATCCAGCATCAGCCAGGCGTTGCGTCCGGCCAACTGCGCCGCAAAATCTGGATTCAGATTCACCACATCCGGTGCGGTTCCTGCCGACACAGCCGTCAGAATTTTGCTTTGCATATCGCCCCAGGGCACATCTACCCACTTCACGGTAATGCCCGGATTTTCTTGCTCAAACTTGGCAATCAGCTCGTTGAAATAATCCGTGAACTGAGGCTGAAGCTGCATCGTCCAAAACTCGATCTCTGCATTGCCATCTGCCCCATTACCCGATGCCTGGGGCGGCTGTGAGGGGCTGCAGCTCATCAGCCAGCTCAAGCACAGACCCAGCACAGCAAAAATTCCAAGTCGCCAAGACCGTTTCCAAAAGTGTCGTCTATTCATACCTAACCTCCACTGCCATCAACGTTAGCACCCGATCGCCCACGCTCACACAGCAGAATCGATAGACCCGTTTCCCTTTACAAAAGTGCCCACGAGTTCCCATCACGCCAACGTTCGTTGGTTCTGACTAGAACTTGCACCTGAGTGCAGGCCGGTGCGTCACGCCTGTCTGGCAACGTTGGAGCATAAGTGGGAAAGCAAGATTACTGCGATCGCCTTTAGGCCGTGTTGGGCAGCACTCGTGCATTACCGAATGACAGGTGCTTTGTGTGGTTTGGACGGGCGATCGCTACGGGTACCCAACAGATCCTCAACATACAGCAGCTTCACCAAAATGTAGACCACCGCTGCCATTGGGGTAGCCACCAACACCCCCATAGGCCCAAACAAAAATCCCATAATCAGAACGGCACTTAGCGTGAGGGCAGGCGGCAAAGATACCGTTTTTTGCTGCACAATTGGCGTGAGAATATTGCCCTCTATCTGTTGCGCCACAAAAAAGAACAGCGCCACGTAAAGAGCCTTGGGAATACCCTGGGTAAAGGCAATCAGCACAGCGGGAACCGCTGATAACAGCGATCCTACGATAGGAATGAACTCCAACAGCCCCGACACAACTCCTAGCGGTATTGCCAGTGGCACATTCAGAAGCATCAGCCCAATCGCCACGACAGTACCAATCGTCACCATCGCAATTAATTGCCCCAACAGCCAAGCCTGTAGTCCATCCACAATTTGGCTGATCACTTCCTGCGCTCGCTGGCGGCCATTGGGCGGAATGAGGGTAATCACACCCTTACGATATAGACGCGGCTCGATCGCCAAAAACACACCTGTAAACACAATAAATAGAACGTTGGCCAGAATTCCCAACGTATTGGCAAACGTTCCCGTAAGGCGAGCGATGAGGTTGGGACCGGGCAAAGACTGTTGATCACCCCAAATGCGCTCCAACGGAGAGTCGCCCAAGGTTTGCGAAATGAAGGCATCCATCTGATCCCAAGCCACAGCGAGGGTATCTACCAACTGATCGGTCTGGTTAAGGACTTCGGGAATAAAGAAAAATCCGCCCAGTCCGAGCGCCACCAAAGCTGTTAATAACACCACAATCACAGCACCCTTGTGGGAGAGTGGTGTGTATCGGGCAAGGGGCTTAGCGCTCGTTCGCAGGGCGATCGCCATCAGAATGCCCAAAAACACCAGCAGCAGCATATTCGCAATCGTCCACAGCAACCACACCAGCCCAAACACAGCAATCACCACTCCGACGGTGATCAACACACGCTGAAAATATTGGGCGTTGGTGAGGCGATGCATGAGTTAGGCAGGAACAGCAACAGTAAACATCAACAAGGGCATTCGCAAGAACAGCCCTTTGGAAAGAAATATGATGTTCTTCCAGCCTCTAGCGGAAGTGCAGATTCTGCATCACTCGACAGATAGAGCTAAACAACTAGAGCAAACAACCGCTACTGCCCCTGAAGGGTCGTTTTGGATGCAATGCGGGTCTTTTTGCGATCGCTCTCGGATAAATCTTCTCCGGCTTGTAGGCGCGTAGCATTTTGCTGAAGCACCGTGGCGGCATTTTGATCGCCCATTTGCAGGGCTGTTTTGGCAGCGGTTTGCAGCATGGTGGCAGCTCCAGTGCGATCGCCCTGTTGCAGTTTGGTTTCGGCAATTTGGGTTTGGCGATACTTAGCCAATGCCAGTACATGCTGCTGCACATCGGCATTGGTTTGAGGTTGGTAGCCCTGGCCTACTGTTGCCGACACCGTTAACGACTCAGACATCAGCCCTTCTTGATTGTGGGCTGGATCGTCGTAGCGCACCTGCAAATCCAGCAATGGCTGCTGACCTTCGGGCAACTGGCTGGCATAGAGGTTCACCAATACAACCCGGGGCGAATCCACCATCAGGTCTCCCAATCGGGCGATCGCCTGAGTGCCTTCTTGCATCAGCCCAAGTTCGATCGTGTCGGGCACGACCTGGGCAACGGGCTTCAGCTCTGCCAACCGTACGCCAGGCCGCAGCGACATGTGCAAATGGGCATTAGTCAGCGCCACCGATTGCACCCGCTTGAACAGGCGACCAAACTCCTCTACAGCGGCTTCTGGCTGTTGAATATAGGCCAACGTGCCACCACCTGCATCGGCAATTTTTTCCAGAATGTCCTGGTTCCAGTTGTCGCCAAAGCCCAGCGTACTCAGCGTCATGTTGTAGCCTGCCGCCAATTGAGCCAATTTGAGACAGCGATCGTTGTCGCCATGCTCGTTTTCGCCATCTGTCAGCAAAAATGCCTGGGAAATCGTTTCTTTCTTGCCTTTGGCCAATTCTTCAATGCCCAGGCGCATGCCTTCGTCGATGGCCGTACCGCCGCTGGGTTTTAGTTTGTTGATTTCGACTTTGACCCCGGCTGAACTGGTAATGACCTGATTGGGCACCAGCACCTTGGCCTTGTGGTCAAACACCACAATCGAGAGGCGATCGCCCGGTGACAGATTATCCAAAATCTTCAGCGCAGCCTGCTTCACCGTTTCCAGCGGTCGCCCACTCATGGAACCGCTGTGATCCAAAATCAAACACAAATTCAGCGGAGCGGTACGCCCCAGAGCCTCTGGCACCGCCGAAATCGACACCGCAAGCTGCCGTTGGCTGCTGGCCTGCGACACATCCAAGTTCACATCACTCAATGCTGCTTGCAGACCAACCTTCATAGCCCACGCTCCTCAAGACACTGAACGCCGATACGTTAATAACCTCACCGCCGCGATCGCCCACTCCGGAGAACCCACCCAAGTTTCCATCTTGCGCTTCAATCTCATGATGGTGTGAAACCAGCCAAAACCAGCGCAAGTCCAGAAAAATCAGGGGCGATCGCCGCCAAAACTCCGAAACCCGATCCCCCTCTCAGGTTCACGCTACTATGGTAAGAGGAATGCCCATCAACCGGGCATTGGCTCAAGCAACTGCAACCAATCGCAACGTATGAATCAACCGATTAAGGCTGTTCAGTCCTCCTTCTACGGCGATGCGTATACCCGCACCCCTCCGCCGGATCTGCCATCGTTGCTGCTCAAGGAGCGCATTGTCTATTTGGGCGGCCCCTTGCATTCCCTCGATGACGAAAAGCTAGACCCTCGCAAAGACTTTACCCGACTGATTATCGCGCAACTTCTCTATCTTCAGTTCGAAGATCCCGAAAAGCCCATCTTCCTCTACATCAACTCCACTGGCACCACCTGGTACACCGGAGAAACCATTGGGTTTGAGACCGAAGCCTTTGCCGTGTGCGACACCCTGAGCTACATTAAGCCACCTGTTCACACCATTTGCATTGGCCTAGCGCAGGGAGCCGCCGCCATGATTTTGTCGGCAGGTACTAAGGGCTACCGGGCCAGCCTACCCCACTCCACCATCGTGCTCAATCAAGCCAAAGCGGGAGCTCAGGGCCAAGCCACCGACATTCAGATTCGAGCGAAAGAAGTGTTGGCAAACCGCACCGCTGTGCTGGATATTTTGTCGCGCAACACGGGCCAACCCGCCGAAAAAATCGCCAAAGACACCGATCGCACTTTCTATCTCACACCCTACGAAGCCATGGAATATGGCCTCATTGACCGAGTGCTAGAAAGCAGCAAAGATTTACCGAAGTCTTTACCGGCCATGGTCTAGTCTTCAGGCAAACGGTTTCGAAGGGTCTCCATCAGCTCGTTTGGTTTCTTGGGCGACCCTTGTGCAATCGCCCTTCTGCTTTCTTATCTCAACTTTTGCTGTTGACGCGCCTATGAGAGTTCCGTATCGCTATCCTGGCAGCACCAATACCCAGTTGGTCGACATTTACACCCGCTTGTTCTTTGAGCGCATTGTTTTTTTGGATAGTGCGATCGATGCCAACCTGGCCAACTTTATTGTGAGCGTGCTGTTACACCTGGATGCCGAAGATTCCAGCAAGCCCATCAGCCTGTACATCAACTCCCCCGGCGATGTCGCCATGATGGGAGCCGGGGCTTCGGTCGCGGCAGGGTTGGCCATTTACGACACGATGCAACAGGTCAAAGCCCCCATTCACACCATTTGCTTGGGAATGGCGGCTGGTACAGCGGTGATGCTACTGTCGTCGGGCACCAAGGGCTACCGCGCCTGTTTGCCCCATGCCGAGCTGGTACTCAATCCCTTTTATACCGGCACCCGGGGCCAAGCCACCGATATCCAAATTTTGGCGAATAAGGTGCTGCAGGACAAATCCATCGTGCTCGATATCTTTGCCAAGAATACTGGGCAAGCCGTCGAACGGCTGGATAAGGATACCGATCGCCGCCTCTATCTCTCGCCGCAAGAAGCGAAAGATTACGGCCTCGTCGATCACATCCTGCGCTCTCACAAAATCGATGCGTTGGCCGCTACGGCATCTTAGAACGTCCCAGACCCTTCTAGAGTCAGTTCACGCCTAGCCTGTTTCATTTCGTCCACTGTCCTTTTGCATTACTTCTGGATGTCCTATGCCTATTGGTGTTCCTAAAGTCCCCTACCGTTTTCCTGGCAGCGCCTACGAGCAGTGGATCGACATTTACGATCGCCTGAGCTTAGAGCGCATTATCTTCCTTAGCCGCGAAGTGGATGACAACATTGCCAACGGCATCGTCGCATCCATGCTCTATCTCAACTCCGATGATCCTGAAAAGCCCATCTATCTGTACATCAACTCACCCGGTGGTTCGGTCACGGCGGGCATGGCCATTTACGACACCATGCAGCATATCAAAGCCGAAGTCGTCACCATTTGCGTGGGCTTGGCCGCGTCGATGGGGGCGTTTTTGCTGGCGGCAGGTGCCAAGGGTAAGCGCACGGCGCTGCCGCATTCTCGCATCATGATCCACCAGCCCATGGGCGGTACAGGTCGCGGACAAGCGACGGATATTGACATCGAAGCTCGGCAAATTTTGCGCGTGCGAAAAGAGCTGAACGACATGATGGCCTTTCATACAGGCAAATCGGTTGCCCAAATTGAAAAAGATACCGATCGCGACTACTTTATGTCGGCAGAAGAAGCGATGGCCTATGGCCTTATTGATCGGGTGATTGAAGATAAGGGTGGCGCAAACTAGTTTGTTCCTCACCGTCTCTTAATTGATGGCTGTCCTTATGGAACCTGTATCAAGTGCGGGTTCCATTTGTGTCTCTGGAGATGTCTCTGGAGATGCAGCGATCGCCCCACTCCCCTCCCGCTGATAGAGCCTCTAGCTCACGAGAACTGCCGCCCAAGGCTCGAATTTTCTAGGCTTTATAAAAGAGTTTGATTTTTTTTTCAGTTATGGTGGCAGAATTCAGATAACTCTGCTTGATGTTTGCCGATGGTCATGGTGGCCAATGGTTAAACAGATAGGGTTAAACAGACATTGTACGCTTGCTCTCTTGGAACGAATCAGACTGAATGAACTTGACGGATTGTTATCGGGTGTTGGGCTTGCGCGATGGTGCATCCTACGAGGACATTAAAGCCTCGTATCGGCGCTTGGCACGTCGCTATCACCCCGATGCCAACCCCAACAGCCGAGAAGCCCAAGAAAAGTTTATCCACCTGGCAGAGGCGTACAAGCAGCTTCTAGATGCCGTTAAGCCCGAAGGCATTTTGGAGACGAAGAACACCAGCTCACCCACCACCGTCTCTGCGCCTACATCCGCCACCACGGCCACCACACCCCGCTACAAAACCACCACCTTTCGCACCTATTCCACCTCAACCGAAACCGATCAGCAGCTTAAAGAAGCCGTGTATCGCCAGCTTCAGCGATTGCTGCGCGAACAGCGATTTCCCCGAGCCATCACCCTAGTAGAAGGACTGGCACAGCGCTTGCCCAATGATGTGGAAGTACGGCAGTGGATGGCGATCGCCTACCAACGTTGGGGCCGCCACCTGATTGATACCCATCAGCCCGAGAAGGCAAAACTGTATCTCAACAAAGCACTCCGCACCGATCCGCGCAATCGAGAGCTGTGGTACGAAGTGGATCGAGATATGCGCCGGATTGACGGAATTGAAGTGATGTAGGCTTCCGACGCTATGCCTTGAGCACGTGGGCGATCGCATGCTCAAGCTCAGCCTGACTCAGCTGCGTCATCACAAAAACTTCTTGAAACAGCTTGCCTTTGCGCGCAATCAGCTTAAAGCCGCCACGAATTGGCACAGACACTCTCAGTTTGAGTGCTGGCGAATTCGACCGGGCATGCCCAATCACCGCTGGCGTAATGGTCTGAATTCCAGAAACCTGCGTCAGCGTGGTCAAAATTGGGATCAGCCCCGGAACATGGGTAGAGTGATTCCAAACTAAACGCCCGGTTGAGGTGTTTTGTTTAGCCGATGCGGATGATTTGCGATCGCGTCGTTGCTGGTCACCCACGGGCGTTTCTGTCCTTGCTCAAGCGGGAATTCATTGTTTGGAATCCTCAATAAATAGCTCTAGGCGGCTTCTAAAGGAGCCATGGTTAGACCCTCACGAGACAACTGCTGGTGATACAGCTCGGCTTGCTCTTGTGGACCAGCCCACACCATTGCCTGACCGTCGAAGTGGACTCTTTCGGTCAAGCTCCAAGCGCGATCGCTCGTCATATTGGGAATGTACTTGAGTAGGCATTCCGCCACGTGCTGAAACGTGTTGAAATCATCGTTCAACACGATCACCTTGTAGTTGGGGTAGGTCTTGCGAACCGTTTGACTCGATTTTGTTGGCGCTGCGGTTGGTGCAGCAGCCATTGCACAAATTTCAGCAACTACCATCGTCATCGTCATCTGCTCAATTGCAATACATTCAAAAAAGCTCTAGCCAGTCTGCTATCACCCCAGCATTCCAGACAGAGAGCGATCGCCATAAGCAACCCCAGTGTTTCGAGCTTGGGAATGCTAGTTGGCGATGTATGACGAAATGTAATCAAACCTTTCTAACAGTCTACCGAGGGGTCGTCATCAATTCAAGCCAAACCTGGATCTACTCACTAGGTTTTACCAGCGAGAACGCTGAGCTGAGCATTTTCAAACTTTTGTGTCGTGCGGCAAGAATTAGCGCTAAATCTAGCGGAATCGCCTGTGGAAAACTATCCCCTTTCTGTGGAAAACTTTGGGGAAAGACCGTGGAAAACTACCCCCTTGGTCTGGAAAAGTTCTGACAGCCCGTTCAACCTGTGGATAACCTTCCAGTTTTTCCACACTTTTTCCACAGGTTGAAAACATGCGATCCGAAGACTCCGCAGCGATCCCAACGGTTTTTCCACAGTTTCCACATGCTCTACTACTACTCTCTTTAAAAGGTTTTAAACAAGAGATCCGGAGTTTAAAACAAGAAAAAAGACGCGCGATTTTTTTGTTTTTGGTTGCGTTGTCCCGGTGAAATAAGGGTGATAGGATCACCTTCCATGCCAATCCGATCCATCCCACCCATCACGTCCTAGATATGAAACTGACCTGTTCCCAAAGCGACCTCAATACCCACCTGTCTCTTGTCAGCCGGGCAATTCCGTCTCGTCCGAGCCACCCAGTACTGGCCAATGTGTTGGTGATTGCCGATGAGGAAACGCAGCGGGTTAGCCTAACAGGGTTTGATTTGAGCTTAGGGGTGCAAACGAGTTTTGCGGCTCAGGTGGAGGATGGAGGCAAGCTAACGCTGCCAGCCAAGCTGTTTGGGGATATTGTGTCGCGCTTGCCCGATGGCGAGCTAACGCTGGATGCATCGGAAGATATGGCGGCTACGCTTACGGCCTCGTCGGGCCGCTACCAAGTGCGGGGCATGAGTGCCGATGAGTATCCTGAGCTGCCCGTGATCGAGGCGGGCGATGGCCGTACACTCCCCGTTGAGGCATTGATTGAGGGATTGCGTGGGTCGCTGTTTTCTACCAGTGCCGATGAGGCAAAGCAGGTGCTGACAGGGGTGCACCTGACGGTAGAACCGGAGGCGATGGAGTTTGCCGCAACGGATGGTCACCGCTTGGCGGTGGTGCAAACCACCAATGAGGAGGCTGGGACGGCATCGACCCAGGAGGGATTTGATGTGACGGTTCCTGGAAAAGCCCTACGCGAGCTGGAACGCATGATTCAAATGCACCCTTCTACCGAGGCGATCGCCCTGCGGTTTGACCAGGGACAAATGATTTTTGAATGGGAGCATCAGCGCATTACTAGCCGCTTGTTGGATGGACAGTATCCCAACTATCGCCAGCTGATTCCGCGCCAGTTTTCGCGCCAAATGACGGTAGAACGCAAGCTGTTTTCCTCCGCGTTGGAGCGGATTGCGGTTCTGGCCGACCAAAAGAACAATATTGTGAAGCTAAACCTGGATAGCAGCGGTCAATCGCTAACGATTTCCGTAGATGCGCCAGATGTGGGCAGCGGTCGTGAAGTGATTCCTGCCCAAATTTCGGGCGATGACCTGGAAATTGCCTTTAACGTGCGCTACCTGCTGGAAGGACTGAAGGTGTTCAACACGAGCGAAGTGCAAATGCAGTGCAACACCGCCACCAGCCCCTGCATCCTCACCCCCCTCGGCGGCGTGAAGATGACCTACCTCGTTATGCCGGTTCAAGTTAGGAGTTAATGTTCAACCGCTTTGTCTGAAAACTCGTACGGCTTGCGATCGCGATTCCAGCGCTGCACATTCAGCTAGCCGAGCGATGTCAATACCTTGAACAAACTGGCTTGTATTGGTTTTTTGATACGCTGTTTCGGTTAGTTGATAGATGCGAATCTGGCCGTTCTCCCAAAACCAAACCTCTGGCACTCCCAAGGCTTGGTATCGAGCCAGCTTGTTGGGTCCGCCGCTTGTAATGACTACTTCGATCGCCAAATCTGGAATCGGTTTTCGTTCGCCAAAGCAGTAAGATTCATCGGCTTGAACTGAGGCGATCGCTTCCTTTTCCTGAGAAAACGAGCCCGTGGCAATAAAGTCCAATCCCTGATTCAACAGGTAATCCTCAACCAGATAGCCAATATTGCCTTTGACAATTTCGTGTTCTGGCGAGGTCGACAAAATTTCTAACTCTCCCTGGTAATAAAACAGCCGAACTCCAGGAGAGTTAGCAAATCCCTGTTGAATTGCCTTAAAACTCTCCCAGCTAATCCCGGTTTGAACAAATCGCTGTTCAGTGGGTTTGTCTAAGAGCTGGGTCATGTGATTGCCCCACAGTCGATTGTTGATTCAAGAGGGTTGGACAAGCATTGGAAGGTGTCGAGTGGTAAGCGATCGCTCTAATTTCTACAAAAACTGCACTTTAAATAAGTGAAAGAGTTCGCCGGGTTTTTGCTTCACGATTTTGGCGTTGGATTCTTTGATCAGGGCTTTCCAAGCATCTAGCGATTCCAAAAAGACTTCGGCACCCAGATAGGTTTCGAGAATGGCCCAGTTCTCCGCCAGTGGTGCATCGGGGTTGAGCACATCAAACACAAACACGCCTTCGGGTTTGAGAACGCGCTTGACTGCTTGCATTACCTCTTTCCAATAATCCAGCGGGTAGTAGCAGCTAAAGCCAGTGGCGATCGCCACATCAAACTGGTTGGCTTCGTAATCGAGCTGATGAGCAGGGGCGAGCTGCACCCCCTTAAACAGTTTGGAGTTGAGTTGGGAGCCCCGCGCATTGAGCGTATCTCGCGCAAAGGTGCTAATGTCTTGCCCGTAAAAGTAGGCATCCCACTCGCGCCAGGGATAAATCAAAAAGCTAACGCCACAGCCCAAATCCAGACAGCGCTGATTCTTTTTGGGCTGGGACACTTCCCAAAAAGGGGAAGCAATTTTGGCGGCGAGCAGACCCGAAGTCCACTCTTCATAGACGGGCAACGCCTTCACCTCGTCGGGTAGGTCAAAGTCTTGCCGCTGCAACTCTTTGTTAAACCGAAGGGCGATCGCCGACAGTTGCTCCTGCCAGCGATCGCCCTTGTAGCTGTGTGTGGTGGATAGAAATCCAGAAAGATTGCCGCCACCCGAAGATTTAGATGAACTAGCCATGCGGTGATGAGGGTGCTGTCCATGCGAAATTGCTGTGTTGGACAGCCTAGCACACCCATCGCAAAACCCGATACCAGACGGGCGATCGCCCCAAAAACTGTAACGTTAGCCCTTGAGCGCCCGATTAAAGTTTTGTCGGTAGGATGGATTGAACAACAGAACAGGCCACGCCAGCGTCAGCATCAAGCGATTTTGGCTAAAGCTGGTGCGGGTAAAGCCATTCCAAAACTTCCAGCCGCCCCAGGCATATACCCCAAGCAAAATGATGGCTAATAAGTTCACCGGAGCATCTCCTCAGTTCGCAATAGTGGATAGGCGATCGCGTCATTGAAATCGGCAATGCGATGGAATCCAACCTTCCTTGAGCCAACGATTTGCCAACGATTCAATGAATGCAAGCGCATGTGATTCCAGTGTAAAGGAGCATCCTGGGTTCGTAACCCCTCCTATCTATCCAGAAACCCGAACTGATGGAATCCAGCCTATGGCGAGAGAATCCTGCATGATCAATAGATAGCCTGAGAAATCTGGCGCGACGCTTTAGGCAGAAGACCGAATAGAGCAACAGGGATCAAGCCTTATCTATTAAAAAAAAGCCGATAGATTCTGAAGCTTCTGAAGATTTCTGTCACAGTTGAAGAAGACGCAAGGTGCAAAGGTTAACAAATGTTCGCAGAATGCCGCATTGCGCGATCGCCACAGGCTATTAGGAGGATGATATGCGAGCAGTATTAATGGCGGGTGGATCGGGAACCAGACTGAGACCGCTCACCTGCGATCTGCCGAAACCGATGGTGCCCATCCTGAATCGCCCCATTGCCGAGCATATTGTGAATTTGTTGAAGCGGCATGGCATCACGGAAATCATTGCAACCCTACATTATTTGCCCGATGTCATGCGGGACTACTTTCAAGATGGCACCAACTTTGGTGTGCAAATGACCTACGCCGTTGAGGAAGACCAACCGCTGGGAACTGCGGGCTGTGTCAAGAATGTTGCCGATTTATTAGATGAAACCTTTGTGGTTATTAGCGGCGACAGCATGACCGATATTGACCTGTCGGCGGCGATTCGATTTCATAAAGAACATCAATCCAAAGCAACCCTCGTTTTAGCGGTGGTGCCCAACCCGCTGGAATTTGGCGTAGTCATTACCGATGGCAAGCAGCGCATTCGACGCTTTTTGGAAAAACCTTCGAGTAGCGAAATTTTTTCTGACACGGTCAATACTGGCATCTACATTTTGGAGCCAGAAGTGTTGGACTTTTTGCCAGCCCATCAAGAGGTTGATTTTTCGACCGATTTGTTTCCCATGTTGCTGGATCGAGGCTTGCCCATGTATGGCTATGTGGCCAATGGCTACTGGTGCGATGTGGGCAATCTAGATGCGTATCGGGAGGCTCAGTACGCCGCTTTGCAACAACGGGTCCGGCTCGACCCAAATTATGAGGAGCGATCGCCCGGATTGTGGATCGGCCAAAACACCTTTATTGACGCGACGGCCCAAATCGAAACTCCGGTGCTGATTGGCAGCAATTGCCGCATTGGTCCCCGTGCTCAAATTGATGCGGGTACGGTTATTGGCGACAACGTGACCGTGGGAGCCGATGCGGATTTGAAGCGGCCCATTGTGTGGAATGGTGTAACGGTTGGCGATGAGGCGCACCTGCGGGCCTGTGTGGCGGCGCGGGGCGCTCGGATCGATCGGCGGGCGCATGTGCTGGAAGGCGCGATTGTGGGTTCGCTCTCCGTAGTGGGCGAGGAGGCGCTGATCAATCCCGATGTGCGAGTGTGGCCTAGCAAACGCATTGAGCCGGGGGCGATCGTCAACATGAACCTGATTTGGGGACAGGCGGCTCATCGCAATCTGTTTGGTCAACGTGGGGTTTCGGGCTTGGCCAATGTGGATATTACGCCAGAGTTTGCGGTGCGGCTGGGGGCGGCGTTTGGTTCTACGCTGCGTCCTGGTTCCCAGGTGATTGTGTCTCGCGATCAGCGCAATATCTCGCGCATGGTGTCGCGATCGCTCATCTCAGGCTTAATGTCGGTTGGGGTGCACATTCAAAACTTGGAAGCTACGGCAATTCCGTTGTCGCGATCGCTGGCTCCCTCGCGCCATGTGGCAGGTGGCATTCATGTGCGGGTTCATCCTGAGCGATCGGATCATATTCTCATCGAATTTTTTGATCACAAAGGCATTAACCTCTCCAAAGCGCGAGAAAAGAAGATTGAAGGCGCGTACTTTAAGGAAGACTTTCGGCGGGCGCTGGTTCAGGAAATTGGCAACATCATGTATGTGGATCAGGCGGCGGATATTTACTGCACCAGCTTTGAGCGCATGCTCAAGGTTGATGCGATTCGTCACAGCAATTCTAAAGTCGTGATCGACTACGCCTATGCGGTATCCGGTGCGGTGCTGCCGCAACTGCTGGCCAAGTTTGGTTGCGATGCCGTAGTGCTCAACGCCAGCCTAAACCAAACCGCCCCCACCGCTGCCGATCGCGAAGCATTGTTGAGCCAGCTAGGGCATGTGGTAGAAGCGCTCAAGGCAAACTTTGGGGTGCAGGTTTCGGGCAATGGCGAACAGTTGATTTTGGTGGATGAGTCGGGGAGCTCTATTCGTGGCGAAGTGTTGACAGCGCTGATGGTGCACATGATGCTGATGCAGAATCCCCGCAGCACCGTCGCGGTGCCTGTCAATGCCTCGAGTGCGATCGAGCAAATTGCGCGGCGGCACGGGGGAGAGGTGGTGCGCACCAAGGTCAACCCAACGGCGCTGATGGAGGCATCCCATTCCAACCCGAGTGTGGTGCTGGGCGGCAGTGGCGATATGGGCTTCATCTTTCCCCAGTTGCACCCCGGGTTTGATGCCATGTTTTGTATTGCTAAGCTGATTGAGCTGCTGGCGTTGCAGGAGCATCCGACCAATGGTGGCCAGATGCGAACGCTGGGCCAAATTCGCGCCGACTTGCCCCGCGTCTGCCACAAAACGTTGACCGTTCGCTGTCCCTGGACGGTGAAGGGCTCACTCATGCGGCACCTGGTTGAAACCCACGCCTCCGATCGGTTGGAACTCATTGATGGGGTCAAAATCTTTAACCCGCAACACGATAGCTGGATTTTGATTTTGCCGGATGCCGGAGAGCCGCTGGTGCATTTGTATGCCGATAGTGGCGATCGCGGCTGGGTTGACGAAACGCTGCGGGAATATCGGGCAATCGTGCAGGATTTTGTAGAGCAAGAGTTGGGTATGGAGGAATCGGTGGCCAGCCTAGCCACGCTATAGTCAGCTCTGCAATAATCCCAAATCAACGTCAGTTCGGATCAAGAGCTTTATCCAAGGTCGCCCGACGTGCGACCTTGGATAAAGCCCAGTTTTGCCTGCGTTACGCGCAGGCAAAACTGGGCTTTCCAGCTTATCTCGAATTCATCTGGACTTACGCATTGGTGTTGTGGGTAGGGTGCGAAGCACCCTACCCACAACACCAACACACCAGATTTAGTGGACTCGCGTAAGTCCTGTTCATGTTAAATCACTTGTCGGGGAGCGGCTGTCGCTTTGTCTCCAGTATTGGGTGTTCCCATTGGTTCAATTAATAGGAGGTGCACCTCCTCGTTGGCAACGGGGCGATGCTCTACGCCACGCGGCACGACAAACAGTTCGCCAGGTTCTAAGTGAATGTCGCGATCGCGCAGTTGGATTGTAAGCCGACCCTTCAGCACAAAGAAGAAATCATCGGTGTCATCGTGCTTGTGCCAAACAAACTCATCCTTAACCTTAACCACCATGACATCGTATTGATTGAGTTGGGCCACCGTTCTTGGCGACCAATACTCCGAAAACTGAGCCAGCTTATCATTTAGGTTAACTTTGTCCATGTTCTTGCTCTGTGGCTATGTACATCCGTAGCGATCGCTCTACTCCATGCCCTTACGCTCTTTCACTTCGGGGGCGCGGTAGGTGAGCCACTTGCTGGTTTGCAACCCCATGCCAACCAGCATTTCGGCAAAGCGAATGCCTGCTGCCACCGGATCGACACAGGGTACCCCCAGCAAAAACGACAGCTTCTCATCCATGCCGCCCATGCCTGCACAGCCTAAAATGATGGCTTCGGCTCCATCTTGCTGCAAGGCTAAGCGGCCTCCTTCTTCCAATCCTTTGATGATTGCGCTGGGGTCTTGTTCGCAAGCCAGCACGGGCATATCTACACAGCGAATTGAAGCACAGCGATCGTGCAATCCGGCTTTTTGTACGGCGTGTTCGACCATGTGGTAGCTGCGCTTGAGGGTGGTGACGACCGACCAACGAGGGGCGATCGCATTTGCTGCATACATTGAGGCTTCGGCAATGCCCACCACAGGCTTGTGGGTGATTTCGCGCACGGCATCCAACCCCGGATCGCCCCAGCAGGCCAGCACATAAGCATCAAACTCCGACTCGTTGCGCTGCACTTCCTTTAGCACTTCGGGAATGGCCAAATATTCGTCATAAAAGCTCTCAATGGAGATGGGACCCCGTGCCGGGTTAACTGCCACGACTTCGGTGCCGGAGGCTGCATGGGCCTGGGCGATATGACCGATCGCAGCGGTCATGGCCTCGGTCGTATTGGGGTTGATAACTTTAATACGCATAAAAATTTTTGGAGTAGGTTGCAACTAGCAAACGTCCTCATTGTAGGGGGCATAAAAAAGCCCAGTTCACTTAGTGAACTGGGCTTTTTTTGATGGGTAGTTCGGACAGGTACTAGAACGCCTGAGCTGCATCCTCAGTCACGGTCACGGTCATGTTGTTTCGGGCCATGGTTACAATGCGGGTGCCTCGCATATTTAAGGTGACTTCGGAGCCGCGCGATAGCCCCAGGCGCAGTTGCTCATGAGCCGCAATCGACAGCCTGCGAATGCCGCCATCTGCTAGCCGAACGCGCACTGTATCCTCATCGGGAGAGGTATCTAAAATTGTGGCGCTCATGTTTTCTTGAGGCTCAATCGACATCATGCGAGACATGGTGATCACGCGGCTTCCTTCCATGTTTAGGGTTACGTCTACTCCGGCTGCTAGCTCCAGTCTGCGAATGTCTTGGGCGGAAACCAACAACATGCGCAGGTTGCCATTGGGCAGTTGAACCGTAATCGTATCTTCGCGAGGCGAGGTTTCTACGACTCTGGCTGTGATGGTTTCGCGCTGGGCCTGGGCAATGGTAATGGCTGTATCCGCTCGGTTTTGTGAATTGAAGTGAACAGATTGGGCGATCGCTTCTGGAGCAAGGGCAACGCTGGTTACAACAGCCAGGGCAGCTCCCATCCAAAAGTTGGGGCGGTTCAAATTGTTGGGCTTCATCATCGGGTATCTCCCTAATCGGTGCGCAATGCACATCAGCTGGGCAACACAAATCAAGCCCTTCTCTCTTCATCGCTGCTGTTAAACATGTGAATGAATGTTGAACAGCAACAGTGATAAAAGGCGAATTTACTGTTTCCGGGTCTGTGTGCTGGATATGGCATTCACCTTAGCCCTGGCTCAAGGGAGTTGAATGAGCTAGCCATGATTTGTCTCTGAGAAAAAGCTGAACAAATCCTGATAACGTCTTCAGCCAATTCTCATCTTCACTACCGGAATTCAAGATTTACTAAGCAGCTGAACGAGATCATCCTTTTTCATTTTGCTAATGCCTGTAATTCCTCGCTTCTTGGCCATTGCTTTTAGCTCGGATGTTGACATTCCTTTGAGAATATCAACATCAGTAATTGTCTCTGGCATTGGTTGAGGATCTAAATAGAAAACTTGCTTCAGAGCATCAAGTTTTTTGCCTCTTGTGATGCCACACTTTAAGCCAGTGATTGGATCAAAAGAGTTCCAGTATTGGCGGGGTGCTTCATCAATCCGATTGACTGCGATCGCTGCCTTGACGGTTTTAAGCGCGCTGTCGGGTTGACTAATTAGGTATTCTATAGCTGCTTGAATTTCATCTCTGGATGCTTTGGAGAGGTTAATCTTAGGAATCTCTTCTCCCGTCAAGACTTTGACGACTTCGGCTGTGTCGTCACTGTCATCTGCAATGATGCACCAAACCCTCTCTAAGCCAGCTTCCTCTGCAACTGCATATATGAATGAGTTTCCAATCACTTGATACTGATCTTCTCCAGTTTCTTTCACAATGACGGGAATCCAATTTCTGCCCCCTTTTTGATTCAGTAGATGAGCAGAAGCTGTAATTAAAAATTCTGGAGCACTTGTTCCTTCGCCGGGATCAATCTCATCTAAATAGAGATGCATGAGATTCCCAATATCACTGAGATTACTCATTGTAAAAAGTACTCCTTAGCTAGGTTTGTGTAATATTCGTGGGCGTACCGATCGCGATAAACTGCTGGGACTCGAGAAAATGCAGCGCCTGCGATATTGGCATAGCTTGGCACATGAGGAATGTGCAGATCTCGTCTGGAGCTGGTGTATCTAGAGTAAAAATAAGGTAGTAAGTTAAACCCCTCACTCTTTGCAGCTTTGAGAATGTTTTGAATCTCTTTTTGTGCAATTTCTAGCTGAGCTGGTGTAATCTTTTCTCCGTTGAAGAAAATAGGTAATGCAACAGGCGTGCCATCCCCCTTTTTACTTTGCGCATCGGGAAGAAACTGCTTGATGGCCATGGCTGCATTCTCTAATGAGAAAAGATTGTTGTGCTTAGCAGGAATAAGAACAACATCTGCTGCATAGACGGCAAGTTGGCTGTATATCCTCCAGTTTGGTGGGGAATCAATCAAGATGTAGTCGTATTCTTGTCGTGCAGATTCTAGTTTTCGATGTAATGCGTTGGTCTTTAACAAACTCCGAAGCTGTACTTGAGGCTGATCTTCTAGTGTTATGTCAGCCGGAAGCACATCAAATTTAAGTTCTGAATTTCTACTTCTTACAGGAGATTTATAAGTGTGTGCAGCACTTTGAAGCTCGATGTCTTTTTGTGTGAGCGCATTAAAGACTGTTCCTTCGCTTAATGGAATGCCTAATGAGCTGGTCAAATCTTGCTGGTTAGGATCAAAGTCAACCGCTAGTACTCTCTTACCAAAAAGCGTCAAAATAGCCGCTAAGTTGACGACAGTAGTTGTCTTTCCAACCCCACCTTTATTGTTGTAAACGGTGATCGTTAGCGCTTTGTTAGGTCTTTCAATTTTTTTGCGGATTAAAGCGGCAATCTCATCAACTTTCTCGTCATTGATTTCGAGACACGGAGTAGCCGGATAAATGACTTTTCCATGCTTACGAAACAGTTGAATGTGACAAGAATTAGTAATGATGCCCCACTGAGCTGTTTCGCAGTTTGGTGCCAGAAGATAGCCTTTCAGCTGCTTAACTGTCTTCTGATACTGTGCAGAACCGCTCGATAGATTTACATCCCTCCCTTTCAGCTCTACAAAAAGATAGGGATTGGTTCTTGTATATAAGAAGACATCGTCCCCAACTGTCTTTCGAGCTGCTTTATCAACTGAGCCGTTACCAGCAGGATATTGAGGAAGAATTTCTTGAGAGGTAAATCCCAATGTTTCCAGTAATTGTGTTGAAAAGTGCTGATCAACAACGGCTTCTGGGGCGTTTTCAGGAAGGCTTTTTAAGGCGGCTCGAAGACTGCTGGTTGTGGTAGTCATAAGGTGGGCGCTTCCAGGCACGTTTACTGCTGTTTGTAGTGTTCCCGCGCTGAGATGTTTATTTATTCTCGATATCAATTATTTTTTAGGAAATCACACAAGCTTTATGTCCCGTTTATAAAGATTGCTCCACAAGTGACTATTGTGAGTATTTAAACCTAATCAATTGCTCTCTACGTGTTCCCTGATTGCTGAACAACATTAAAGCAATGCCCAATTTTACGGTTGACTATAAAAGCCTAAGTGGTTGGCGATCGCGCGTTCTCGTGTGGGGATTTTGGTGTGGATGGGGGCATTTAAGACGGTGGGTTTTGAGTGCAAATTGGCGACTAATGTTGTTGAGCCGCCGCCATCCAAATTGAGGGCTGAATCCGCACCGAGTTCTTGAAAAATGCGGGTAAGTTCTGCTAGCGTTACACCTTCGCTATAGAGGGGTTGTTTGCCATCCACGATCGCAATCCAGAGCGTGGTTCCGGTGGTGTCGAGGGCGATCGCCGTTCGAGGATAGGGCTTGTCGGGTTCGGCATCGGGTTTAGCTGGGATGGGGTTGCCATTGAGTAAGAGTGCTTCTCGTCCGGCAACGGCTTGGGCCGTATCGCTAGGGCAGTTACCATGGGCAGCAATCTGCGCACGGTTGCTGGTGGAAATGCACAATGCTGCCCAATCATCTCGCCCCGGGGCATAGCGATCGCCATTGGAAATGGATTGGCCGACAACATTAACGCGATCGCCCACACCGGGATAAAAGTCCCACGGAGTTTTTTCCCGAAAGGGATAAAAATAGTTTGCATTGACAGCTAATTGCAGATTAAATTCCTGCAAGAACTGCGACGTGGTGCGGGCCACAGTTTCGCCACGCCGATCCACAGCCCGTCCTGGAGTGACAAACGCTTGTAGGCCAGGAGTAGTCAAATCTACGGTGACCAGATGCAGAATGTAGGGACGCGGCGAAGAAAACACCAACCGTTGATAATCCATGCCAGGAAACAGCATTTGCTGGTACGGAGCCCTAGGAGGCAACTGAAACGCCAACAGGGCATACACCAGCAACGGCAGCATCAAACCGATTGCAACAATAGCCTGCCAGTATTGAGCCTGCCAGCATTGCCCAAGTCGTTTCACCACAGGTTTGCGTATGAGTGATGTCAGTCGCCTCGATTTTAGCAATCGCAATTTGCGAAATCGCTCGTTTCAAGGAAAAAACTTAATCGGTGCAGACTTTCGGGGCGCTGATATTCGAGGCTGCAACTTTGGCAATGCCGAGCTGATTGGGGCAAACTTTGAACAAGCCAGAGCCGGAGCCACTAGCCAACAACTGCTGCCTCTGGTGGCGATGGCGCTCGGGTTTGCAGGGATGTTGGCCTATGGCGCTTCGCATTTGGTGTTCGCGTCTTTGGGGCAAACTCCAGAGCAGCCAGCCTGGTTGTCGGTTGTGGTGCTGCACCTGTTTTTGGGGATGGCGGGGGCCGGAGCCGCGAGTCGGCCTCTGTTGAGATGGCATTCTCCACTGGGACGTTGGGCAATGGATATTTCGGGAATGTGCTCGGGGGCGCTGACGGGGTTTTTCTACGTTGGCAGTGCCGCCAATGAGAATGCTCAAGCGGCGATCGCTGGAGCCGTTGTTGGGGCTGGAGTGATGGCAGCTCTGAGGGTGCGTTTTGCCAAAAGGATGGCTGTGGTGATGCCAGCGATGGGGGCTGTTGCGGCCTATGGGTTTGCATTTTTAGTGTGGACGGTGGCGATCGCCTGGTTGCAGACCGAACGCTACGGATGGAGCCTCCTCTTGGGCACCATTTCTCTGATCTATATCTGGTGTGTTGTGAGGGCTCTACGCGCCGCCAGGGATGCAATGCGTCGCTTAACTGGCACCTCTTTTGCTGGAGCCAACATTACCCAAGCTCGGTTTGATCCAACCATGTTCAACCAGGCAGACTTTTCGGGAGTGATAGATGGCTCCCAGGAGTGAGAGGCTGAGGGTAGGAAGGGCGATCGCCAATTCCATCGCGCTTTTTGGCGTATGCAATCCTGCAAATATCGACGCTTCGGTTGATTCAGACCCGACCTTCCATGCATGAGTTCCGAACGATATGTCGCTTCTCGTCAATCCTGCTTTACGGTTGTTTATGAATCTACGATAAACCCATCGGGAATATGTAAAAACGAAAATGGATCGGTTACAATCGTGCTTAACCTCAAACGAGCTTGTGTTCATCCCCCAATACTTCACTCCTCTTTAAGTTGCTATGAGCCAGCAGTCGAACCGTGACTACCAGCCTGCTTCCCACAGCCACCCTCGCTTCGTCAACTCCCATCCGGCATCGCCAGCTCAGTCAGGAGACCAATGGTTTTATTACTTTGCCTATGGTTCCTGCATGTGCCCTGTTGATCTCAAGCGATCGCTGGGTGAGAGCACGCATCCCTATGTGATTGGCCATGCAACACTGCGGGGATATCGGTTGGGGTTTTTCCGGCGATCGCTGTTTCGCAACTGTGGCGTGCTGGATGTGGTGCCCGATCCGCAGGCATCGGTGGAGGGGGTGTTGTATCGGTTGCCCATGCGGCTGAGTGATCGCCTCGACCAACGCGAAGAAGGCTATTGTCACGAATTGGTGACCGTACATCAGGGCGATCGTTCCTTTGCCAACGTTCGCACGTACACCGTCATTGAAAAAACGACCGAAGAGCACGCCCCAAATGATTGGTACTTTGGCGTGGTCATGCGCGGTGCTGCAACCTGTGGTTTGCCAGAACCCTACTGCTGGCAACTCTTCTACCACATGCAGCAGTTGCAGCAGCGTCGGGTTGCTTCCCCAATGCAATCTGCTCAGCGTTAATGTCATAGGACTTACGCACTTCATCCGAAAAACAAGGGGTTTGAATGATGTTTGGAGCGCTTAGCGCTCCAAACATCATTCAAATGCGTTAGTCCTGTGTCAGTTTCGGTTCCAGGTAGGTCTGAGGGTTGGGCAGTGCGCACCCCCTCAGACCTGCCCATTGTGATGAGCACAACCGACAAGCAAAAATGGGTGCTTCGGTTTACTCAGAACCAACGTGAGATTCACCCATGGGGGCATGAAAAAAATTAAAGCCTGGTGCTGACTTGCAGCACCAGGCTTTGAAGTGTGGGTTTACATGTGGTTTACAAGGGGATTAAACCTTTGCCGCCACGGGAACAGAGTCCTTCTCTGGAATGGTGGTGTATTCCGCCACAAGCTTGCGGAACTCTTCTCCCTCAATAATTTCTTGATCCACCAGCAAATCGACCAACTTATCCACGAGCTGGCGATTTTCGCGAATCAGTCGGCGGGCTTCGCTATAGCAGCGCACCGCAATTTCGCGAACCTGGCGATCGATTTGCGTCGCCATTTCCTCCGAATATTCGGGCGCTTGGCTCATCAAGTCGCGACCCAAGAAGACCTCGCCACCCGATCGCTCTAGGGCCATGGGTCCCAAGTCCGACATGCCATAGCGCGTCACCATGCTGCGTGCATAGTTGGCCACACCTTGAATATCGCTTTGGGCACCTTGAGTTACCTCATCGTATCCAAAGACTTCTTCTTCGGCGGCACGTCCACCCAAAAAGACAGTAATGCGATCGATGAGTTGAGCGCGGGTTTCCAGCACAATGTCCTCATCGGTGGGAATGGGCTTGGCAAATCCGCCAATACCACCCGATCGCGGAATGATGGTGACTTTATCCAGCGCATCGGTATGGGGCAGCAGGGTCATCAACAGCGCATGGCCAATCTCGTGATAGGCAATTAGCCGTTTTTTGCGGCTATCCATCAGCGGAGCCAGAGTCATTCCAATGGTGACGCGATCGATGGCATCATCAATTTCCAGGGGCGAAATGGCCTCTTTGCAGCGTCGTGCCGTAAGGATGGCAGCCTCATTCAGCATGTTGGCTAGGTCTGCCCCGGCAAAGCCAGGAGTGCGACGGGCGATCGCCTCTAGAGATACTTCTGGAGTCAGCTTTTTGTTGCGGGCATGCACCTGCAAAATGCCCAAACGGCCTTTGTAACCGGGGAGATCGACCATCACCTGGCGATCGAAACGACCGGGACGCAGCAAGGCCGAATCGAGCACATCCGGACGGTTGGTGGCAGCAATGATGATGATGCCCGTGTTGCCTTCAAAGCCATCCATTTCGGTGAGCAGCTGATTCAGCGTTTGCTCGCGCTCATCGTTCCCCCCGCCAATGCCAGCGCCCCGCTGACGGCCTACGGCGTCAATTTCATCAATGAAGATGATACAGGGAGCGTTTTCCTTGGCTTTTTTGAACAGGTCGCGGACGCGCGATGCACCCACCCCAACAAACATTTCCACAAATTCAGAACCGGAGATGCTGAAGAAAGGAACACCCGCTTCGCCTGCGATCGCCTTAGCTAGCAAGGTTTTCCCTGTTCCTGGAGGGCCAACCAGCAGCACCCCTTTGGGAATCTTGGCACCAATGGCTGTGAATTTTTCGGGCTTTTTCAGGAAGGTGACGACTTCTTGCAGCTCTTCTTTCGCTTCCTCAATTCCCGCCACATCATCAAACAAAACGCCCGTCTTGGCTTCCATTTGAAAGCGAGCCCGCGATTTGCCAAAGCTCATCGCCTGACCCGACGCATTGGCCGATCGCCGTAAAATCATCAGCAGACCCGCAATCAGCAAAAAGGCCAGCAGCGCGTGGGTAATCAGCCATGCCACCGCATTGCTATCGGCGGATGATTGGGCGGCGAGTTCTACCCCATTGCTGCGAGCGGCCTCAATGATCAAGTCATTATCTGCCTGATTAGCAAACAAGGCCACTTCTTGAGGTGCTTCCGGCTGGCCTTTGAGATAAACTTGGGCGACGCCACGGGCCGAGTCTACCTCTAGCCGAGAGACATCTCCATCTTCAATTTTTTCGAGCAGCCCGGTGTAGGTGAGGGGCTCAGGGCGCGTTTGGTTGGTTTGGCTCAGGGCAGGCGGACTGGCGATCGCCGCTTGCAACACCAGCCAAATGGCTGTGACTGCCCCGGCCATAGCCGCGCCTTTTTTTGGAGCAGCCTTGGGTTTGGGGGAATGGCTTGCGAAATGCTGAATTGTCGTATGCCCAGCCAACTCTGTTTTGCGAACCTTGTTCATACCTGCTTCAACCTTCTCTCGGCAGCTAGAAATCTAGCCATGTTCTAACGGGTGTATGCGGCCTGTTGTCTGCGGCAGTAACCGATCGCCATGACGAACTGACTTCGGATTGAGTGCCCACCAATGGTGCTGGGGTGCCGATCTGTGCGATCGCCGGAAGTTGGCATTGCAGCACATGCCCTCCCTGTTCACCAATGGCATGGTTTCATGGCGCGGCTTAGGCGTTGCTCAGGACAGCCCTAATCCGCCTTGTCATTAGTGTAACCTTATCAACCCGGCATCGGGGTTGATGCTGCGATCGTTTCTCGTACTCATTATGAGTTTACTTTATAATGGTTGTAAAGATCCGCGATACTTTGACTCCATACGTCATCGACTGGACTTACGCATTGGTGTTGTGGGTAGGGTGCGTCGCACCCACCCCACAACACCAACTACTAGATTTAGTGGGCTTGCGTAAGTCCTGATCGAATTTGCTTAGGGCGATGGCGCAAATTTGAGGGTTCGGCAGTTTGGCTTACCTAGCCTCATCGAACCCATTGAATTCTGGATAGAGTGCGCAGATCATGACTTCAACGCAAAACGCAGCAGGAGCGAGATATGGGCGAACAAGATATGAGCGGACAAGATATGAGCGGACAAATAGTCAAAATTGTTGGCATTGGTGGTAGTCTGCGGTCCGATTCCTACAGTCAGCTGGCACTGGCGATCGCGGCCCAGAGAGTACAGGCATTGGGTGCCTCGGTCGAAATTTTAGATTTGCGTCAGCTCACGCTGCCGTTTTGCGATGGCGGAGACGATTACTCCGATTTCCCGGATGTGGCGCGCATGCAGCAAGCAGTGAAGGCCGCGGATGGACTGATCTTGGCAACTCCCGAGTACCACGGCAGCTTGAGCGGCGTGCTGAAAAATGCGCTGGATCTGATGAGCTTTGATGAACTGTCGGGGAAGGTGGCAGGGTTAATTAGCGTTCTGGGAGGGCAGTCCAACAGCAACGCCTTGAACGATTTGCGCGTGATTATGCGCTGGGTGCATGGTTGGGTCATCCCAGAACAAATTGCCGTTGGGCAAGCTTGGAAAGCCTTTGACGCCAACGGCAACTTAGTGGATGACAAGTTATCGGAACGATTTGACCAGTTTGCCCAGAGCCTGGTAGAAAACACGCGTAAGCTGCGTAGCGTTGCAGTTTAACGGTTTGGCTGGTTGAGCGCGATCGCCCTAACTTGCGTCGGTTCCCAATAGTTCGGCGATCGCCTGCCGCTCAAACGGAGGGTTATCTGGCATTTCGCTGCGGGTATCGGTAATCAACCAATCCAATGCGGCGGCCTGCACATCAATTGAGGCTCCGGTCTTGTCTACGCAGTAGCGACCAAACACCAGCTTATCGACCAATCGCACTCCTGGACCCAAGCGCGAATATTCGAAGATGACGCTGTTATCCACCGTAGCACCACTGCAAATATGGCAGTTGGGGCCAATCATGGCTGGGCCAATAATGGTGGCTCCATCTTCAATTTTGGTCATGGCTCCAATGTAGACCGGGCCTTGAATGTTGACCTTGTCCCAATTCACCGCCACGTTGAGTCCGGTGTAAATGCCGGGTGCCACTTCATGGCCGGGAATTTCAACATTTTTAACGGCACCCGTGAGCACGCTGCGAATGGCTTGCCAATAGTCGGGTACCTTTCCAATGTCGATCCATTCAAAGTCCATGCTGAGGCCGTAGAAGGGGGCATTCTCTTCTACGAGTCTGGGGAAAAGCTGTCCACCAATGTCGTACTCTTCGCCCGAGGGAATGTATTTGAAGATTTCCGGCTCGAAGATATAGATCCCGGTGTTGATGTCGGTGCTCAGGGCTTCTTCGACCGAGGGCTTTTCTTGGAATGCTTTGATGCGGCCTTCTTCGTCGGTCACGACCACGCCGTAGCTCGATACTTCCTCTTTGGGAACCGACTTCATGATGATGGTGGCGATCGCACCTTTCTCCCGATGCCAGCGCACCGCCTCAGATAGGTCCAAATCAATCAGCGCATCGCCGCACATTACGATAAACGTATCGTCAAAGAAGGGCGAAAAGTCCTGAATTTTGCGCATTCCGCCAGCAGAACCCAAGGCTTCACCTACCAGATCGCCATCAATAATACGACCTTCAAACGAGTAGGCAATTTGTACCCCAAACCGCTGCCCGTCACGAAAGTAGCTCTCGATTTCGTAGGCGAGATGGCTTACGTTGACCATGATCTCGTCAAACCCATGTCGCCGCAGCAGCTCCAGCAAAAACTCCATCACCGGTTTTTGCAAAATTGGAATCATTGGCTTGGGAATCGTGTATGTGATAGGACGGACACGAGTCCCTTTCCCGGCGGCAAGGATCATGGCTTTCATAAACGGTTCACTACCCCTCGGCTAGGTCTTCGAATAGGTCTTTGAAGAAATGTTGCAGTACGTTACAGCTTTGTACTAGTGTTCCACAGTTTTACTGAAATACCCGGGTATTTCCAAATAAGTTTGCATAATCTACATTGAACGCCCGTGTGCAAACAAGTTTGCCCAAATCCTAGCGCGGGTTTCTTTAATCGGGGAGAGAAAAGCTAGCGAGATCCGCCAGCGCTTCGTCTGAGAGGTTGGCTAGGCTGCGCACGTTGAGATCGTGGTAAAACTCTTGCTGTGCTAACTCTACTTTGGACTGAGCCGAGAGAAATAGCAGCGCCCAAAACACGCCAACGCGATCGCTCTGAGGGCCATGATGGCTACCAGTTCCTCGGGTGACTTGGCAGGCTTCCGAATCCTTCCACAAATCGAGCAGGTGCTCAAACTCAATCCAGGCTTCGCCTTGTGAAACCTCATCCCACTGCTCGTTCAAAAACTGTTCCAGTGCAGCCGCAATTTCCGAGAGATTTTCTTGGTGGGCTAGTTCGGCAATGGTGCGGGTTGCCTGAGAGCGTGATTGGGGGCGAGGGCGGCGCTTGCGGCTGCGGGGCTTTTGCTCTGTCACAGCAGCGGCCATCATTTCCAACTGGGAGATCAGTTCTTGCAGGGTAACGCGACGATTTTCGTAGGGGCGGGCAACGGCTCGGCGGCGAATGCGACGCTCTAGCGTTTGCGGTAGCAGGGCATCGCTAAAGGGATTGTCGTCAATAAATTCAGCGTCTTCTTCAGTTTCGACGGGGGTGATGTCTTGCCGGGCAAGGCTGTCGGCTTTGAGCAGCACCAGCATGGATGCATATAAGAAGGCTTGACCCGATTCTGACAGATCGGCCTCGAATGGAGCCCGGCCATCTTCTACCGTTTGAGTTGGCTTGAGCTGGCTCAAAAAGCGGTCAATCACTTCAATAACTTTGACATCCCACGGGTCGATCTCGCCGCGTTCTGCTAAGTCAATCAGTAGAGCGATCGCATTTTGAGCAAGGGAAAGAGCCATGCAGAACTGTGCTTCTACTGAGGAAGGCGAACAAAATAGATGGCGATCGCAATAATTAGCCCCAGCAGTGCGATCGGTACCCACAAGCTCCATAAATTCAGGGGCTTAATCACCAACTCTAACAGCACCAGCGATGAATGCATATGGTGAAGCCAAACCAATGGTTAGATCTTTAGAACTCTTGCATAAATGGTTGTGTGGTGGAACCGCACAACCATTTATGTTCCCCAAATTATGTTCCCCAAACGCCATTTGTGCAGGAGGTCTTTTGATGAATGGGGCCGGATAGATAGTTATGCATTAACCCAAACTGGGCACTAGAGGCTGCCATCATGCCTAGTGAAAGTGAAAGCTTGTTCAGTTGAAAGCTTGAACCAACTGAGCCAGCCCCTAGCCTGGTTCACAAACGTGGGCGAAAAATCCTTGGTGTGCCAAGAATTGCACCCCAAATTAATGCCCCAACCTAAAATACCTGAGTTTTGGATAAACTGCAGTGCCCATGTTTGCGCGCGTCGCACACGCAAACATGGGCTTTTCTGAGATTTGCACGTCGCGCAAATCTCAGAAAAGCCCTTAACCGAAACTGTCGTTAAGATGAGTAAACTTCAGTGACTTCAATCTCTTCGGCTTGGGGCTTGGAGGCAGGCAACAATCGCTGCTGTTCCTCAAGCTCGACCTTGTACCGCTGCACATCTTGCTCTAGCTCTTGAATGCGATCGTCGCGCTCTTGGAGTTTTCGTCCCGATTCCAACATGTTTTGCAGACGGGTCCATACGCTAAAGATCCAGGCAAGCACAGCGCCAATTCCCATTGAGAGAATCAGCTCAATAGACAGGGGTGCCTTTAAATCGACGCCTTGCACCACGTGAATGACGGCTGGTTCTGTGTTCTCAATCCCAAACAAAACCAGAGCCAAGCAAATGACGAATATGACAACAAAATTAATTTGGCGCATTGACTGAATCCTCAATCTTGCTTTGCGATCAACAAACCATGCGAGATACAAACCAGTATCTTGCTAATTCAGTAAATCGCTTGAGGGGCGATCGGCTCAAGATGCACGCTGAACTCTGGAACAAAGTTTAACAGTCGAGTTCCCCAATGACTGAGTCCATGTCATCCATGCTGATTCTTGATGCTTTATCTTCTGTGCCTTAGCCCTAGCGAATTGTTGCGAGTTATGGGCGCTATGTTGTGGGCTCTCTGGGCGCACTGAATCTCGTCATTTCATCTATGCTGTTTTCATGACTCAGACTAAGCACCGATTCCTCAGCTTCGACGAGTACCTGTCTTACAACGACGGGACGGATGCATTGTATGAGCTATTTAATGGAGAGCTAATTGAGCTGCCACCCGAATCGGGAAAAAACGTTCAAATTGCGAATCGGTTGTTCCTCTTTTTTGCTCTGCTGTTGGGAACCGATCGCATACGGGGACATGGGCTGGAGCTAGAGGTACGGGGAGAACCTAAAAACCGCTCCCTGATCTGACACTAATTCGTGGAGAGCACATTCAACAACTCAAACACCGAAATAACCTCAGTTATGGTTAAGCCGCAGGAGACAAAGCCCAATCTAATCTCAGAGCAGGCTTCTTCGGCTGGTGGCAATAGGCAATCAGCCCACACAGGATGTTGGCGAAGCAATTGACCGGACTGCGGT